>ONMP01000111.1 GCA_900318935.1 uncultured Actinomycetes bacterium
AGTTGGTCAAGGCGCGATTGGCTGGCCAGCGAATAGTTGTGGTTGACGAGACGGGAGAATTGCAGACTTGCGCGGAAGAGGTTGTTGGCGTTGCGGTGGGACGATTTGGCCTTGAGGCCAGCGTGGCATCTGTGCTTGACCCGGACTCCCTCAACATCCGGCTCATACAACCAGATACGTACTATGGGGACGAAGCGCATGACCCACATGATGACGACTTGCCGGGCCTCATCGTGCAGCATATGACACCCGACGCGTTTCAAAAGAAGGTGAGAACATGGCGGCCATCCATTCGCTGCGCCTTGAAGGAGCTTGCCATCAAGCTTGACGTATCTGAAGGGAGAGTTGGCTTGGTGGATTGGGCGTTCGGGACTTGGACGTTTGGTATCGTCTGCCAGGTGGATGAGCTTGAGCAATACTTCTTCGTGAAGATTGATGAGCGCGGGTGCATGCACTTCTCGGGGCCATTTATGTCCATCGGTGCCAGTCCTGATGTTCGGGATTTGGTTGAGGTGCTTGCCCAGGCGAAGGGTGCGGAATTCGTGGCGAGAAGTCCATCGGGTGACGTGAACATCGTTATGCGCACAGACCTCTTTGGGGTGCCTTCGTTCGAACGCATCGAGGAAGACTTGCTGCTGCATGAGGAACAGCCTCGCCTCAACAAGGCTGGGAAGCCTCTGAAGTGTGCAATCAGTCGAAGTGTCGATGGCATCAGGCGCTACTTCGACGATGCGGTGGACGTTGCCTGTTGTACGGCGGATGACGGGAGGACGTATTACAGAGCGGGCTTGTTCTCGCTCGGGCAAGAGTACAACATGACGCACAAGGCTTCGATTCTGCGTGAAGTGGTTCCCGTGGGGAGTTCGCGGTCGCTTGCGCGGGACTTGTTGCCGATGCTCGACGTGTCGTTCGTGAGGATGGACAACCCGACCGTGCTGCCATATCCCATCAAGTATCTGCGGGAGTGGAGCTCGGTCTGCTATCCTAGACATTGTCTGAACGCAGTACAAAACGCAGACGGAAGTGACTCTGAGCAGCGTATGGACGCAGCGCAACCGGGAGGTTGAACATGAAGCTCATCGTACTGAATTGCCCGTCTTGTGGAGGCAGTCTTGAGATTGACTCAAGCTGTCGACAGGTTTACTGCTCATACTGTGGGGCGCAAATATACGTCGACGATGAGGTGCAACGAGTCGAGCACGTGGTGGACTACGGCGATGTCGAGGATGCCGGCTACCGATTCGAGAAGGGGAGGCAGCGGGCAATCGCCGAAGCTGCTCAAAGGTCTGCTGACCAACCTGCTTCCCAGCCGACGCCCGCGAAGAAGAGGCGCACGTGGCTGTGGGTCTTGGGTTGGATCTTCGTCTTTCCGGTGCCCCTTACCATCATCATGCTCAAAAAGAAGGACTTGAAGCCCATTATCCGCTATGCCATCATCGTCATCGCGTGGATTATCTACATCGGATGGGTGAATACTCCGTCCAACAGCAAGAGCAAGACGAAGAACACGAGCAGCGAAGTCGTTGCCACTCAGCGCGAGGAATCTTCTGACTTCGAGGAGGAGCTGGAAGAGGAACTGGAAGAGGAAGCCGCTGACGCAGAAGACGAGAAGGTCGACGAGAAGGCTGCGCCAACGAGCGCGCGGTACACCGTGCAACTCGTCATCGACTGCAAGCGGAATCTCGCCCTCAGCAAGTATGATGTCGAGATAGAGGTAGACGGAGAAGATGTCGGCAGCGTCAGGCATGGCGATTTGGAGGAGCACGAACTGAGCCTCACCAAGGGCGAGCACAAGCTCGTATGCAAGAAGAAAGGGCGCTAACAAGCCGAGAGGCGAGATCTCTTTCGACGTAGAAGATGATGGCGACGAATTCTCCTACCGCATTACCTGCAAACGCAACCGGATCAAAATCAAGGAGGAGAGTTAGGCCGCTAAGAACACACCGGCGGCCATCCTACCAACCTAAGCTCCAGCCCTCGCGGGGCACATGAGCCGCGCGTAGGCGGGGCAGAGAGCCATTTTCAGGTTTTCCGACGCTCCGATTGGTCAGAAGTGCGCTTATTGTACGACGGAATTGGGATTTGCTGAGTATAGCCCTGGGAATGCGCAGGATTTCGGGTCGCAGGGACCCTCTGTACTCGCCGCATCCCGAATCCGTCGTACAATAAGCGCATTTTCAGCCATCGAGCCGCTTTTTTGACAGCCCTTTCCGCGTCGTGGTGCTTTGCTGGACGACGACAACACCGCACGGCCTTTCTCTCAAGTAGTGGCCCCTCGTCAATGTTGAAAAGTTTTCCACAATTACTGCAGAACATGCTATAGTTTTCAACGCGGTTGGCGGCGAGCAAGTCCCGTGACCGGGTGGCGCCTCCCTGAAAGGAGGTGATTGCCCATGGAGCTGATGATAAAGCTTATCGAGTTTGCCACCGCGGTGGCGCTGCTCGTGAGGGAGCTTTTGAGGATCCATCCCAAGGCCTCGGACGATAGCCACGATGAAGAGGAAGAGGACCGCTAGCCGCAAGGCGTAACGGTCCTCCAATCCGAATTGAGGCGTCGCCCGGTATCCACCTCGGGCTTTGCCGTCAATCGCATTATGCGCCTCCGGTCCCGCCCCGTCAAGGGCGTTGTTGAAAACTTGGGGTCGCCATGACCTGCCGTGACCGGCGGTCACGCGAAAGAGCTATCCTCGCGTGCCTAGAACCTCGGTTGTTTATCCGCGGCTGCCAAGGTCGTTGCCCCCACATGTCAAGCTCGTTGTCGAGGGATGTCGATGACGTCGCTTGCGATTCCGGTCGCCCCGGCAAAGGTGCGCCCTCATCTCGGGCATCTGAGCCCCCGCAATTTGTTGTGACCTTCTTCTGAGCAGGAGTACGGATGACCCAAAAAGTCAGCCCTCGCGGGGCACATGAGCCGCGCGTAGGCGGGGCAGAGAGCTATTTTCAGGTTTTCCGACGCTCCGGTTGGTCAGAAGTGCGCTTATTGTACGACGGAATTGGAGTTGTCCGAGTATCGGCTGGAGAATGCGCAGGATTTCGGGCCGCAGGGGCCCTCTGTACTCGCCGCTTCCCGAATCCGTCGTACAATAAGCGCACTTTCAGCCATCGGACCGCTTTTTGACTGTCCGCCCGTGCGTCGGGGGGTCCGGGAGGCAGTTTTGCTTGATTGTTGTGCCGGCTCGGGTTTGGCTGCTGGCAGGTTGCAAAGCCTCAGTAGTCGAGGAGCCGCCCGTAGTCGCTCCACTCGCCGTACATCTCGCCGCGCTTCGTGTGGGCGATGAGGTTCGCGAGAGCCTTCTCGTACGCCTGCGGGTTGCGCGACTTGTAGAAGGCCACGTTGTACGCGCGGATGCGCTGGTACAGGGGAGGGAACCGCCTGAACTTCGCCCAGCACCTCGCCGCCTTGAGCGCGGCCTCCACGTCGTCGTCCACCTTGAAGCTGCGCGGCCCCATGGGAGGCAAGACGGCCCTTCCCGCGTCGGTCATGAGCCCGAGCTTCTCGAGCCGGCGGACGCGCTCCTTGTTGAGCTCGGTCCAGGGGCTCCTGGGTTTTCGGGGCGTAAAGCGCTGCATGCGCACCCCGCCGATCTCTTTGTGGATGCTGTCAACCCAGCCGAAGCAGAGCGCCTCCTCGACGGCGTCAAGGTACCAGAACGTCTCATCGTCTGTGGGTCGGCCGCGCCTGACCTCAACCCAACATCCGCTCGCGGTGGCGTGGTTTTGTTCGAGCCATGCGCGAAACGAACGGCGGTCACTCACGTTGCTGAGTATGTTTGCGGCGTCTGCTTCCATGGGGGGCATTATACGCCTGCCAGCCTTGGACCCTCATGGAATGGTACGAGTCGGGCACTGGAGGAGTGCGTCGTGGTGCTTTGCTGGATGGTCGCGATGAAGAGGAAGAGGACCGCTAGCCGCAAGGCGTAACGGTCCTCCAATCCGAATTGACCGGTAGCCACGCGAAAGAGCTGCCCTTTTGTGCCTGAGTCCTCGGTTGTCTATCCGCGGCTCCCAAGGTCGTTGCCCCACATCTTCTTCAGCGTGCGCAGGATGTACTGGGTGGAGGCGCCGTCAGGAATCGTCTGGCAGAGATCCATCTCTTCCGCTGAGATCCGCGCGACCTCGGGACCGAACTCATTCGCGATATTCCTGATAATCGAAAGCATCTCGCTTGCGTCTTTCCTGTCCTTCGGCATCCAGCGGCCTCCGCTGATGTTGTCAAGCTCGTCGTCGGACAGGTCGATGACGTCGCCTGCAATCCCGGCTGCCTCGGCAAGGACGTGCGCCTTCTCCTCGGGCGTCTGCGCGTTTGCGATTCGCTGCTCCTGGTCCTTCGTGAGGTTGAGTTCGTTGCTCATGGTTCAAACCTTTCGTTTGCGTTCGCCAACGTAGCTCATCCTATCATTATTATGTGACAAAGTGACAGGCGACTTGTCACGTGGGATCCACTCCTGGAGGCGTTCGATCCGGCCATGGATCAAAGGATGTCCACGTCTGTGCGCCTAAGTATCCTGGCATGGAATGACCAAACCCAAGGAGCATTCATGACCACGGACCAGAATCGCAGACAGACACTACGCAGGCTGGGATACAGCATTCAAGCTTTCGACCGCCATGTTGCATCAGTCTCGGATGAACACGAGCAAGAGTATCTGCGCTCGCTGCAGACCGGCTTCATGGATGGGGAGGCGCACCCGTCGGCGGCGTACGTCCCAAAGCTTCTGTTTAACGACAAGGCAGCGTCGCAAAACGTGCTCTCGTCTCTGGAGGTGGAGTTCCAGCGCTGCAAGCGATTCGACATTTCGGTTGCGTTTGTTACCAAAGACGGCGTGACGGTGCTCATGAACACGCTGCTCGAATTGGAGCGGCGAGAAGTTCCGGGGAGGGTGTTGGTGAGCACCTACCTGGGTTTCAACGATCCCGACGCCCTTGCTCGCCTCATGGCCTTTTCGAACATCGAGCTACGCATATTTGAGGGGTCGCTGCACTCCAAGGGGTATTTGTTTGACTCAGACGGCATGTGCACGCTCGTGGTGGGCAGCTCGAACCTCACGCAGGGCGCACTGCTCGCCAATTCGGAATGGAACCTCTTGATAAAGACCTATGATCAAGGCTCCATTTGCGAGGCAACGAGGCGGGAGTTCGAGCGGTTGTGGACCGCGCCGAACACCCAGCCTGTGACCGACGACTGGCTCGCCCACTATCGCGAGAGTTGGCAGCGGCCGGCTCCACGCGACTCGTATCACACCCGTGAGAGTTCCGGTCCCTTCGAGGTTGCCACGACAATCGCCCAGAAAGCGCGTATCGTGCCAAACAAGATGCAGGTAGAGGCGCTGGCAAACCTCGAGCGCTTGCGCGGAAGGGGAGCACATCGTGCCCTGCTCATCTCTGCCACAGGTACGGGAAAAACATATCTGGCAGCCTTCGACGTCGCTGCGGTGAGCCCGCGTCGCATGCTCTTCGTCGTGCATCGCGAGCGTATCGCGAAGGATGCCATGGACAGCTTTTCGCGCGTGGTCGACCCGAGCAGGAGGCTTGGCTTTTACATCGGCAACAAAAGGGACCATGATGCGGACTATCTGTTCTGCACTGTTCAATCGCTCTCGAGGCATCTGGACGAGTTTGGCCCTCGTACGTTCGACTATGTCGTGTTTGACGAGGCGCATCATGTTGGCGCTGGCAGCTACCAGCGCATCGCCACCCATTTCGAGCCCGACTTCATGCTGGGCATGACGGCGACGCCAGCTCGCAATGACGACTTCAACGTATATGACTTTTTTCATAACAACATCGCCTACCAGATCACGCTCCAGCGGGCGCAGGAGGCGGACATGCTCGCCCCGTTCCACTACTTCGGCATCCACGACTTGATGGTTGACGGCGAGGAGATCGACGAGGTCGCGGACTTCGCGAAGCTGACGTCCGAGAGCCGCGTGGACCACGTGTTGGAGCAGCTCGAGACCTACGACGTGGACTCGGTGCGGCGTGGCCTTGTGTTCTGTTCGCGGACCGAAGAGGCGCATCGGCTGGCGCGGATGTTCAACGAGAGGGGCTATCGTTCGGTGGCGCTGGACGGCTCGTCATCCGACCAAGAGCGTGAGGATGCCATCGAGCGATTGGAGTGCGACCGCACCGAGCGGGCGGACTGGATCGAGTTCATCTTTACCGTGGACATCTTCAACGAAGGCGTGGACATTCCGTCGGTCAACCTCGTCGTCATGCTGCGCCCGACCGAGTCGGCCATCATCTTTGTGCAGCAGCTCGGTCGCGGCCTTCGCCGACACGAGGGCAAGGACTATGTGCTGGTGCTCGACTTCATCGGCAACTACAAAAAGAGCTACCTCATTCCTATCGCCCTCTCCGGCGATCGTACCTACAACAAGGACAACCTGCGTCGATTCATCCAAGAGGGCAATCGCATCATACCCGGATGCTCGACCATCAACTTCGACGAGGTCTCCGAGAGGCGGATCTACCGGCTGCTCGACGAGGAGAGGTTCGGCTCGATTCGGCTCATCCGCAGCGAGTACGACACGCTGAAAAACATGCTCGGTCGCATACCCTCCCTCATGGACTTCTACGAGAACGGGGCCATAGACCCGCAGCTCATCTTCAGCAATACGAGCCTGGGGTCGTATCACGCCTTCCTCTCGAAGTACGACAAGGAATACAAGGTGTGCTTCTCGAACGTCCAGGAGCAGATGCTGCGCTACGTGTCGCAAAAACTCGGGGCGGGCAAGCGCGTCCAGGAGCTGCTGTTGCTCAAGTTGCTCCTCGACAACCCGAAGGTCTCCGAGGAGCGATATGTGCGCGCCGTTCGCGAGGTATCGCCGTCGCTTCCCGTGGCGGCATGCTCGGTGCGCGGAGTGCTCAGTGGCTCGTTTCTCACAGGTGGGCAGGCAAAGACGTTTGCGCTCTCGAGGTTTCTGGCGGAGGGGGAGGGCGACTTCGAGGTTTCCGGGCTCTTTGCGGCTGCCCTCAAGGATGACGAGTTCCGCAGGCAACTTACCGAAATCGTCGACTACGGCATCTTTGTGAACGGGATGCGCTTCGCCGAGAACTACGACCACACGAGCCTGGTCCTATATCAGAAGTACACATACGAGGACGTGTGCCGTCTGCTGGAGTGGAAGCGCAACGTGAACGGCAACTCCATCGGCGGGTACTTCTACGACGAGGATACCAATACCTTCCCTGTGTTTATCAACTACGAGAAGAGCGACGATATTTCGGATACGACCAAGTATCACGATCGGTTCGTGAGCCCCTCTCGCCTAATTGCCATCTCAAAGAGCCGAAGAAGGCTGGACTCCAAGGACATTGAGCGCCTGCGGCATGCGGAAGAGACGGGGCTGCGGACGTTTCTCTTTGTGCGCAAAAACAAGAACGATTCGGAGTCGAAGGAGTTCTACTACCTGGGCGAGATGCGTCCGACCGGTGTCTTTCTGCCGATTATGATGCCAAACGGCGACAAGCCGCAAATCCCTGCAGTGGAGATTGAGTACGACCTGCTTTCCCCCGTGAAAGACGAACTGTATGACTACCTGACGTCAGGGGAGGGCTGATACCCACAGATCGCTTGTTGCTTGAGCGCGTCGACGACCAAGACGTCCGCAGGCAGCCAGTCGACCGTATCAATCTCTGATGCTGGCAGCCATTTCGCCGCCTCGTGCTCTAGCAGGTGCGGCGCACCGCTTGCAATCGAGCAGAGGAAGCAGGCCATCTCCAAGTGGAACTTGGGATAGTCGTACGAGACGTCCACCACGTGGCGCTCGACGGAGATCTCCATGTCCAGCTCTTCGCGAATCTCGCGCACAAGGGCTTGTTCGGGAGTCTCGCCAGGTTCAATCTTGCCGCCGGGAAACTCCCAGCCGTCCTTGTAATCGCCGTAGCCGCGCTGCGTGGCAAAGATCCTGTCATCCTGCTTGATGATGGCGGCAACGACGTGATAAGTCTTCATGGGGTCTCCTTGCTCTCGGAGGGGATGAGGCATTGTAGACGATCGACGGTCAACCGGCAAGTCGCCCGTCACCCCACCTCTCGTGTGCTGGCCGCGTTTGCAAACGGCCTACTTGCCTGAACGCTATTATTCGCGTTATTATCAGCAAGAATAAACTGATGACCGTATCGGGGGTCATATCATGGAAAAGCAGCCGAGCATACGCAAGACCTTCGTGGTGGTATTCGTGAGCTTTCTCATGTCCACCATCGTTTCGCTTGCGTCGCTCCACATCATAAACCAGTCAAACGTCCGATCGGTCAACAAGGTCTTGGCCATGCAGGTCTTCGACCACATCAACGGCATGCTTTCCGAGCCCATCACGGTCACGCGAACGATGGCCAACGACACCTTCATGGATGAGGCACTTGCGCAAGAGTCAGCTGTGGAAGAGCAGCAGGCTGCCGCGCGGATTGGCGGGTACCTGCAGGGTATCAAGAACGGCCTTGACTACGATTCCGCCTTCGTGGTGTCGGACGTCAGCAAAAGATACTACACGCCAGACGGGATAAACAAGGTAATCAATCCCGATGAAGGCGAATACGACAAGTGGTATCCGGAGTTTGTGGATTCGGGCGTTCAGTATGCCGTGGACGTCAACGTTGACGAGCTGCAAGGAGGCGTTTGGTCCGTTTTTGTAGATGCGCGGGTGGAGGACGAGAAGGGCGCGCTCCTTGGTGTGTGCGGCGTGGGCATGCGGATGGCGGGCATACAGGAGCTCATCCGCAGGTTCGAATGGGACTATGGCGTCAAGGTCACCCTCGTTGATCCGACCGGTCTGGTGGAGGTTGCTGCGGACCCGGACGCAGTGGAGAGTGTCCGCCTGGATTCCGTTCCGCTCAGCCTGAGCGATGGCACGGAGTACGTTTACCACCGTCAGGCGAATGGTGGCTTCGCGGTAACAAAATACGTTAAGGATCTTGGTTGGTTCCTTGTGGTGCAGAGCGACGGTGCCGTAGAGGCTAACCAGTTCGCTAACGTCATCTTCCTCAATCTGGCTCTGTGCGCCCTCGTGATGGTGTCGCTCTTTGTGACCGCGCGCGTGAGCCGCAAGAAGACCGACGAGCTCGCCAAGGCATCCTTCCGTGATCAGTCAACCATGCTTTACAACCGTCGCGCCTTCGAGGAGGACAAGGCGCAGATGCTCGACGTCTTGCCCGGGGAGGACTTCGTATACGTGACCATTGACATCAACGGGCTCAAGACTGCCAACGACACGCTTGGGCATCTCGCGGGCGACGAGCTGATATGCGGTGCGGCTGACTGCATGCGGGAGCACCTGGGACCGTACGGCAAGGTCTATCGCATCGGTGGGGATGAGTTCGCCGCAATGCTGAACGTGAGCGCCGACAAGTTCGATGAGGTCATGGAAAACTTCAA
>ONMP01000006.1 GCA_900318935.1 uncultured Actinomycetes bacterium
AGTGTAGGAGCGCGAGAGTGGCGCGATGGCCATTTTTGTTTGACCAGGATTGGCTAAATATGTCTGACCATTTGGGGCTAAATTAAACCGACGCTAACACCAAACTTCTTCGCCATGCTCCCGTGGCAGCCGTAGACCCCCAGATGATGACACGTCTTCTGCAGATACCCGCCTAGCACATGTATCGTACTTGAGCCTTGCGCCTGGTTCATGGCGTATACCTACCGAGCACCATCTTTGGCAAGCGTGAGCAGCAGGTCCGTCCCCGTGGTCAGCACGGGCGACCAGATGGAGCAAAAAACGACAACGGGGACGTTGGGTGTTGTCACACGACCCGTTGTCAGCCCGTTGTCGCGAACGTTGCGATAGAATTCGAAACTGTTCCTCGTTATGTAGATCGTCCTCAGAATTCGCGTTCTCGCTTCTTCACGATCGCCGCCGCAATTGTTCCGCTTGACGCTAGCAGGAGCAAAAGCAAACGATTCGGATTTGTGTGGTCCCCCGTTCCCGGTAATTTGCTCGAGTTCGATTCTGATTGGGCATTCCTTGCTGAACTGCTGGAGACTGGAGTGCTCGACACGCTCGACACGCTCTTGTTGCCTGTCCTTGAACTACCGGAGCTACTGGGCTTATCGCTGCCGCCGGGGGTGTCGCCGCCGGGGGTGTCGTCACCGCCAGGATTCTCCCCGCCGCCAGGAGTGTCGTCATCACCACTGGAGTCGTTCTCCTTCCATTGGGCCGTAAACGCATGGTCGCTGTCTGCAAGGTACTTGTCTCCCGGTTGATATTCGGATCCCTCCCAGCACACGAAGGTGTATCCGTCCCGCGTCGGGGCATCGATGATGTCGAACTCGGTTTCTAGCCCAGCTTCGTATTCCCTGACGTCGCTTCCACCGTCGGTCCACGTCCCGCCGTTCGGGTCGAAGCTCAGTTCCGGCTTGACCTCATGCTGGACATCGTACATGTCGGAGATGGCGAGCTTGACCTCGACGTCGTTTATGCCCAAATTCGAGCAGCTGTCCTTCACGAGCTTGGCGTTCGTCCCTTCCAGCATGAACGTGTCTATGGGTGTCGCAGTTCCAAGGCTCGGATCATTGCAAAGGGCCACCGTCACCATTCCCTCGAACGTGTCGAGGGAGATTGGTATCGTGTTGCCGTAGATATAGATGCTGCTCGCATTCCCGTTAGCATCGAATATCAGCTCCCCTGTGCCCATCGGCTTGCCATCCATAGAAAGGAAGCTGGCGTAAACGGAGTGATCCGACGCATCGGATGCCAGATGCACGACGCCCTCCGCATCCTGTACTGCATACCATTGCCCGTCGAATTTCGGAATCAGATAGGAAGAGTCAGTGGCGCTCATGTAATTATCTGCAGACTCCCCCTCTGCGCCGCCGAGCGTCCGGGTGCCGTAGAACGTCCTTACTGGCTTGCCGAAAACCTCGTCCTCCCTGTTGGCCGTCACCGTGAGCACCGGAACGTCGATGACCCGCTTGGGCGTGTCCGTTACGTCAATGCGGTAGTAATCCGTCCCGTCCCTGGATTCTGTCGTGAGGGAGACCTTGTCGTGATTCAAGACCTCCTTGCGCTGGATGTCTATGATCCCGCCCAGCCATGCCTCGACGTCCCTGTCGCTGGCCTCGAACGCCTTCGAGATGTATTCCCATCCCTTCTTGACGTTGTTTTCGGACTTTTGAGACTTGAGGTAATCGAGGACCTTGTCGTAGTCGATTTCGTCGGGGGCGCATCCGTCTTCTGCGAGGCTCGACACGGCAACGCCGGCGTTGCAGATCAACTCGTAATCGAGAAGCGCCTGCACGTACGTCTCGAGCAGCTCCCTCACCGCCGAACCCTCCGCGTATGTCCCGGACAGCTCTTCCATCGATTCGATGTAGGAAGCCACGTCGCACGAGATGTCGCCCTTGGAGGGGTTGGCGAAGGCGAAGATACTCAACCCGCTTGTCGGGGATTTCACGGCCCTAGCCGCTATGCTCCCGTCATCGTCTCTGCCGAAGAACGCATACGTTATATTCGACCTCTTCGTGTGCCTCGAATAGACGATGTCCTCGTCATGC
Source organism: uncultured Actinomycetes bacterium (assembly GCA_900318935.1). GTDB lineage: Bacteria > Actinomycetota > Coriobacteriia > Coriobacteriales > Atopobiaceae > RUG440. Next base: position 2,076 of record ONMP01000006.1, read on the forward strand.
AAGATGTTCTGGATCTCGAGAGCCGATTGCGTGTAGGCGTTCAGGAATCCTGGTTCCTGCCAGTCGGATTCGTACAAGCCGATCCCGAGCTGCTCCACCACGGTCGCGAAGTCCTGCAGGTTGGCATAACCGAAGTGGTAGGCGTCTTTGGGAACGCGAATCTCGTCGTAGAAGCTCCCAGTCGTCGCCTCCGCCCTCATCTGCCGTGCGATTGCCAGCAACTTGTCCACGGTCCCGCTCTGCTTGAGCTTGTTTATGTCGATCACGCAAAAGATATCCGAAGGGCCTATCGATATCTGGTCGATATGCTCGTCATAGTAATCGGCGAAAAGATCCACGAGTTTGCGTCCCAAGATCCAGGCATCCATATCGGGGTCAGTTGCGAGGAAATCGAACAGCGCCGTGTAATCGACCGTCGCAAACGGATTGACGTCTGCCGACCCGAGGAAATAGTCCGTGTAATCCGCCAAGGCGAGCACCGTTTCGAAATTTCCCATCACGCAACAGTCGAAGTCGATGAAATCGAACTTGCCCTTGTCCTGCGCGACATCGCTTCCCGAGATCGCCTGCCGGAGCTGAAGCACGGACAGCGTCTCATCTGGGTTTGCGGTGTCGTGGTCATCGTAGCCATAACCGCGTCCAGGGCCCGAACCATGGTCGTTCAGAATCAGATCGTATTTGCCCGCTGGCGCGATGCCATGGGCGTAGTTGATGAACTGCCGCAACGTTTCCGGGTCGCTCATGAGCTCGTCTGCGGACGTGCGGGCATCGGCCCCATCGCCGCTTACGCCGTCGCCATCCAACAGCCTCAAGTAGCCGCCGTCATTGGCCCCATAGATTTCCCAGATTTGGTTGAATTCGCTGCTGATCTCGGGTAGCGTACCGGCGTTGCCGTCCTTGTCACGCAGGTAGCTCGCATCCAGATGCCATTTGAGTGAGCCGCCTGTCATGACGATGATGCGGAAATCGCTGCGATTGAAGTGCGACGCCATGTATTCCTTGAGCATGGCAGAGCACACGGGATTGTTCTCCTCGGAGGCGGCGCCGTCCAGGTAGATCATGATGGTGCGGGTGACGTTGCCGGGGTCCGGGTCTTCGCTCGGGAAAGGGTCTCCGTCATCCGCAAGCGCAACAGACGAAAAGACGCCACTTAGAATCACCGTGGCCATCGTCAGCAAAATGCCAAGAGCAATCAAGAGCCGCTTTGTGAGTGTCGTATTCCCTGAATTCATGAGTGAGCCCCCTCGCGTACGTTTCTATACTCGCTCTGCCGGACGAATCGTTCTCGATTCCAGCATGCGAAGGCCCCGTCGCCGAGGCCTTCGCTTCTATGCGTTGTCCCTGATGGTCTTCGCAGCCCAAAAGATGCAAGCGGCAAAGACGATCCCGACAACGCCATCGAGCAGAGACGAGACATTCATGGTTCCGACAAAGTTCACAATGACGCCGACAACCGAAATGGCAAGATTGATAATCGCGAAGACATAAGCCGACCCAATCTTGCTGAAGTCGTTCGATGCGCGAACCGAGAAGATGCCCAATAGCAGGGTGAAGAACCCCGAGGCCAAAAGAACGATGCCCGCAACCAGCACCAAGCCCGTCGCGGTAGTGGCGGTATCCACTTCTGTCGGGCTCATTCCTCCCGAGGTGGCCATTTCTCCAGCGAGTACCCCGCCGCCCACGATCGACATCGCGCCGAGGATGATTCCAAAGGCACCCAAGATGATGCTCAGGATGCCCAGGATCTTCAACGTGCTCTTCGCGTTCTTGATTCTCCCGTCCATTTCCAAAATCTCCTCGTCCCCTTTGTCCTTCTAAGCCTCAGCCTTCCACAGTCCATGCAGGTTGCAGTAGGCGTACACAGTGGCGTCCGATGCGCCATCGTCGGCGAAGGCCGCGACGGGCTTGTCCCCGGGCGTCAAGAAGTGAATGTTCAGGTCCGACTCAGTGGCGAGTGCGATCCACTCGATGTAGTGGACATCGAGCATGGGGTGCTCGACCGAACCGACTTGCACGGAGATTTTTCCGTCCGCGCGGGTAACGGAGGGCACGTGCTTCTCGACGGCAGCGTCCACCGAACCGGCGACGAGCACCTCCATCTGCTCGCCGCAGCACTGCGGTATGCAGGTTCCCTTCTTTACGAGGGCGACGATGTTGCCACACTTGGCACAACGATAGAACGTAGCTTGAGCCATGACCTTCTCCTTTGTTCGGGCACGATAGCGTGCGGTGTTTATCTACCATATCACGGAACAAGGGGGGACGGGGACGTTTGTCCTGCGAAGCAGGACAAACGCCCCCTCCTTTGTCCTATTTCCGCAAGCCCCACAGCATGAGAAGCGTGCCGGCGCATGATGCTACGACACCTACAGTAAGACCTGGCATCACGCCGATGAGTTCAAACATCCAGCCGCCCACGAAGCTTGCGAGCAGACCACCCACAGTGTTCGCCGTGGCAAAGACGGCTTGGCCTTTGTTTTGGTCCGCGCCAGCCACGTGCTTGTTTGCGAAATACACGATGCCCGGCGTGATGGCCGCAAAGGAAAGCATCTGAAGTACCATCGCCGCATAGAACAGCGCAACGCTGCCCATGTTGCAGGCCACGAGCACGAGCACATGCTTGAGGGAATAAAAGACTGCCGCAGCCGCCAGAATCTTCTCGACGCTCAGGCGTTTGAGCAGCAGCGCGAAGCCAAACATCGTGGGCAACTCAACCATGGCCTGGATAAAGAGCGCCGTTCCCTGAGTTGACTCCACGACCGCGCCATCGATGAAGGTACCAAGCAATGCACCCATGTAGGTGTTCACAACGTTGTGGCAGAAATACAGCAACACAAGAGCACCGATGACGGACACGAGCGCACGGTAACGTCCAAAGAACTGGAGGATGGATATGGACTCCTCGGTTTTCTTGTTTGCCACGCCTTTAGCTCCCTGTGCCTCGTGTGGCACGCTGGGCATGAGCATCGTCATACCGACCGTAAAGAGGGATCCCGCCACAACGACTAGCGGCAACGTCGTCGTACCGAGGCCCGCCCACAGCTGTCCCACAAGATTCGATCCCACGGCGTAGGCCGCAGACCCAAGTCCTCGACAGAGACCATAGTTTATGGTCCCACCAAAGCGCTCGTACGCGAACGCCATCCCATTGAGCATCGGCATGCCAATCGACGCGCAAACAAATGCAATCACGACCACGGGAAGGATGACGAAAGAGCCCTCTGGCAATACGAGCAGTATGCCACCCGCCATTGCGCACAGCAGCATTGACGCGATGATAAAGAGCTTCTGGGTAATCTTTGCCGAGCGGTCCACAATATCGCCCGCCACAGGCCCGAGGAAGACGCCCGCGAGGCTGACTATCGACATCACGGTCCCGATGGTACCCGTCGCAAACCCGACGTGCGAAAGGTAGTTAAACGCAAAGCCTATGGAACCGGAAAAGAGCAGCATATAGCCAATGTTTACGAGCGCATACTTCAGGTTGAGGTTCTTTAGGTCCACGATTGCCGCCCTTCCACGTTATCTGCCGGCGATTAGCATATTAAACGGTCACAGTGGGGCATCCTCGCGAGAGAACTTGTTGACGTGTATTATGGCAAGGACTGTCACGATAACCTCAAAGATCAGGAAGACTCCAATGAGCTTGATGCTGATAAGGAAGTCATACGTTCCGTGCAGCAACGTCGGTGCGACGAGTGCCAAGACAAGGTTGGTACCACGCGCGTTCGCATTGCCCTTGAGGTCCGCGCGCTTTGCGAGGCCATAGAAGTAGCCCATGCATACGCCGTCAATCGCATGTCCCGGCACCGAGAGAAGGGCACGCGCAATGCCTGTCGATACGCCGCCATCCGCGACGTAGAATATGTTTTCGAGCGTGGCGAAGCCCAACGCAACGAGAACGGCGTAAACCACACCATCAAACATATAGTTGAAGTGCTCTGACTTCCACGTCTGTGATTTGAGAACAAGGTACTTGCCCGCCTCTTCCACAAGCGCTATGCCATAGAAGTTCTCAAGAAATACGTAGGGCAGGCTCCCCTCCACAAGAAACTTCCCCAGCATGGCCTCCGCCGCAAGCTCCACCACAATGACGGGTATCGTGACGAGCACGCCAAGACCGAAGAGCTTGGCAAGTAGCGCGGGCGGTTCTTTCTCTACAGTGTCCTTTCGCCAGATGTACCACACGAGAACAACAGCGGGCAAGACTGCCAGTCGAATCAAAGAGCTACTCATAAGCCGGTGACCTCCCAAAACAATCTCTGAGACAGAGAATCATTATAATAGCGCATATGCGAATGGGTACTAACGGGCAGCCCTCGGCACCCTGCTATTTGGGTACCGGGGGCTGCCCGTCAACACTAGGAGTGCTCGTAATAAGCGTTGCACTACTCCACGTCGAGAACGATGTTGTCACGTGTGCAATCGTCAGCTGCTTGTGCGGGAGCCTCTTCCACCACAGGCTCAACATAGGCCTCTTCGTACGATGGCGCGGGCTCGGCATAGTACTCCTCAGCTGCCGGCTCCGACTGAACATTGTCATCCTCATACGTCGGCTCTTGATACGAATCATTATCATCCGCCGAAGCGGCATCCGTACTGGCATCGTGACTGTTATCAGAAGTTGTCTTTGCAGTGGATGCATCATCGCCAGAGGAGGCTTCGGCACCTGCGGCCTTCGTACTGCCCTCCACGCCGTCGAGGGCCTTGTACGTCACATATCAGACGCCGTTCTCTACCTGGAGCTTGGCCTCGCTCATGGTAGCAAGTGCCACATCCTTAATCTCTATCTCCTTGCCATTAGCGTCGATGAGCTGCAGGTCATAGGCGCTTGCATCGTCATCCGCAGCAATGCCCAAGTCGACGCTTGCCCCACTCGGAATGACCTCGTTGTCCTTGAGCTGATTCTTGCCCCACGACGTCGACTTGACGTTCTTCATCGCAAACGAGGTGATATCGCTGCCCAAACCGTTTGTGATCTTGACCTTGGTGGCAGTGCTCGACGTATCGCCAATCGCGGTCGCTGCCGTCGTCTGCGCTGCGGCGGTCTCGGCCGTCGCGTCCTGCGTCGTCGCAGCATCCTCGGTCTTTGCAGATTCCGCCGTCTGAGGCTCCGCCGTCGTGTCGGTGGCAGGCTCCTGCCCAGAGCAGGCAATAAGTGTCAACGAGAGCATGGCCGCAGTCGTGATGGATACGAACTTCTTGAGCATGGTGCTTCCTTTCCTTGTCACAGGATTCCTACCGCAGAATCCTGTTGTCGTTGAGGTCGTAGTAACGCAGGTAGGCGTCTGAATACTTAATCATAAACCAGTTGTATTCCGGATAGCCGTCATCGCCATTCATCTCAGCATCGATAACATATACCTGTCCGTCGAGGAGCACCTCGACCCAACCGTGATCGCAGTGTGGATTGACTCTACCTGGTATCCAGCCAGGCACAACCTTGGCGTCGTAACCAAGTCTGCGCGCCGTCCAACACATAAGCGACGCATAGCGATAGCAATTGCCCGTATGGTTGAGATACATTTCCTTGGCATAAGGAATTGACCAGTCCTCCCAATTCGGACCAGGCCAGCGATTCCCCTGAGAATAGGGATAGCTGCTGATGATTTCGTAGGCCCGCCGAAGTCCGTCGTAGCCCGTTCCCGTCCGCTTTATGAACTGCCCGATCATGGCATCGAGCTCAGCGTCACCGCTCAGCGTGGGATCTTTATCGATGAAGACGTAGTCGATCCTGCCCGGTGCCGGCCCGCCCTTCGGCACGAGCTTCACCTGCAGCGTCTCCATGCGCTTCGACAGGTTCGTAGTACCCGTACTTTCGCCGTTCTTTGCCCATCCAAGCCATCCGAAGGTCTGGACCTGGACGCGATACCACACATCAAAATACTGGGCAACCTCACCGGTAAGCTCTATGCATATGGCTTCGAGGCGCTTGGACTCACCCTCGGTACCCGCAAGGGCACCGTCGGAACGCCAGCCCTGCCAGCCGTAGGTCTGCACGTGGGTGCTGTAGCGTACGCCGCCCGGCACGTAGTCGTTCGCGAGCTTGGCCTCGAGGGCCTCGAGGCGCTTGGACTCGCCTACGGTGCCCGCCCTCTTGCCGTTCTTGACCCAGTCCTGCCAGCCGTAGGTCTGCACGTGGGTGCGGTAGGTGATGCCGGGGTTCCTGACGTAGGCCGATGAGCTCGCCGAAGAGACGCCGCCCACGTCCCCGGGCGCATTGCCACCCTTGAGTGCAAGGACCACCTGAATCGCCTCGAGACGCCAGGAGAGGCCCGACGTCCCGGCGGTACCGCCGTTCTTCGCCCAATTCGTCCATCCAACCCGTTGCGCATGGACGCGGTACCATACGTCGTACCTCTTTGCCATGTCGCCCGTCAGCTTGATGCGAATCGCCTCGAGGCGCTTGGACTCGCCGCTCGTGCCCGACTTCTCGCCGTCCGACACCCAGTCCTGCCAGCCATAGGTCTGCACGTGGGTGCGGTAGCTGATGCCACCAGAAATGCCAGTGTTTCCCTTGAGGGAGAGCCAGATGGCCTCGAGACGCTTGGACTCGCCGCTCGTGCCTGCGACCGCCCCGTCCTTGCAAGCTTTCTGGTCACCATAGGTCTGAACATGGACACGATATGAGACGCTGGGAGCGGTCACTTTGGCAGCGCCCTTTGTGACGACCGCATCAGACTGTGCTTCGAGTCCAGACTGCTCACCCGCTCTGGTCTTTTCCTTGTCGGACGAGTCTTCGGAGAGTGTCATGCTTTCCAAAGCATCATTCTCGGTGACAGTGGGCTCTAGTGCGTCGTTGGCCTCAATTGGGTCGGATACGATGTCAATCGGCTGTTCGTCATCATCTGTCGATGCTGCATTCGCATCGTCCGCAGACATCATTTCAGTGTTCGCCGCCGGCTCAACATCCTTCCCAACCTCTGTGATGAGCGTGTCCTCATCGGTCGCCACCCGCGAGCTCTCCTCCGAGCTTTCTTCCGTCGCCGCGACCACCGCGCCAAGGCCATCAGCAGTTTCCGCCAGAGCTTGTACAGGCACGAATCCCATAGCCAGCAAGAGCGACAGCACGAAGGCTGACGCGCGACGCGCTGCATGGAAAGAACGATTTGTACCCATGCATTATCCCTTCAATTGAGCCAAAAGTGCTGCTATGGTACCACAAGCAATCCCGAGAGGAATCACCAGTACAAAATACGGTTGTCGTTCAAATCGTAGTAGCCTACGCGCGCATCTGCGTACCTGATCATAAACCAATCGTATTCGGGATAGGCATTAGCGCTGTTCAGTTCGGCATCTATCAGGTAATAATGACCATCGAGATAGACTTCCACCCAGCCATGGTCGATGCGCATCGTATAGACGCCGTGGTTCCACCCCGGCACGACCCTTGCGTCAAAGCCAAGCCTCCGGGCCGTCCAACACATGAGGGAAGCATAGCGATAGCAATTCCCTGTCCCGTTCCGATACATCTCCTTGGCATAGGGGATGGACCACTCTTGCCAATTCGGCCCTGGCCAATGATTGCCCTGTGAATAGGGATAGCTGCTGATGATCTCGTAAGCCCTCCGAAGTCCGTCGTAGCCTGTTCCTGTCTGCTGGATGAGCTGGCCTATCATGGCATCGAGCTCGAGGTCGCCGCTCAGCGTGGGATCCTGGTCTATGAAGGCCTTCTCCGTGCTGCCGGGAGCCGCAGAATCCTTGGGCAGCAACTTGATCTGCATGCTCTCCATGCGCCTGGAAAGATTCGCCGTACCCGCCTTCGCTCCGTTCTTTGCCCAGCCAAGCCATCCGTAGGTCTGTACGTGGACTCGATACCACACGTCAAAGTACTGTGACGCCTCGCCTGTAAGCTTGATCTGTATGGCCTCAAGGCGCTTGGATTCGCCCTCGGTACCCGCAAGAGCACCGTTTGTCTTCCAGTCCTGCCAGCCGTAGGTCTGCACGTGGGTGCGGTAACGTACGGATCCGGCCACATGGTCTGCCGCAAGTTTGACCTCGAGGGCCTCAAGGCGCTTGGATTCGCCTGAGGTGCCGGCCATCTTGCCGTTTTTGACCCAGTCCTGCCAGCCGTAGGTCTGCACGTGCGTATGGTAGGTGATGCCAGGGTTCCTGATGTAAGTCGATGAGCTCGCCGAAGAGATGCCTCCAACGTCGCCAGGCGCATTGCCACCCTTGAGTGCAAGGACCACCTGTATGGCCTCAAGGCGCCACGATAGTCCCGACGTGCCCGCAGTCTGGCCGTTCTTCGCCCAATTCGTCCATCCAACCCGTTGTGCATGGACGCGATACCACACATCGTACTTCTTTGCCATAGCATCCGTAAGCTTGATGCGAATCGCCTCGAGGCGCTTGGACTCACCGCTCGTACCCGACTTCTCGCCGTCCGATACCCAGTCCTGCCAGCCGTAGGTCTGCACGTGGGTCTGGTACGTGATGCCACCCGATACTGGAAAGCCAGACCCAAGCTTGAGCCAAATCGCCTCCAGGCGCTTGGACTCACCGCTCGTACCGGCAACCGCCCCGTCCTTCTGTGCGCTCTGGTCACCATAGCTCTGCACGTGGACGCGATAGGTGACACTGGGTGCCACAATCTTGAAACTTGCCTTCTTTGTACCGGTGTATGCACCCTTGCCCTTCACTGTGACGGACGCCGTCCCCACCTCGATGTTGTTTGCATACGAGAGCGTATAATCGGTTCCCTCTTTGAGTGTCTTGCCATCCAGCCTGACCTTCAGCTTGGGCGTGACAGCCGATCCGGTATATGCCTGCTTGCTGATGGATTCTATGGTCGCATCCTTAAGGCTCACCTTAGCAGTCTGAGACGAGGCAGACCCGTTCGAGGCGGCTACTCCCTTATCCCCTGAAAGGTCTACGCCCGTATGGATGCCATCGGACGAGTCCGACACAAAGTCAAACGGGAGGGAGTCATCACCGAATGACCCGTCCTCGTCGTCCAGCTCGATTTCATCCTCGTCTTTTCCTCCAAAGTCATAGTCCTCTCCATCAAGGAAGGGCTCAGGGTTGTCATCGGGCAGTTCGTCCTCGATGGGCATGAGCAGGAACTGAAGACCATCAACAACGGCTCCCATGTCGCGCGTGCCAGCCGACCCACCGCCAGATGTCCAGCCTAGCCAGCCGAAATCGCCCGCATGCACGCGGTACCAAATCTCGTAGGGGCATTCCTCCTCTTCGCCGTTGTATACCAACCACGCCTGGAACTCCTCGAACTCAGACGTATCCAAGGTCGTCCAGTCGTCAGAATTCCCGTCAGAGTCATCGCCATCCTCGGGGTTGTCGTCGTTGTCGTCGTCTTCCCACTCTTCGTCATCCTCAAGGTCATCCTCGCCGTCGTCAAGGTCCTCGAGGTCCTCGTCGTCAAGGTCCTCGAGGTCCTCGTCGTCAAGGTCCTCAAGGTCCTCGGAATCGCTGCCGAGGTCCTCACCGTCGTCCTCGTCCTCTCCGTCCTCGGAATCGCCGTCGCCAAGGTCCTCGCCGTCGTCCTCGTCCTCGCCGTCCCAGTCTTCCCATTCATCAGGCCAATCTTCGCCAGCAGCCCGAGTCTCCATCATGACCGTGACGTCCACTCCCTCTATGGAATGCTCGATTTGCGTGATGGGATGCGCGAGCACGTCCTGCTCCTCGTTCGCAACCGCCTCGTCAAGCGAAGACAGCGAACGCCACGCTCCCTCGTCATCAAAGCGATACGAAAAAACAGGCGCCTCAGCCTCAGGCGTCACAGAACCGCCCTGTATCTCCGTCAAGGCCTCAGCCAGTGCCTGCATGGGCACGAATCCGATAGCGAGCACGAGACTCGCGTATAGCGCAAACACCCGAATGCATAAACGTCTCATCGCCATTTCCCCCCGCTCGAAAAGCCGTGTTAGTACGAATGTTATTGTACACCCAATGTACATCCTTAAGCTGAACATAAAGAGAGGCACCTCCTATGGAAGTGCCCCTGCTAGCACTGGCGTTTATGCCGTTCGCTATTCTTTGCGCGCGCGCCCAGAATCGTTGGCAAGCGATGCGAGGTACTGCGTGGAAGCGGCGACGGCATTGCCATCAGCACGCCAAGACCAGTTGTTCTCCGCCACGCCCGGGACGTTCATACGGGCCTCATCGCCGAGAACGAGGACATCCTGCAACGGCACGATCACCACATCGGCACTGGAGTGCAGGCACTTCCCCATGATTTCGCGGTACACGTCATCGGTGTGTTCAAACGGCCACTTGTTGCGGATCCAACCAACGAGCGTCTGCGTGTCATGTGTGCTCGGATAGCAAATCTTGTCCGGCGCGGGCACGTATCCCTGACGCACGTCTTCGTTGTAGAACTGCACAACGTCCATGCCGGGGAAGCCCGTTAGCGCGACCAGGAACCGCACGGCCGGGGTGATGGTACCCAGGTCCTCACCTATGAAGGGCAGGTCGCCCAGACGCTCGTGCGCCACACGGAAGAGGTCGACTCCCGGACCGAAGTTCCACAACCCTTCGAGCGCACCACGACCACCAGGGATGTTGTAATACGAAGAGAAGCCGAGGAAGTGATCGAGGCGCACGAAGTCATAGAGCTCCAACATGCGCTCCAAACGACGCATCCACCAGTCGTAACCGCTCTTGCGCAGCACATCCCAACGGAAGGTCGGATTGCCCCAAATTTGGCCGTCCTTGGCGAAGTCATCAGGTGGGCATCCCGCGACGCCGGCCGGTGTGCCGTCCTCCTGCAAGGAGAATATCTCGCGTTCAGCCCACACGTCACTGGAGTCGGCGCTCACGTACATCGGCATATCGCCGACAATCTGGATGCCACGCTCGTTGGCATAGGCATGCAGCTCGTCCCATTGCTTCTGAAATACGTATTGCGCGCGACGGTGCGTTTCTGCAGCAGGCGCCAGACTACCTTCGTCCACAATCCCCGGTCGGTACTCCCGGTAGTTCTCCGGCCATAGATGCCAGGGCACCTCCTCACCCACGAACTCCTTGATGGCTTGGAACGCCACATAGGGCTCCAACCAGTCAGCGTTCTTTTTGCAGAACGCCTTGTAATCGGAATCGTCCTCAAGGCCCTCGACGAGCTTGTCAAGCTTGGTCTGGAAGCCCTCAATGAGGTAGGGATTACCAGCAAACGCCGAGAGACCCGCATACGGAGAGCCGAATTCGTCAGTGGGATTGACGGGCAGCACCTGCCAGTAGGTCTGCCCCGCTTTCGCGAGAACGTCTACGAAACGCTTTGCGGGCTCGCCCATCGTGCCCTGCTCTCCATCATTGGGCAGGCTCGTGATGTGACAGATAACGCCCATTCCGCGCTTCATGGGTTGCTGCAGACGCTTCCCGTCGTGGAAATAGAGCACGGAGGTACCGAGAGGCCATAGATGGACCGCACAGGTCTGTCCGTCGTCAGAAATCCGCGGCTTCTTGCCCTGAACGATGTCATCCACCTCGCTGGCGTGCATCGGTACGCTTACGGTATGCTCGTTCTTGAGAGACGCATTGGCAAGCACGCATACCGTCACACCGTCAAGCGAACGCGTGAAGGCAAAGACGTCATCGTTGATTGCAAACGGACGGAAGTCGCCGTCGGCAAAGACCTCGGGTAGCGACTTGCGCACCGCAATGGCATTGCGATAGATCGTGCGGCAATTCTCGTCCTCATGGCCCCATGGATAGGTACCGCGGTTATAAGGATCGGTGTAGCCCTCCATACCGGCTTCGTCACCATAGTAGACGCACGGCACGCCCGGCATCGTCATCTGCAAGAGGGCCGCAACCCAAAGGCGGCTTACCGCAAGGCTGCGCTGCCCCTCAGGCAGTCGATAGTCACGGCGCTGCTCTTCCGAGAGGGTCTCTTTGGCCGGAGCGTCACCCAACATGGTGAGCACACGCTCGCGGTCGTGACTTCCCAGCAGGTTGAGACAGCTGAGGAACGCCTCGCGCGGATAGTTCTCGTAGAGCTCTTCCATGCGATCCGCGACGTTGACCGCCGTGATTTTGTTTGTGAGGAAGTCGAGCAACGAGCTGCGGAAGGGGTAGTTCATGACGCCGTCAAGTTCAGAACCCTGCAGATATTGACGCAGCTCTCCATAGCTCACCTTGTGGGATGCATCCTCCCACACCTCGCCGATTACAAGCGCGTCGGGCTTCTCGGCCAGCGCGGCCTCCTTGATGGCGGCAATGAAGTCGTCAGGTAGCTCATCAGCGACATCAAGGCGCCAACCAGCCGCTCCCAAACGCAGCCACGTGCGCACAACGCCGTCTTCGCCACAGATGAAGTCACGGTATGACTGGGCGTCCTCGTCCACATCAGGCAGATCGTCCACGCCCCACCAGCACTGGTACTCGCCGTCATCGGCTGCGCCAAGCTTGAACCAAGTCGCATAGGGGCTGTCCGATCCTTGGAATGCTCCGACCTCAGGATAGTTCCCGTACTTGTTGAAGTAGCGCGAGTCGCATCCCGTATGATTGAAGACGCCATCCAAGATGATGGATATGCCCATCTCACGCGCCTCGTCGCACAGGCGCACGAAGGTCTGTTTGTCGCCAAGCATCGGGTCTATGACCATGTAGTCGCCTGTGTCGTAGCGATGGTTGCTCGCCGCTTCAAATATGGGGTTGAGGTAGATGACAGAGATGCCCATCGACTTAAGGTAGGGCAATTTCTCGCGAACGCCATCCAAGTTGCCGCCATAGAAATCCCAGGTGGAGATCCGTCCGTACTGGTCCTTGTCGTAGGTAGGTGCAACGAACCAGTCATCCACGAGACGGCGGCCCGGTCCATTGCGATGATGGTCAAGGCTCGACTGGGCAAGCTCGCGCCAACCTTCTCCGCGTTCAAAGCGATCAGGGAAAACCTGATACACAATGCCATGTTGATACCACAGGGGCCGAACCTCACGCGGCTCATATACCGTAATCTGGTACGAGCGTGGCTCGCCGGCTGCAAAGGTGCCCTCGCCTACGCTGCACTCGTTGCGTGCGCCATAGCGCCAAACAGTGCCATCATCAGCGGTAAGGTTGAAGTAGTACCACATGATCTGCGTCTTCTCGGGCGTGAAGGTGCCCACGAGCCGCACGACACGTTCGCCGTTCTCCTCACGTACCTCCGGCTTCATGGGATACAGCGTCTCACCCTCGCCGTCCACCCAGATACGTATCTGGCCCTGAGGGCTCTCCTCGTCGCGAACGTCAATGGCCAAGGTAACAGACTCGCCAAGAGGGCAGGCGCCAAACGGTGTGCGATAGATGCTGTCGGTTGTGATGTGTGTTGCTCTCACGTGGATGCCCTCCCGATGTTATGTATGAGGTACAGATTTTGTAGATGGTAGCAGTGTTTGCACGTTTGGGCTAGACCTAAGTTTTCGATGATTGCTCAGGCTGGGGGGTGCTGGGGGGACAGTCCCCCAGTACCCCCCAGCACCCGGATAGACACGGAATCGGGCGAACCCTCATAGGATTCGCCCGATTCGTCAGACCTTATGTCGCGGCCCTTACGTTGAGCCTATCTGGACGTGCTACTCGACGTCCGGCTGCAGGCTGCGATAGAGACCCAGGTACTCCTCAGCCGCACGACTCCAGCTGAAGTCCTCGGCCATGGCCTGGAGCTGGAGCTGCTTCCATGCATCCTGATTGGTCCAGAAGACCTCGCAGGCATTGAGGAGGCAGCCAGCCATCTCGTCAGCGTTCATGTTTGCGAAGGAGAAGCCCGTGCCCTCGCCAGTGAACTGGTTGTACGGCTGCACGGAGTCACGCAGACCACCCGTCTCGCGCACCACGGGCAGTGTGCCGTAGCGCATCGCAATCATCTGGGTGAGACCGCACGGCTCGAACTCACTCGGCATGAGGAAGAGATCCGCGCCTGCGTACATGCGGTGCGACAGAGCGCCATCAAAGGCAATACGCGCACTCATCATGTCACCGTACTTCCAATCAAAGTACTTGAAGGAGTCCTCGTAATCCTTGTCGCCGGTGCCAAGAATGGCCACCTGGACGCCGCGGGCCATGAGAGCGTTCATGCTGTAGCGCACGAGGTCGAGACCCTTCTGCTTGGTGAGGCGACCCACCATGCACACGAGCGGACGCTCGGGATCCTGACGCAGGCCGAACTCCTCCTGCAGCGCACGCTTGCACTCCGCCTTGCCACTGAGATCCTTGGCGTCGTAGTTTGTCGGCAGGAACTCGTCCGTCGCCGGATCCCACTCCACCGTGTCGATGCCATTGAGGATGCCCGAGAGCGACCCGGCACGACGACGGAAGATTCCGTCCATGCCCTCACCGTAGAACGGCATCTGAAGCTCGTTGGCATAGGTAGGACTCACGGTGCTGATGAGGTCGGAATAGAGCAGTGCGCCACGCATGTAGTTGATGGCCTGCGGGCCACAGTAGAGCTGGTCACGCGCAGAGGGTACGTCGGCGAGACCCAGCACGTCGTTCAGAACCTTGTCGGAGTACTGGCCCTGGAAGAGGACGTTGTGCACCGAGAAGATCGTCTTGACGTGTGCGCACGCCGGGATTTGCATGTAGAACTCGCGCAGGAACACGGTCGCCATGGCGGTCTGCCAGTCGTTGCAGTGAAGCACGTCGCACTCGAGCTCCTCCACCTTTGCGATTGACTCGCAGATGGCCTTGGAGAAGAACGCGAAGCGCTCGCCATCGTCAAAGTAGCCGTAAAGGCTGTCACGCTTGAAGTACGCCTCGTTATCGATGAAGTAGAAGTCCAGACCCTGATAGGTGAGCTTCTCGACGCCGCAGTACACGCTGCGCCAAGAGAGCGGCACGTAGAAGTCGGCCACGTGCTTCATCTGGTCCTGGAACTCTTGCGGAATGGTGCCGTACTTCGGCGAGATGACGGCAACCTCGGCCCCGGCTTTCTTGAGCGCGCGCGGAAGGGAGCCCGCCACGTCGCCCAGGCCGCCACTCTTTGAGAAGGGCTTGACCTCGGATGCCGCATAGAGAATCTTGAGCTTTCTTCTTACGCTGTCTGCCATGATGTATCCCTGCCTTGTTGCGTGGTGTGTCTGACTAGTTCTTCTTTAGGTAGAGAATGTCGCCATCGGTGCCGCGCAGCTCGGTGCCCGCAGGTACGACGTTGGCCTTGTCGATGATGGCGTTCTCGATCTTGGCGCCGCTCTTGATGACGACGCCCTGCATGATGATGGAGTTGCGCACAGACGCACCCGGCTCAACGATGACGTTGCGGCCGAGGACGGAGCTCTGCACGGTACCAAAGATGCGATCGCCGGAGGCGATGAGGGAGTTGGAGACCTTGCAGCCCGGCTCGTACTTCGCGGGCGGGTTGTCATGGGCCTTGGTCTTGATCGGACGGGCATCGGTGAGCTCGGTGAGCACCTCGGGATCAAGGAGGTCCATGTTGGCCTGGAAGTAGGAGTTCTTGTCAAAGATGGGCTTCATGTAGCCGTCGAACTCGGCAGCCATGACACGGAAGCGACCATACTCGGCGTTCAGAGCCTCAAAGAGGTCGAGGTGGTCAACTGCCGCGAACGAGTCGAGAAGCTCAAGGAGCAGGGTGCGCTCGATGACGGCGTAGTCGAGGAACGCGACCTGGCCGAACTTGACGGCCTGGTGCATGCCCTTGACGCGACCATTCTCAACGTCGAAGGTCACGACGTCGACGTTGCCATCGCACTTCGCCGTCTTGGTGAGAACGGTGATGTTTGCACCGGTCTCCTCATGCTTGGCGATGAGGGCATTGATATCAACGCTGCAGATGAAGTTGGCCGTGGAAAGGACGACGTACTTCTCGCTGTTCTTGGTGAAGAACGCGCGATTCTGGACGAGGTCACGAATGAGGAAGCGAGCGCCGGTACGGCTCGTGCCGAAAGCGGTGCCAGGCATGATGAAGAGGCCGCCGTTCTTGCGGTCGAGATCCCAATCCTTGCCGGATCCCACGTGATCCACGAGGGAGCGGTAGTTGTTGGGCATGATCATGCCGACGGTGCGGATGCCCGCATCCACCATGTTGGACAGGGCAAAGTCCACGAGGCGATAACGGCCCAGATAGGGCATCGAAGCCACGGGACGGCCCAGGAACACGTCATCGTTGGATGCCGTGGTGTAATTGCAGGTCACAAGACCGATAGCCTTGGGCATCGTTTACTCCCCCTTCTCTACAACGGCGTCATCGCCGAGGGTAACGGTTTCCTCATCTGCAGAACCAAAGGTCGCGCCGGCGGCAACCACCGAACGCTCTGCCATGATCGCGTTGATGACCACGGCACCCTCCTCAACGCGCGCGCCGGGGAAGAGGATGGCGTCCTTGACGACGGCACCCTTGCCCACGTACACGTCGGAGCTGATCACGGAGTGCTCGACCGAACCGAGGATCGTGCAGCCGTTGTCGATGAGAGAGTCGTCCACGGAGCCCTTGGGGCCGACGAACGCGGGCGGACGAGTGGAGGAGTTGCTCATGATGGGGGCTTCCTGCGCGAACAGGTCGAACGCAGGCTCAGCGCCGAGCAGCTCCATGTTTGCCTCGTGGAAGGAGGCCACGGTGCCGACGTCGCGCCAGTAAGCCTTGAACTGGTAGGTGAAGAGGCGCTTGCCCTCGGCAAGCAGGGTCGGGATGATGTCGCCACCGAAGTCGTGCGTGGAGCCTTCCTTCTCGGCGTCCTCCTTGAGGGCCTTGAACAGGACATCAGCGGTGAAGATGTAGATGCCCATGGAGGCAAGGTTGCTCTTGGGCTCTGCCGGCTTCTCGACGAACTCCTCGATGCTGCCGTCCTCGCGGGTGTTCATAATGCCGAAGCGAGGAGCGTCCTCCCAGGGCACAGGCATGACGGCGACGGTGAGGTCGGCGTTGTTTGCCTTGTGCGTGGCAAGCATGTCCTCGTAGTCCATGCGATAGAGCTGGTCGCCCGAGAGGATGAGCACATACTCGGGATCCTGGCCCTCGAGGTAACCGAGGTTCTGCGTGATTGCGTCAGCGGTGCCGGCATACCAGGAGGCGCCGGTCTGGGTTGCAAACGGAGGCAGGATTGCCACGCCGCCGCCGCGCTCGTCGAGGTTCCAGGCCTCGCCGGTGCCCAGGTACTCATGCAGCAGGTACGGACGATACTGCGTGAGCACGCCCACCGTGCTGATCCCCGAATTCGCGCAGTTGCTCAGCACGAAGTCGATGATGCGATACTTGCCGCCGAACGAAACGGCCGGCTTGGCGACTTTGCTCGTGAGCACGCCCAGCCTGGACCCCTGCCCGCCGGCAAGAAGCATTGCAACGCATTCCTTCTTGCTCATAGAACTTCCCCTTTCGTCACTTTCTCGCGACCAACAAGACTAACCTATTCACCAACATGCCATATTTCTTCGGCATATTCACGTATTGTTCGGTCAGAGGAGAAGAATCCGGACTTGGCCGTATTGTGAATCGATACACGGTTCCAATTTCGGGTGTCAGCGTAGGCTCCGGTGAGTTCCTCCCATGCCCGGACGTAGGCGTGGAAGTCACGGCAGACGAGATACTGATCGTTGTTGACCATCAACTCGTCGTGGACCGACTCGAAGTTGCCCGACTGGCGCGCGAAGGTGCCGTCGGTCAGCTCGTCCACCACGCGACCCAAGCGGACCTTGTCGGCGT
Organism: uncultured Actinomycetes bacterium; assembly: GCA_900318935.1. Taxonomy (GTDB): domain Bacteria; phylum Actinomycetota; class Coriobacteriia; order Coriobacteriales; family Atopobiaceae; genus RUG440. Next base: position 19,666 of record ONMP01000006.1, read on the forward strand.
TGTACTCGTTCCAGGCGTAGTAACGCCCACTGGCGTAGAGCGACTCCACTTCGGCCGTGCGCAGACCAAAGATCTTGATGTTCTCCTCGCCTACCAAGTCACAGATCTCGACATTGGCGCCGTCGTAGGTACCCAGCGTGATGGCTCCGTTCATCATGAACTTCATGTTGCCCGTGCCGGATGCCTCGGTGCCGGCCGTGGAGATCTGCTCCGAGATCTCAGTGCCGGGATAGATGATCTGTGCGTTGGAGACGGCGAAGTTGGGAACGAAGACCACCTTGATCACGTCGTTGACACGCTTGTCGTTGTTGATGACGTCCGCCACGCCGTTGATGAGGCGTATAACTTCCTTGGCAAAGACGTAGCTCTGAGCAGCCTTGCCCGAGAAGATGAACGTCGTAGGCTGCGGACGGAAGTTCGGGTCGGCGAGCATACGGTTGTAGATGTCCATGATCTTGAACACGTTGAGCAGCTGACGCTTGTAGGCATGGAAGCGCTTGACCTGCGTGTCAAAGACGGTGCTGGTGTCGACCACGACGCCGGTGGTCTTCTTGATGTAGGCGGCAAGGCGCTCTTTGGCGGCGAGCTTCGCCTTGGCCCAGTCCTCCAGGAAGCCGTCGTCATCCTTGAAGGCGAGGAGCTTCTCGAACTCCATGGCGTCATCGAGCCACTTGTCGCCAATGGCTTCGGTGATCACGCGGCTGAGCGCCGGGTTGGCATTGGTCAGGAAGCGTCGGTGGGATACACCGTTGGTCTTGTTGTTGAAGAGCTCGGGCGAGAGACGGTAGAAGTCCTTGAGCACCGTGTCCTTGATGATCTGGGTGTGCAGCGCCGAGACGCCGTTGACGGAATTCGAGAAGATGACCGAGAGGTTGGCCATGCGCACCTCGCCGTCCCAGAGGATGGCGGTGTTTTGCAGCAGCGTGGGCCAGTCCGAACCCATGCGCGGGAAGTTCTCGCGGAAGCGACGGTCGATCTCCTCGATGAACATGTATAGGCGAGGCAGGAGGTGACGGAACATCGTGATGGGCCACTTCTCCAGCGCCTCCGGCATGACGGTGTGGTTGGTGTAAGAGCAGGTCGCACGGGCGATGTCGAATGCGAGATCGAAGTCCACGCCCTTCTCGTCCACCAGGATGCGCATGAGCTCGGGGCCGCACATGGCTGGGTGCGTGTCGTTGGTATGGACGCACACATGGTCTCCCAGATGCTCCCAATCGGGACCGAAATTCGACTCGTAGGTGCGCAGTATGGTCTGCAGGCCCGCGCTCACAAAGAGGTACTCCTGCTTGAGGCGCAGCAGCTTGCCGTGCTCGCCAGCATCGGCAGGATAGAGAATCGTTGAGATGGCCTCGGTGTTGTAACGGAAACCGAACGCGTCGGAGTAGCGACCCTCATTGAAGGCGTCGAGATCGAAGTTGTCCTCAGCCGGCTCGGCCTTCCACAGGCGCAGCTTGTTGACCTTCTCGCCGCCGTAGCCCACGATTTCCACATCATAGGGCACGGCCAGAACCTTCTCGGCATCCTCAGTGGTGAACCAGAAGCGGCCATTCTCCTCATGGCGCTCGACATGGCCGCCAAACTGCACGATGACGGCACTGGCTGTCTTGCGAGTCTCCCAGGGATAGCCCTTCTCGAGCCAAGCGTCGGTCTTCTCGACCTGACGGCCATTCTGAATCTCTTGGCGGAAGAGGCCGTAACGATAGCGCATGCCATTGCCGTAACCCGCAATGCCCTCCTTGGCCATCGAATCGAGGAAGCACGCAGCCAGACGGCCCAAGCCACCGTTGCCAAGACCCGGGTCGGCCTCATGCGTGCAAAGCTCGTCGAGGTCGATGCCCATGTCGTGCAGACCCTCCTCCACAAGGTCGCGCACACCAAAGTTGAGCAGATAGTTATCGAGCAACGGACCGATCAGGAACTCGAGCGAGAAGTAGTAGACCTTCTTTTCGCCCATGGCGTGGGTATCGACGTGGGCCACGCGCGCACGGTGAGCGATGAGCGATGCCAGCACATAGAAGCGCTCGTCGGCGTCCGCGTCCTCGAAGTCCTTGCCAAAGGTCGACCTGAAACGGTCACGGTATTGCCTTACAAAGTCTTTCTTGCTACGAAAAATAGCGTTTGCCATACTTTTGTCCTTTACTCCGGAAACAGAGGCATTCGATGTATGGTACCTCAAGAGGCAGATTCTCGCATGGAGAGCGTATGGGGTACTGGGGGGACAGTCCTCCCCCCAGTACCCCATATCTCTATTGCGTATTGAGGGGCAAATGCCTATCCTATGCGTTCAGCGTCGGTCCATAAGTCCACGTGAAAGGAGTCACCATGACTAACGCCAAGGACGTCCGCCTCTACAGACGCGAGGGAGCCTACATACCCCGCATTGCCGCCGTACACGACCTGTGCGGCTACGGCAAGTGCTCGCTCGGCGTCGCGATTCCCGTCCTCTCAGCCGCAGGCTGCGACGTGTGCCCTGTGCCAACGTCGCTCTTTTCAGCCCATACAAAGTTCCCCACCTGGCACATGCACGACACCACCGACATGCTCACGCCCTACCTGGACGCCTGGCGCGAGGAGGGCATCGAGCTCGATGCCGTCTACTCGGGCTTCCTCGGCGCACCAGAGCAGGTCGGCGCCATCCAGCGCCTCTACACAGAACACCCGCAAGCTCTCCGCGTCGTTGACCCCGTGATGGGCGACGGCGGCCAGCGCTACCCCACCTACACGCCCGAGCTCTGCGCCGCCATGGGAGACCTCGTGGACGGCTCTGACGTCCTCACGCCAAACCTCACCGAGGCGTCCATCCTCACCGGCATCGAGTATCAGGGCCAGGACGTTGACGACGCCTACGTCGCCCGCCTGCTCGACGCCCTGCTTGAGATGGGTGCCAAGCACGTCGTTCTCAAGGGCATCGTGCATGGCGATGGTCTCATCCGCAACTTCGTGACCGGACAGGACGTCGAGCGAGCCGAAATCGCAAGCGAGCTTCTGCCCTACATGTTGCACGGTACCGGTGACCTCTATGCAAGCTCGCTGCTTGCAGCCATCATGGCCGGCCGCAACCTCTACGACTCGGTGGAGTTCGCCGGCACGCTCGTACGCGATGCCATGCGCGTCACCCGCGAACAGCCCGACTACGAGGTCCGTGGCGTGAGCTTCGAGACCGTTCTCGGCGAGGTTGCCACCCTACTCGCCTAAAGGCAAGGGACTGTAGCAAAAGCTGCTTGGAGACGCACGAGGGCATTGCCCCCAGCAGTCACCATCAGCTTTTGCTGCAGCCCCGATGCAGCAATTCGTCCGCGCAATTAGGAACCGAGAATAAGGACGCTGCTTCTCGGCGCTATCGTTATCTCGCCGCCCGCGACATTCCCCACTTCGTTCGCGTCCCCTGCCGAATATGCCACCACATGCCAGCTCATGGTGGCAGGGATTATCGGCAACTCCAGCGTCCGCTCCTCCCAATAGGTGTTGACACCGCAGTAGATGAAGCAGTCCTTCTCCACCTCATGGTCTGCCACGGTCTCGGCATACATGAAGCCGAAGGTATGGAAGGGCTTCATCGCGTCAAGCTTCCAGGCGCTCTGGCCATGGAAGGAGAGCTCAGGATAACCGCTCGCGTTCACGCCCGTATAGAACTGCTTCGTGCGCAGCACCGGGTGTGCATGCCGAAACGCAATTAGCGTCTTGAAGTACTCAAAGACAGGCCGGTTCCTCTTGAGATCGCCCCAATTGAGCCACGAGATGGGGCCGTCCTGACAGTACGCGTTGTTGTTGCCGCCCTGCGAGTTGCAGAACTCGTCACCTGCCAGCAGCATGGGCACCCCACGGCTGAGCAGCAACAAGGTCACAGCGTTCTTTATCTGGCGGATGCGAAGCTTGCGAATCTCGGGGTCATCGACCTCGCCCTCCGCACCGCAGTTCCAACTGTTGTTGTCATTGGCACCGTCGCGGTTCGCCTCTCCGTTCGCCTCGTTGTGCTTCTCGTTGTACGACACCATGTCGTAGAGCGTGAACCCGTCGTGACAGGTGACGAAGTTGATACTTGCCTCGGCGTTCCTGTTTGCATAGAGGTCGGGCGATCCCTGGATTCTCATGAGCATCTCGGGGCCGCACTCCGCCTCGCTCTTGATGAAGCGGCGCAGGCAGTCGCGGTACTTGCCGTTCCACTCGGCCCAGCGACCCCACGCCGGGAAGCTTCCCACCTGATAGAGTCCGCCCGCATCCCACGCCTCAGCCACGAGTTTGGTCCTACCGAGAACGGGGTCTTGGGCCAAGGCCTCAAGCAACGGCGGACTGCTCATAGGCACGCCGTTAGCATCTCGCGAGAGTATGGAGGCCAAGTCAAAGCGGAAGCCGTCTATGTGGTACACGCTCACCCAGTAGCGCAGACAATCCAGAATGAAGCTCCTGACCACGGCGTTGTTGCAGTTCATGGTATTGCCGCAACCGCTGAAGTTGTAGTACTGACCATCGGGCGTGAGCAGGTAGTAGGTCTTGTTGTCGATGCCCCTGAACGAGATGTACGGTCCCCTCTCGTTCCCCTCAGCCGTGTGGTTGAACACCACGTCGAGCATGACCTCAATGCCGTTGCGGTGGAATTGTTTAATCGTGTTCTTTAGCTCCTCCGCCACAAGGCTGACCGAGCTAGACGCCGCATAGCCCGACTTCGGCGCAAAGAAGGCCACCGTGGAGTAGCCCCAATAGTTGTAGAGCCGCTCCTGTCCCACGACGCGGCTGTTCTCGAACTCGTCGAACTCAAAGATCGGCAGTAGCTCGATGCAGTTGACGCCCAGCTCCTTGAGATAGGGAATCTTGCTGGTAAGACCCGCAAAGGTGCCCATGTATTTGGTGCCGCTACCCGAACCCATGGTGAGACCGCGCACATGGGCCTCATAGATGACGAGGTCCTTCAGGGGAATTTCCAAAGGTCGGTCGTCTTCCCAATCGTAGTCCTCGGGAATCACCTTGCCGCGGTGGACAAACGTTTCGTCTGGATCTGGTCGCTCGCCCCATAGTTCCCTACCTGCAACCAGCTTTGCGTAAGGATCGAGCAGAACCTTCCTGCGGTCGAAGCGATGCCCACCCTGCGGATCGATCGGCCCGTCGAAGCGATAGCCGTACTCGAGCTCCTCGTAGTCGAGGTCATAGACTATCATCGAAAAGACGTTGCCGATTCTGAATTCGTCTGGGAATGGAAGCACCGCGAAGGGTTCCTTTGCCCCCTGATGGTACAGCAGCAATTCGCACCACGTCGCATACTTCGAAAACACGGAGAAGTTCACGGCGTTGCCGTACAGTATGGTCGCGCCGAAGGGGCTCACATGGCCGCATCGATATTTGATTCCGTCAAGCTCGTGGGTAGGATAGTTGTCCATGGCATTCATGCTGGTATCTCACTTCCTTGACGACGCGGCACCCCTTTGTTCGAGAGAGGTCGCTTCCACCTCGTCAGACCTTGGCTCTTCTTCTTCGTCGCCACCCCCAAAGAGCGGTGTCGCGCGCGAGGTTATCTGGTCTCGCAATACCTCCTGCAGCTCGTCATCAACGCCCGCAATCGTACAGGAGAAGCGCACCTGTCCGTCACCCGTCGTCGACTTCGTCCAGACGTAGGTGATGAATGGGGTCAGGTCGCCACTGGGCCTAAAGAAGCCAAACGGAGACAAGTGCTCAATCTGCCCGTTCTCGTCCAAGTACACGCTCACGTGGTAGATGACGGTGCTTATCTTTGGGTTGAGAAGCGAATTGACCGCAAACGCCGTCGCTTGGACCTGCGAGCCCGAAAGACAGGCGAGCGCGGTGGGAGACGTCGTGTCGATGACCGAGACCTCAATGCGACCGGTGTTTTCGTCGGCCTCCTGCACCGAGAAGTCCTGTGGGAACTGCGTGAAGCCGTTTCCCCACTCGATGCCGCCGTCCATGGCCTCGGCCACAGTGTAGACGTTCACGTTGCCCGAGAGGTTTGCGGTGTTTTCGGCTCGCTTGGTTCCCACAAACAGTTGCAAGAATACGACAGCCCCCACAAAGACAACCACGATGCCGGCTGCATACCGCTTGATGATCTGGCCGACGTTCGAACCTGAAGGGTCGTCGGTCGAGAGGGGGTCAACGTCGACGCCATGGCCCTTTTCCTGGCGGCGCTTGCGCTGTCGCTCGGCAGAGTCCTCGTCGGCATGGCCGGAATTGTCAACCTTGGCAAAGAGCTCCTCTGCCTCCTCGGCAGTGAGTGACCTGGGGTTGGGTGCGATTGGATGTTTGCTCACCATGGGACCTCGGGTATAGACACAGACGTGATTAGTATACGCATATCGTCTGCCGACAAGCCCCTCATGATATCCAGCTTAAAGAAACGCCACGAACGACGGCTCATGGTCGCTAGGCGATGAGGCGGGAATGATTCCCGCCTCCATTAGGCGAAACATCTGGCCTACCCCAGTTGATCGAGCTCGGCTAGCCACAACGTCGCCAAGGCATCGCTGGGCATGCGTAGGTCACCGCGTGGGCTGACACCGACCGAACCGACCTTTGGTCCGTCTGGCAGACAGCTACGTTTGAACTGTTGGGCAAAGAAGCGCCGGTAGAAGGTTCGCAACCACTTGAGTATTGTCGCGTCGTCATAGGTGCCTGCAAAGGCGGCACGTGCAAGCCGATACAGCTTGCGCGGCCTCATGCCATGGCGAAGCACCTGATACAGCACGAAGTCGTGCAACTCGTAGGGACCCACCAAGTCCTCGGTCTGCTGCGCGATGGTACCGTCTTCGTTGGCGGGAAGAAGCTCGGGCGAGACGGGCGTGTCAAGCACGTCATAGAGCACGCGCGCCTCCACGTCGTTGCCGCAGGTATCGGCCACATAGCGCACCAGATGTCGAATGAGCGTCTTTGGCACGCCACCGTTCACGCAATACATGCTCATATGGTCACCGTTGTAGGTAGCCCAGCCAAGTGCCAGCTCGCTGAGATCGCCCGTACCCACCACGAGGCCACCCTCCTGGTTGGCGATGTCCATGATGATCTGCGTACGCTCGCGCGCTTGTGCGTTCTCGTAGGTTACATCGTGGACGTTCTCGTCGTGCCCGATGTCAGCGAAGTGCTGGCGCACCGAGGCCGCGATGCTCACCTCACGAAGCTGCACACCGAGCGCCTCAGCGAGCGTTGTGGCGTTGCCTTTCGTGCGGCTCGTCGTGCCGAAGCCCGGCATCGTAACGGCGATGATGCCGTGGCGGTCGAGACCAAGCAGGTCAAACGCGCGCACGCTGACGAGCAGGGCAAGTGTTGAATCCAAGCCGCCCGAGATGCCAATAACCGCGCAGGTGCCATGCGTGTGCTGGATCCTCTTTGCAAGGCCATATGCCTGGATGTCAAAGACCTCCTCGCAGCGGTCGGCGCGCTCTGCCTCCTCGCCGGGCACGAATGGATGGGGATCGACCGTGCGCGTGAGCTCGGTCGTCGCAACTTCGAGCTCGAAGCGCGACACCATGTGCCCTACTGCCTCAGGCACCAAGGCAACGTCAAACGTAGACATGCGCCGACGCTCGGCAACCAACGACGCCACGTCAATCTCGGTCGTCGCCGATCCCGGACCAAAGGCTGCCGACTCCGCAAACAGACACCCGTTCTCCGCGATGAGGCCTTGCCCCGCAAAGACTGCGTCTGTGGTGGATTCGCCCCAGCCAGCGCTCGCATATGCGTAGGCACAGACGAGGCGTGCCGACTGACCGACCACAAGGTTGCGACAATAGGTGGCCTTGCCCACGGCAGCGTTCGTCGCCGATAGATTTACGACAAGCGTAGCCCCCGCCAGCGCGTGAGAGATGCTTGGCGGCTGCGGTGCCCACAGGTCTTCGCATATCTCCGCAGCGACCACGAGCTCGGGCACGCTCTCGCAGGCAAAGAGCTGGTTGGCACCAAATGTCGCAAAGTGTCCGGGCGCAAACTCGACGACTTCGCAGATCTGGGGCCCCGCCGAGAAGTGCCTGGCCTCGTACGATTCGTTGAAGTTCGGGACAAAGCGCTTGGGCACGATGCCGAGCACGTCACCCGAGCTGAGGGCGGCGGCGCAGTTGTAGAGCTTAGTGCCCACGCGCAATGGCGCGCCCACAAAGACAAGCGCATCGAGGTCGGCCGTCGCCGCGGCAAGCTCTAGGACACCGTTGCATGCCGCATCGAGCAGTGTGTCTTGCCAAAAGAGGTCCTCGCAGGTGTAGCCCGTCACGCACAGCTCGGGCAGCACGATGACCTTCGCCCCTGCCGCCGCCTCCTCGCGCATCGCCTCGACGCACATCTCGACGTTGTAACTGACATCAGCCACCCGCACTCGCGGCGTCCGCACCGCGACCTTCACGAATCCATCCTGCATGGAAACCTCCCTTGTTCGCGTGCCACTCGCCAAAGTGTAGCAAAAGGCAGTGCCATCTCGAGGACATGACATATGCATGAAGCAATAGCCGAGCAAATAAGCTCCGACGCGCTACGCGAGAGACGGCACAAGGAAGTCCTTGCCCCTTTGTGCACCAACCGCCGGTTACTTACGCTGACGCAAGCGCCGCGACAATGGCCTCGGCGCGTGCCCCGTGCGCATAGAACGCCACCTCACGTGCGGGTTCCTGCCCTGGCGCGGCCTCGTCATCGAGTCGGCTCAGCACCACGTCCAGGCGCTCGCTTCCCAGCTGGTCTGCAAACTGCTCGCCCCATTCGATCACACACGGACCATCGTCGCCGAGCACGTCAAAGATGCCCGTGTCGTCAAGCTGCGCGGAGTTGTCGAGCCGATAAAGGTCGTAGTGATAGAGCGGCATCTCTGTGCCTTCGTAGACCATTCCGATGGTAAAGGTCGGACTACACACGTCGTCGGTGACACCCATACCAGACGCGATACCTTTGGTGAGTTGCGTCTTTCCCGCTCCAAGATCACCCGTGAGCACGAGCACGTCTCCTGCCTCAAGCAGCTCGCCGAGTTGCCGTCCCAGCGCAATCGTCTCTTTGGTGGAACGAGTCACGCAGCGCCAGCCGGCGTCCATCACATGCCGCCTTTGTTTGGGGTGGCGGGGTGCTCGGCCAGCCATGTGCCGAGCAAGCGGAAGTCGTCCTCAAGAACGGGCTGCCACTCGCGATGGTAGAGCGCGGCCGCCGGGTGGAAGGTGGGGAGCACCGCAAAGTGCCCCGTCTGGTGGAAGCGTCCACGCAGACTCGTAATGCCTTTTTCGGTGCGCAGGATGAAGTGAGCGGCGAAGTTGCCTAGACATACGATGACGTCGGGCCAGATAGAGCGCACCTGTTCGCGCAGGAACGGAGAGCAAGCGGTAATCTCCTCGGGCTTGGGATTGCGATTGTTTGGCGGGCGGCATTTCACCACGTTGGCAATGTAGACGTCTGAGCGCCGCAAACCAGCGAGCGCCAAAAGCGCGTCGAGGTTATGTCCGGCCGCGCCGACGAACGGCTCGCCCTGCAGGTCTTCGTTGCGTCCGGGACCCTCTCCCACGACCATGACCCGCGCGTTGGGATTGCCCACGCCAAAGACGAGGTTCGTGCGCGTCTCGCCAAGCGGACAGAGCTGGCAATTGCCCATGAAATCACGTATCTCTTCAAGGGTTACTTCCTGCGGCCTCTGATGGTCGTGGCCCGGGATACGCATGATGGGCATGGTCTCATCCTCCTCGGTCAGGTAGGTGCGCTTACGTCGTTGTCGTGCCACGTTTTTCCTCCGGTCGTCGCGCGTTTCCGTGCGTCAGACGTAGACCTTCTCCAGGCGAAGGCCGAAGTCGCAGACAACCTCGTAGTTGATGGTGTCGCGCTTGGCGGCCATGTCATCGGCCGAGATGAACTCGTCGCCGTCATGGCCCAGCACGGTGACCACGTCGCCGTACTCCACGGCGGTCGTGGGCCGATAGGCTCGCACGTTGTTGACGCTCACTTCAAACATGAACTGGTCCATGCAGATGCGCCCCACTTGACGGCAGCGCTCACCGCGCACGAGGACGTCCATCTGGCCCGAAAGGGTTCGCGACAGACCGTCCGCATAGCCAATGGGAACCGTGCATATCTGGATATTTGGCTTAGGTACGCGATATGTCATGCCGTAGCTCACGCCTGTGCCTACCTCGGGCTGCTCGACACGTGTGACACGGCCACGCACGCTCATAGCCGGATCGAGGTGCACCTCACGCCGCGTCTCGTAAGAGGGGTGCAGACCGTAGAGGCCGATGCCAACGCGGCACATGTCCTCGTGAACTTCGGGATGCATAATCGTTGCCGGTGTGTTTGCGCAGTGAACAAGGCCCGTCCTAAGGCCGGCATCCTCAAGCGCCTGAACCGCCTCGCCAAATCGGCGCGCCTGCATCTGGAAGTCCCAGTCACGCGGCATGTCGGCAGTTGCGAAGTGCGTGAACGTGCCAGCACACTCGATACCCCGATGGAAGTGAATCGAGCGGCGCATCTCCACTACGTCGCGCCAGTTGACGCCGATGCGCGTCATGCCCGTGTCGATAGCCAAGTGATAGCGGGCGACCTTGCCGGCTGCAGCGGCGCATTCGCCAAGAGCGAGGGCGAAGTCCTGCTCATAGAGCGCGGGCATGAGGTCGTAGTCCACAATGCGCTGAACCGTCTCGATGGGCGGCTGCGACAGAATCAGGATGGGCTCGGCGATGCCCGCCTCGCGCAGTTCCACGCCCTCCGTGACGGTGGCAACGGCGAACTGGTCACCACCGGAACGGCGCATGGCCTTCGCGCACTGCACCGCGCCGTGACCGTAGGCATCAGCCTTTACCACGCACATCATCTGCACGTTGCGCGCCATCATGCGTCGCAGTGCCGTCGTGTTGCGACGTATGGCGTCGAGGTCGATCTCGACCCACGCCCAGCGGTCCTCCGGACCTATTGCTCGCTGTGCCATCGCGTCTCCCTCCTGCTCGTCTTGACACGCCGTCGGCGCGCCTCCTAAAGAATAGTCAAACCTAGATGGACTCGCAACAGATTCACGAGGGGTACCCTTTCTGCACCCCAACTGCCCCGCCGTTTCCCGGTACAGGAGGGCATGGACCCTTTCGTGCGCAAAGGAAACGGAGCCGATTCATCGAAGCTGTGTTTCCGCGATGGCAGTCTCGCGTCGCGTGCTACACTTCTTTGCGTTATGTAACGGAGGGAGACCCTGCATGAACAAGCGAACCATACTTGCAATCGACACCTCTTCAGACATGCTTTGCTGCGCCGTGGGGCACGTGGCCGAGGAGGGTGGCACGCCCGTCGTCGGAGCGGTGGAGTTGCTGGCAAGCCGTGACTACCCATGCCGGCGCCATGCCAACGAAGAGCTTGTCATCACCGTGCGCGAGGTGCTTTCCATGGCCGGTCTCTCTATGTCTGACGTGGATGCCGTACTCGTCGGTCGCGGTCCAGGCTCGTTCACTGGCGTGCGCATCGGCATCGCCACTGCCAAGGGACTTTCTTGCGGACTTGGAAAGCCGCTCTTGGGCTGCTCGACACTCGATGCGACCGCGTGGACAGCTTGGATGTCTGGGATACGAGGAAAGCTTGCCGTGGCAATGGACGCCATGCGCGGTGAAGTCTATCCGGGCGTTTACGTGCTTGATGAGTGGGGCGCTCACAGGACGTTTGCGAGCGAGACGGTTCAGGCCGCTGACGAGTGCGTTGCGGAATGGACGGCACGCGATGACGCAGGCGAGCTCATACTTACGGGCAACGGCTTGTTTAAGTATCGCGTTCGTTTCGAAGAGGCTGGCCTCACGAACGTCGTGGAAGAGCGCCTATGGTATCCCACCGGCGAGGCCCTGATGTATGCTTGGGTCGATCAAAAGGGACGTCAATCCCTTACGCGCGACGCCTCTGAGCTAGGCGATCCGGCGCTGGTGCTCCCGGTCTACACCCGGCTTTCCGATGCTGAGGAAAACGAGCGCAAGCGGCTAGGCCTGTCCCAACCGGCAAGCGTCATGATGACGGGCGTTGCCGACGAGTTGGCGGATCTGCACCTCCAGCTTCGCCCGATGTCGGTCAATGACCTGGAACAGGTAGTGGCGCTTGAGCAGGAGGCATTTGCGGGAGGCGTACACAACCCCTGGTCTTATTCGCTCTTTGAAGACGAGCTTGCACAGCCGGGTCGCACGTGGTGGGTCGCGCATGACAGGGGCGAAATCATCGGTTTCGCCGGTGGCATGCGAGCCGGCGACACGCTCGAAGTGCTTGACGTCGCGGTGGCACCTGCCCGTCAGCGCGAGGGCATTGCGCGACGTCTCGTGCGCCGTATCGCCTACGATGGGCACGTACTCGGTGCGCAGAACATCACCCTTGAGGTAGCAGAAGGAAACGTCGCAGGTCAGGCGCTCTACACGTCGTTGCGTTTCGAGCAGGTCGGCCGAAGGCGCGAATACTACGGCAAGGGCAACGACGCACTCATCATGACAGCTGAACTTCCGTTGGTAACCACCCACGAAAAGGATGGGTCGCACGCGGTGCCAACTGAAGGCTCCGTCAGCGACGCAGCAGACGCAACCTCAAGCGCCCACGCATCCGTACTCCCAGAGCCGCAAACTTCCGTGCGACCGTGGCCCATCGTGTGTGCTCCTCGTGACGAGGAGGCTTGTGTGCGCATTGAGGCCGCGGGACCACTCGTACTCGGCATCGAGTCCTCCTGCGACGAGACAGCCATGTCAGTGATTGATGGCGAGGGGCGCGTAATCGCAAATGTAGTTGCCACCCAAATTGACTTCCACGCGCGATTTGGCGGCGTGGTGCCCGAGATTGCGAGTCGAAAGCATACCGAGGCTATCGTCGGCGTGTTTGAGGAGACGCTAGCTCAGGCGGGAGCGACACTTGGAGTTGACACGCTAGCACCGAACGATCTGGCTGCCGTGGGAGTTACCGCAGGCCCGGGACTCGTCGGGGCACTCGTCGTGGGCGTAGCCTTTGCGAAGGGGCTGTGCGCTGCGACGGAGTTGCCGCTCATCGCGGTCAACCACCTGGAGGGTCACCTTCTGGCAAATTTGTTTGCGACGCCGGACCTCGAACCGCCCTTCGTGGCAAGCCTCGTAAGCGGCGGCAACACGATGCTCGTCCATGTGCGTGCATGGGGTGACTATGAGTTGCTCGGCGCGACCATCGACGACGCGGTCGGCGAGGCGTTTGACAAGGTTGCCAAAGCGCTGGGTCTGGGATACCCCGGGGGACCCGTGATCAGCAAGCTAGCTACCAAAGGCAACCGTCGCGCAATTCATTTCCCACGCGCGATGATGCACAGCGGCGATTACCGGTTCTCGCTCAGCGGCCTCAAAACGGCTGTTATCACCTACATCCAATCGGAGAACAAAGCTGGACGCGCCATCAACCTGCCCGACTTGGCCGCGAGCTTCGAAGCGGCAGTCATAGACGTACAGGTGGCCAAGGCTTTGAAGGCCGTCGAGGAGTGCGGCGTCGCGGACTTCTGCGTAGGCGGCGGCGTGGCAGCAAACCCGCAGCTACGCGAGGCATATCTGCGTGAGTTTGGCAAGCGTGGTGTCCGAGTAACGGTGCCTCCGATGAAAGCTTGCGGCGACAACGGTGCGATGATTGCTCTGGCAGCACTGCGCAGTTACCACGCAGGACTCTTGGCTGACCTCTCGCTCGACGCGGCACCCAACGCAAAGCTTGACGCTTGGACCTGCGACGTAGCTCCTGTGGCACAAGTTTGGTAGAACTGCGACTGCTGCACCCTAGTCCTCACCGTAAATCAACTGTACTTGTGAATGGGTATTTACTTATCGTTATTTTGCTTGTCTCTAGCGGGCAATTCCTTCGACTACCTTTGCATGAGTCGTGGCGCAGGCGCGAGAAACGACCTGATCGAACATGGCAGGTTTGCAAATAGTGTACATTTGGTTTTGTGGAGACGACAAAACCCCAGATAACAGATATTTTTCAGGTTCAAATGCGCACTGTGTATTTTATACAGTGCGCATTTGAACCTGAAAAGATTCCGTCAACTGGGGTTTTGTGAACTTTTCAGCTTTAAAGGTACACTAATTCCCAGAGACGTTCCACGCTGGTCGGCTATTGGGCACTCTTCCGAGCCACGAGGTGCCATTGCGCGCCATCGGCTAAGGCGACACGGACCCAACATTCAGTTTCGGGTGCCAGCGCCTGTCAGATTCCTCGTTTGGAAGGTCAAGCCGACCGGCACCCGCGACAACTGAAACCAAAAGCAGCCCGAAAAAGCGCCGACATAGCTCTCAGCATATGCCGGACATGTCCCGAGGTGAGTTCCCGCAGCGAGTTTGAAGGTCTGGATTGACACATTCGGCTAGAGCAGCCTCAATCCGTTACACGGTGTCGAGCACACGCGCACCGAAGGGCATGAGCGAAAGCTTCGCCATCTTGAAAAGGCTATGGCCTCCCAGAAGCCGATGACGATGACCCAGACGATATTTGCCAGAAGCGACGGGGCTCCGCCGCCATAGATGATGGTTTTTCCAAACGGAGCAAGCGTGAGATTCGCCATCTTGAATGCCTGGCGACCTAGAGGGATGCCAACAATGGTTATATAGAACAGAATCCCCGCCAGCGCCCAAAAGATTGCAGTCAAGATACCGCCGCACAAGATCCAGATGATGTTGCCGATGGTTCGCATGGAGTTCATTCCTTTCGCGTTGCCTGATTTTGGCCGATGATAGTTATACGCGTTTCCCGCACGCTCGTCTCACCAAGACGTCATTTCGGTAGTGGCGCATTTGCCCACTTTGGATAAGGCAGAACGGGCAAAGCGCAGGAAGCGCTAAACAATAAGCCCCGCTTGGAGTCCCTGCACGGACCGCAAGCGGAGCCTAGCACCCACCAAAAGTACTGAAATTATAGCTCGTAGTCTTCCTCCACGAAGGACGCCTGCTCTTCCAAGGCATCGGTTGCCAACCCAGTCGCATTGGCAACATCGAGCGCCATGACGCCACGGGTGCCCATGCGCTCGGCAGCAATTGCGGCAGCATAGCCATGCACTTCGCAGGCAAGCGCACACATGAGAGGCAGGTTTTCCCCGCCGAAGCGCTCGGCACCGCGAGAAAGTGAGGCGCCCATGATGCCCGCGAGCACGTCACCGGAACCTGCCGTCGCAAGCGATGCAGGACCGGGCTTCGGCAGTAACGCGATATCGACGCCCACGCATGCCGTCGCCGTGCCCTTCGCAACTACGCATACTTCGTTGCCACCCTCTGCCCATACGATGCGCCGCGCCGCTTCGAGGGACTCCGCAAGAGATTCGGGCGGATTGTCGGCCATACCAACCAAGCGTCCAAGCTCACGACGATGCGGTGTAAGCACAAGCGGAGATGAGCGGCGAAGAAGCTCAGGGAAGCTGTCCAACCTCCCAGCCGTGAGCTCAGTCAAGCAATTGAGGGCGTCTGCATCAAGCACGAGCGGCACACCACATTGCAAAAGACCCGCCACCACCGACATCGTGGAGGCATTCACCATCATGCCAGGACCCGCAACCACAGCTCCGCTGCGCTTGGCGAGCTTGATGAGCTCCTCACGCGCATCAGCCGCAAAGGTGCCGGTATGCGGATCGTAAGGCATGCCCACCACGG
Source organism: uncultured Actinomycetes bacterium (assembly GCA_900318935.1). Lineage (GTDB taxonomy): Bacteria > Actinomycetota > Coriobacteriia > Coriobacteriales > Atopobiaceae > RUG440. The sequence goes on from ONMP01000006.1 coordinate 35,220, forward strand.
GAATCTCGACCAGATGCATCTGCGCTATCGCCGCCACAGGCTCGGGTACCGCCAGCGTCACATAACCAGCGCCAGCACGAGCCGCTGCCTTTGCCGCTAGAATCGCAGCGCCAGGATAGCGTGTCGATCCGCCAACTACAAGGACAGTCCCCCGGGAATACTTGTCCACCGCAGAAAGGGGTGGCATCGTAACCTCGATATAGTCCTCCACCTCGACGCGCCACGCTACCGGATCGGCCTCGAGCACAAGACCCTCGGTCTGTTCCGCGAGCGGTGCCACCACGATGGCTCCCGTCACGTCGCGCCCTTCGTCAGAGAGCAACCCCGGCTTGAGGCTCAGCATGGTAACCGTCACGTCCGCCATGATGCAGGCGCCTGGGGCATGACCTGTCTGCGCGGAGAGTCCGCTCGGCACATCCACAGCAACCACGCGCACACCCGAGGCATTGACGCAGTCAATCCAGATGTCGAACGGCGCCTTTGGCTCGCCGTGAAAACCCGTGCCCAAGAGCGCGTCCAAGATCACGTCAGCGTCTTCCAACAGCTCCTCAAGGCGTTCGCGCGGCGGCGCCACCTCAAAGGGCACGCCTGCGCGTTGGGCGTTGACCGCCACAACATGAGCCAGATTCGCCTCGATGGCAGCCGGTTCGACGGGCGTCACCACCATGACGTTCATTCCCCGTGACATGAGACGCTCGGCAGCAACCCATCCGTCTCCGCCATTGTTTCCCAAACCAGCAAGCACCACGACTGACTCGACGTCATCCAAGCGTTCGACCTCTTGCGCAGCGGCAGAGCCAGCACGGCGCATGAGCTCGGCAAGGCTCACGCCCGCGTTGGTGAGCGCCTCTTCCACATGGCGCACGTCCTCAACGTTGAGTACCGGCTGCATAGCACATCACTCCCTTGTTCATTCCTGTGCCTCAACGCGCTCCAGCTCATCGATGAGCGAGCGCGCCTCTCTGAACGACTTGCGCAGCTCCGCCTTGGGGTCGGGACGCTCCTCGGGCTTTGGCCGCACGTCATCAGTAACGGCCACGGCATTCGCCACGGCCACGTCATGCGTATATGAGAGCGAAAGCGCCACTTCGCGCACACCCTGCTCCGCTGCAATCTCCGCCGCACGGCCTGTGAGGCGCACCTGTGGCTGCCCCGCCTCGTTGCGCACGACGCTCACATCCGTGACGCCAATGCCACGCGAGAAGCCCGTGCCCAAGGCCTTGAGCACGGCCTCGCGTGCGGCAAAACGGGCGGCGTAATGCTGGGCGGGACGAGCCATGCGATCGCAGTATGCTCGCTCCTCTTCGCTAAAGACACGCTTCGCAAAGTTGGGCCTGCGCGCAAGGGTTTTTTCCATGCGCGCAATCTCCACCATGTCGACGCCGATACCCGCCAGTGCCATGCGCGCCTGCCTACTCGACCGTCACGGACTTGGCCAGGTTGCGCGGCTTGTCCACGTCGTAGCCGCGATCGCGCGCCACGTAACGGGCAAGGAGCTGCAGGTGAATGACGGAGACGGCAGGAACGAGCAGCTGGTCGGGACACTGCGGTACCCACAGCACCTCTTGGCACAGCTTCGCGACCTCCTTGTCACCGTCCGTCGCCACGCCGATGACCACGGCACCACGCGCCAGGCACTCCTCGATGTTTGAAACGGTCTTGTCGTGAACGTGGTCGGCGGGAACGATGGCTACCACTGGGAAGCCGGGCTCGAGCAACGCGATGGGACCGTGCTTCATTTCGCCCGAGGGATACGCCTCGGCGTGCAGGTAGCTAATCTCCTTGAGCTTGAGCGCGCCTTCGTAGGCCGTGGTGGCGCTTACGTTGCGACCGAGGAAGAGCGAGGAGGTCTTGCCACGGAAGCGATGAGAC
>ONMP01000308.1 GCA_900318935.1 uncultured Actinomycetes bacterium
ACCTGTTTGTTGCCTCTCTTGGTACGTACCCAGCCTTTGGCCAGCACTTCAACGCCCGGCTCCGAGGCAAGCAGAGCCTTGATTTTGGTTCTTTTCAGAGTTTCCATTTCTTGCTATACTTCAAATTATGCAAATATAACATTTCTTCCCCAAATCGGCAACCCTTCTGGGGCAACAATGCCAGATACTCTTTGGCGTGGGGCGAATCGGAAAGAAGAAATCGTTTCCGGAGCCGACTTTTGATTACGCTGGCTGCCCGCGCATTCTTGAGCCCGGCCAGACGGGCCGACAGGTCGGCCGTGAGTCCGGCTGCCCCATAGCAGAAGATAAGGATATCTTTGGGTTTCAGATCTTCAAAGTCCGCGCAGAGGCGGTCGAGGATTCCGTCCATCCTTTGGTTCATTCTTTTTTGCAGATAGCCTGGTTTTTCCGGTCCGCCCAGAATCTCCTGCAATTTTTCCAGGCATTTCTTCCGCCGGTACTCGTCGGTGTAATGCATTTCTTCAGACAGGAACCATTCCGCTGCGAAAATGCTGAGAAGAACAACTTCTTCATTGATTCTTCTTTTCTGTTTGTGACGCACGATTTCCGTCGCCACGGGCTGTCCGCCCAGGTCTGTTTGTTTCTTCATGGTTTATGATTATGATTATTGCGCGGCAAAGATAGATGCCTGCGATGGAACCATGAATAACCGGGGAGCAGTCTGAAGACACAAAAAAAGCAACCTGCGTGAGGTTGCTTTTTTCAGTATATTACGATGTGAAATCCTTAGTCTTTGGCCGGTTTGCGGGCGGCGTACATAATCTTAAGGGCGGAGCAGCGACGCAGCTCCTGTTTCACATCGGAAACGATACCCATGCGGACGTCTTGGTCGACACGGAGGTTGACGGTCATCAGGGACCGTTCGGCCTCGCTCATGGCATCACGCTCTGCCGCGATGAAGTCACGGATGTCGGCTACCGTCTTGAAAGAGTCGTTGAGCTGGATACGGGCGTCGGTACCATACATAGCCTGATACTGGAGGGTAGGGCTACCGATATTGATATTGGCGCTCAGGTCCTTTCTCTCGAGTTTGGCAACCTCGGATGCGACCGGCATGGTAACTTTTACCTTCTGCTCGGTTTCACGCATCTGGGTGGTCACCATGAAGAAGAACAGGAGCATGAACACGATATCGGACAGGGAGTTGGATGATGCCTGCGGGACTTCCTTCTTATTGGTGGAATTTCCAAATTTTGACATAATTCTTACCTCCTATTATTTTTTACCGGTATCCTTAGGCTCTGCCTCGGAGATGTTCTGAGGAACAGCCTTCTTTACAATTTCCTGCTCGTCTTCCGACAGACGGGAGAACTTCTTTCCGAAGTTGGCTCTGGAGAAATCGTCTCGGAGTTCGTTCACGGCCTTTACCAGTTCGTTCTGGACTGCAATGTAGGCCTGGTAACTGGTACCACGGTCGTTCTGCAGGGAGATAACGCCCTTGGAGACCATGTAGGTCTTGCCTTCGATTTCCTTGGCTTCCTTTTCAGGGAGGTTGGGATCGTTGCTGGGGTTGGTGAGGAACTCTTTGATCTTTTCTTTCAAGTACGAGATGTCCATGGCTTCGCTACCGGCAAACAGCTTATCGGCAGAGTTGATTCTGACGATGATGATGTTACGGCGGTTAACCTTCTGATCCTGGGCTTGTTTCTCGTCCGGAATCGGAGGAAGGCGGCGCTGCAGACCTGACTGGTCACCCATGGTTGTAGTCATGAGGAAGTAGCACAGGAGCAGGAATGCAATGTCAGCCGTGGAACCGATTGCTTGGAAATTTCTTCTTGCCATGGTTTACTTTACTTTTTGTTGCGGATGGTCATCAAAACTTCACCTACAATGATGGGACGCCAAAGAGGACGGCTGCACCGACCACAGCGATTCCGATCTTGATGAGGCCCTTGGGATTGGTGGTGGCGGTAACATACAGTCCCACGCAAATCACAGCTGCCAGGGCGATGCCCAGAACGATGTAGGCCCAGTAAAGGAGCACATTCGTTGCAGCGCCGTCATTGGCCTCGAATCCCGTGAAGAAACCCCAGACCAGCACGCAGATGCTCAGGATCATAAGGACCCAGAGAACAATCTTGAAAATTTTAGCGTATTTCTGGTTTTCCATTTTAATTCGGAATTAAAGGGGGTTACTTACTTTTTGTTGTTGTATTTGACCATGGTGTCCACGAAGCGGATGGAAGAGTCTTCCATATCGATGGACAGGGAGTCGATCTTAGCGATGATGTAGTTGTAGAAGATCTGGAGGATCATAGCAACGATAAGACCACCCACGGTGGTGATGAGGGCGACCTTCATACCGCCAGCCACAACGTTCGGGGAGATATCACCGGCAGCCTGGATAGCATCGAAGGCCTGGATCATACCGATAACGGTACCGAGGAATCCGAGGGACGGGGCGATGGAGATGAACAGACCAATCCAGCTGAGGCCGTTCTCCATGAGGCTCATCTGAACGCCGCCATAGGAAACGATGGTCTTTTCAACGACATCGATGCCCTGATCGGCACGGAGGAGACCCTGGTAGAAGATGGAGGCCACAGGACCACGGGTTTCGCGGCAAACCTTCTTGGCTTCTTCAATGCCACCCTTGGCAAGGGCTGCCTCTACGTCTTCGAGGAGCTTGGTGGTATGGACCTCCTTCTCGCCCGTCTCGCTCGTGGGGTCCACGACCTCGATGGTTGCCCAGAACGGGTCTGACTCGCACATGTCCTCATACTCAAAGGTCTTCTCGGACGTGACGTAGCCGAGCTCGATGTAGCCGTCAAAGCCCGGCTCCACCTCGCGGAAGTTGTAGAGCACGAGGTTGCCCGTGGGATTGCCCTCGTCATCAAGCTCCACGTAGTAGGCGAAGCTCATGTCGTCATCGAGTTCCTCACCGTCAGCGATGGCCTGCTCGAGGTCTTCCTTGAGGGGCACGGACATGTCGATGGTGTCAGCAAACGCGCCATTGCGGTCGTGCAGGATCTGAGCAGGGACGGTGATCTTGATGCTCTCGGCCGGATAGACGATGTCGGCTGCCTCAGAGCCGGCAGGTTTGTCGACGCCGAAGCTGATGCGGAAGTTGAAGTGGTGGCCCGAGGCGGACGAGGCGGCATTCCAGACGTACTTGCCGTCGGTCCAAGAACCGCCGTAGATGACTTCGGTATTGAAATCGGTGATGATGCCCTGCTCGCCCCCCTTCGCGTTCCTCTTCTGCATCAGGAACGGCGACAGCTGCTCGACGGTGAAGTCAACGCTCTCGGAACCCTCTGGAGCGGAATCGGGCACGATGACCTCAACGCCCTCATCAGTGATGTGGAGGACCTTAGCGGCCTCCTCCTCGGCGTTGGCGAGGCGTATGTGTACGGAGACCTCAGAGGCGGGTTCGACGGACTCTCCTTCAACCTCGAAGCCGATGTCGAAGATGCGGCCGATGGAGAGGGCGCCCTTGCCGAGCGCGGATTCGGCCTGAGCGACGTATTCGTCATACGCGGCACCACTGACTTCGCTGACCACAAGCTGGGCATTGGCGGGAAGCTTGGCGTCTTCGGTCGGGTCTACGGAGACGGCATAGTCGAGCCCCTCGACAGACAGCGTCCCAGACAGATACGCCTCGGACCCGGCGACAGGCTCGGCTTCGGCATAGTCGTTTGACGTGGCGTCGTCTCTTGGCTCGTCGGCGACAGTCCCTTCGGCTGCGGCTTCGTCCTCGGTTGCAGCTTCCGCCACAAGAGACTCGCCATCGCTGGCCGCGATTTCTTGGGCCACTTCGGACTCGACATCGGTATCGCCTGCCGCAGGCGCCTCGTCCGCGCCTGGCGCCTCAACCCCACTCTCGTCGATCACGCTAGTTGGAGTCTCGACAACCTCAGCTGACCCACCGTCAATGCCGACCATCTCCGCCAACGCGTTAGTGGGCAGCATGGACAGCAGCATTGCGACCGACACAAGAATGGTCAGTGTCTTCCGTCTTCCATTCATGGGCCGCATTCCTTCCGAGCCGGATGCCCTTAGGCGATTGCTCCGTTTGTGCTCCGTTTTGGACGCCATCATGGGTATTCTCCGTGTTCCCGCTTCATCAAACAAATCTCGCGAGCATTCTGTTTCGTTTTAGCACTTTTCAGCTTATCACAGACTACCTTTAAGACCCCCCGCAAGATAGGATTCGATTACTCTCAGGTGCAGCTTGAGTACGACATTAAACCTTGAGCCAGCGTAAAGCCGAAGTGCACGGTCATGCAGGCAGAATGAAAGGCACCCCTCCATGAGGCCCGCGCTTCGCACCATATCCGCATCGGGTACGGCGTGCTCGCTGGTGCGCGTGCTCTTGGCGCATCGTCATGCCCACCCCTGCGTTGGTCCGCATGCACCTAAGACCAGCCTGTTTGAACGCGCGCTATGCGGGATTCGATTCCCCATACACAAAAGAGGGGCCGAGCGCGCACGCTCGGCCCCT
>ONMP01000131.1 GCA_900318935.1 uncultured Actinomycetes bacterium
TCAGATCCAGATGTGTCAGGTGGATGTGGAGCGTCTGCGGTCGGAGGCCGAGGCTTTCGGTTCGGCAGACAGAATCGCGCGCGTGCTCACGATACTTGGCGAGGTGACGTACGAAATGGCCACCGCGCCTAATCAGCGCCTCGTTCTTGAGATTGCGTTTACGCGTATGGCGAGGCCGAGAGAGGACCTCACGCTCGAGTCGCTAGCTGAGCGCTTGGCTGACCTGGAGCGCCGTATGCAGGGTCTTGCGAGTTCAGGGCTGGTGGTGTCGGGCACTACTGCACCGGGGCTTCATGGTCAGGCCCAGCTCGGAGGGCCTCAGCAGGCTCCGATTGCCCAGGCTCAACAGGCGCCTCAGCCTAGAGTCGCAACTCAGGCTACTGAGCTTCAGCGGCCGGCTCAATCTCAGCCGACAATCCGATCCCGGGTGGCTCAGCCGCATCCGGCGGCTCAATCTCAGCCGGCGGTCCAACCCCAGGCGGCCCAGCAACAGTACGGTCAGCAGTCGGGGAATCGGTTCCATAACGCAGGGCCTGCTTCGCAGAACGCGCAGACGACCCGTCCGCAGCAGGTATCGCCTCAGTCGGCTCCCGTCACCGATGCGGGTGAGTTGCAGCGTCGGTGGCGCTCGGTCGTCTCGGAGATTACGGCGCGCGTTCCTGCTCGTGGGTCACTCTTGGCGAATGCGACGGCGATGTCGGATGACGGCACGAAGCTTGTGGTGAGCCTGCCCAAGGGTTCCAGCTTCTCGCTCAAAATGCTTGAGCGACCTGACGTGCGTGCCTTGGTTGAGGGCGTCGTTGCCGAGCAATTCGGCAAGAGGACGATGGTGTATCGGGAGGGGATTGGATCCCAGCAGCAGTATCCGCAGCAATCTGCTCAACAGGCGCCGCAAACGCAGTCCTTCGCACAGCAGCCGGCTCCTTCCTATTCGACTCCGCAGCAGCATTCGCAACAGCCTACCCGGCAGCAGCCCGCACCGCAGCAGTATGCGCAACAGCCACAGCCTCCCACGTCGCAAGCGCCGGCGTCCGCCCAGCAGCCTGATCCAGGCTATCCCATGCCATGGGATGACCCGGCGGGCAGTTCCAGCGTGGAAGACCAAGGCACCGACTACGTACCCTACGAGGAACTGGGCATGACCGGCTATGTAGAGGAGGAGCCCGCCTCTGCAGTAGTCCCAGATGGCGGGCAAGATGCTGCGACTCCATTTGGACCGAACGCGAGCCAGACGACGGAAGCGCCTCAGCCTCAGACAGCTCCTTCTTCGACGCGTGGAACTACGAGCACTGCTCCAACTCGCGCGCAGGAACCTATGCCTGTAGCAGCTGAATCACCAGCCCAGGAGCCAGATTCCCAGCCTGAGATCCCCGACGATCTTCCACCTGAGCTCGCAGCCGTCCTAGCCAATGCATTCGAGGTCTTTGGCATGGACGTCAAGGTGAGCAGGGGTTCTTCCAGACGCTCGTAGCACGCGCCAGCACTAGAAGAGGCTCAACCGTAGCGACCGCGCCCGTGGCTAAAGCTCTGTGTGGTCGCTCGGTTCGTATGTCTTGCGACGGAATGTGGCCAAAGCGCGGTCAAGCTCTTGACATGTTACAATGACAGACCGCGCAACGACGACAAGTGAGGGGTGTGCCCAATATGGATATGCAGCAGGTGCTCGAACAGGCGCGTGCCATGCAGCAGCAGCTCTTGGACGCTCAGGACAACATGGCAAACATAGAGGTCTCCGCGTCGGCGGGCGGCGGCATGGTGAATGTGACCGCGACGGCGGATATGAAGCTCAAGTCAATCACCATTGACCCCGATGTGGTCGACCCTGACGATGTGGGCATGCTTGAGGACTTGGTGCTCACGGCCGTCAATGCTGCCCTTGCCAAGGCTAACGAGGTCGCAAACGACCAAGTCTCGGGCGTCACGGGTGGGCTTGACCTCTCGAGCCTTTCGGGCTTGTTCTGATGGCGGGAGTCGATCCCAGCGACGGTCGCGCCCTTCAGCGTCTGTTGGACGAATTGGGCAGATTGCCGGGCATCGGACCAAAGTCAGCCCAACGTATCGCGTACTTTCTGCTTGAATCCGATGCGGAGCAGAGCCGTCGGCTCTCGAACGCGATTCTCGAAGTCAAGCAACAAGTGCATTTCTGTCCTGTCTGCTTCTCGTATGCAACGCGCGACACGTGCGACGTGTGTGCGGACGGTACGCGCGACATGACGACGATTTGCGTGGTGTCAGAGCCACGTGACGTGTCGGCGATTGAGCGCACCGGTGCGTACCATGGTCTCTATCACGTGCTCGGAGGGGTCATCTCTCCTATGGATCGCGTCGGACCGGATCAGCTGCATGTGCGTGAGCTGCTCTCGCGGCTCGCGTCGGGCGAGGTACGCGAAGTAATTCTGGCTACAAATACCGACGTGGAGGGTGAGGCGACCGCCACCTACCTTTCGCGCATCATCAAGCCCATGGACGTATTGGTCACGCGCTTTGCCGTGGGCATGTCGGTGGGTGGTGAGGTAGAGCTCGCCGACGAGCTGTCGCTCGGCCGTGCCATTGAGGATCGCCGCGAACTGTAGGTGACACAGAGAGGAGCGTGGGCGATGTATTCGCTTGACGATACCGAGGGCATGGGAATGGATGCCCCAAAGCCGATAGACCCCGAGCTTGTGGGGGCAGGAACGTTCGACAAGCTCTCAAAGGAAGAAGGTGCTGTGCAGCCCCGTCGGGATTCGTCGCAAAAGGCGCAGGAAAGCGTTGGTCTGCTTATCTCGCGCCGCATGCTTGCCATACTCCTGATAGCGGCTGCGCTCGTGATCGCTCTCTGTGTCGTGCTCTTCGTGCGCGTGCTCTCGGCTCCAGTGCCTGGTTCGCAGCCGCAAGGTCCTGTGGATCCTGCCTCCGAGGCTGCGCGGATGGAAGCCGAGTCAACGATCGATCCTGGTGACGGTGTTCTCTACAACGGTTCCGTCTACACGCTAATCGAGAAGGATGGCGCGTACGCGCTGGTCGAGACGCACGTGGAGGGTGACGGTCAAGAAGTTGTCGTTGGCAGTCTGCCCGGCAAGCCGCAAGGACTGTTTGAGCATGGTGGGGCCGTGCTCATCCCCGAGAATCTCTCCGACGGTACGTGGGAGGTGTCGGCATATACCATCGGCGCGGGCTGGAGTCCCATCGCTGACCACGAGGGCAAAGCTGTAGGTGGTAAAGGGACCATCAGTGAGGTCTCGCTCGACGGTACCGTCCTGCGCCTTACGGTAGACGGATCTCCCGTGGAGGTACCCCTGGAGTGGTAGGTCTAGCCCCTTCGCGAGCGCTTCTTTGCCTTGCCTGCCCCATGACGGACGGGGCGCTTGGGGCAGAGATCCTCGCAGGGGCATACGTCGCAACGGGCGACGCGTGCCGTGCAGGTGGCGCGTCCGTGTCGAATCCACTGTGAGTTCACGCCTTGCCACAGCTCTTGTGGAATCACGGCCAAGAGGTCTTGCTCGGCGGCGAGCGGCGTCGACGCCGTGGTAAGGCCCATGCGCTGTGCGATGCGAAAGACATGCGTATCTACCGCGATGCCCTCCACGATACCGAAGGCCTTGTTGAGCACGATGTTTGCCGTCTTGCGCCCGACACCTGGCAGTCGCGTGAGTTCTGCCATGGTCTGCGGCACCTTTCCTGCGAAGTCTGCGACTATCATCTGAGCGCAGTCCACGCAGTGCTGCGACTTCGTGCGAAAGAATCCTAGGCGGTGGATGACCTCGGCAATCTCGGCTGCATCGGCTTCAGCCATGAGCTCAGGCGTGCCCCAACGCCCAAAGAGCTCGGGCGTGACGGCGTTGACGGCTGCGTCGGTCGTCTGTGCCGAGAGGAGTACGGCGATGACGAGCTGAAAGGGCGTTTGCCAATCCAGCGCGCTTGGCTCCTCCCCGTAGAGCGCGTCCATGCGCCGGCAGAACTCCGTAACGCGCGCAACCTTGGACTTCTTTGACTCTCGCGGCATGATAACTCCTTTCCCCAATCACAAGTATACGCTACGGATGGGAGCCCCTTGCTGCGTCGACTTTTCCGTGTGCCGAAAGTTGTGGCACGTCTGTCCGAATAGTTACTATTAGGGTACCCAAATGTCTTTACACTAGGAGAGCCTATACAGCTCACGAAAGGGAAGACTGCTATGAGCAAACCAGTTCAGGATTATCTGCTTACCAACGACGACTTATACCTGCTCGCCAAGGGCGAGTGGTTCCGCAGCTACGAAAAGCTCGGTGCCCATCCCGCGACGGAGGGCGATCAGGAAGGCTATTTCTTTGCCGTATGGGCGCCTGACGTCAAGACGGTTCGCGTCGTCGGAGACTTCAACGATTGGGATGCAGAGTCCATACCCTTCGTCCGCACTCCGGTTGGCGGCGTGTGGTACGGCTTCGTGCCGGGTGTCAAAGAGGGACAGCTTTACAAGTACGTGATCGAGACGCGTGCGGGCGACGTGCTCTACAAGGCCGACCCCTATGCGTTCCAGGCCGAGCTCATTCCTGGTACCGCCTCCCGTACCGCCGAGATTGACTCCTACGAATGGGCCGATGGCGACTGGATCAAGCAGCGTAAGGCGAGCAATCACATGAAGCGCCCGTTGAACATCTTTGAGGTGCATCTGGGCAGTTGGAAGCGCCACAAGGATGGTCTGACTGCCTTCGGCACCGAGCCGTCGGAACCCGAAGAGGCTACGGGCTCGTGGTACACCTATGATGACCTCTCTGACGAGCTGGTCGCCTACGTCAAGGAGATGGGCTATTCTCATATCGAGATCATGCCCGTCATGGAGCACCCGTTTGACGGCAGCTGGGGTTATCAGGTCACGGGCTACTATGCGCCTACCTCGCGTTACGGCAACCCCAAGCAGTTCAAGCACTTCATGGACGCTTGCCACCAGGCTGGCATCGGCGTCATTCTCGACTGGGTGCCCGGCGGCTTCTGCCCCGACGAGCATGGCCTCGTCCACTTCAACGGCACCAAGCAATACGAGAAGGAAGTCCATCCGAACTGGGGCACCTACAAGTTCAACTTTGAGAGGGGCGAGGTACGCACGTTCCTCATCTCGAACCTGCTGTACTGGATTGATGAGTATCACGCGGACGGCATCCGCATGGACGGCGTCACTTCGATGCTTTACCTGAACTTCGGCATCGACGACCCCGGACAAAAGAAGTTCAATCCCGATGGCTCCGAGAACGACTATCCCTCCATCGAGTTTGTTCGCCAGTGCAACCAGACGGTGGGCATCTATCATCCCGACGTCATGATGATTGCCGAAGAGTCCACGGCATGGCCTCTCGTCACCCGTCCGCCCGAGGTCGGAGGACTTGGCTTCAACTACAAGTGGGACATGGGCTGGATGAACGACACCCTGCGTTACTGCCAGACGGACTTCCCATTCCGTCCGGGCAACCACAGCCTGCTCACGTTCTCCATCATGTATGCGTTCAACGAGAACTTCGTGCTGCCGCTCTCTCAGGACGAGGTTGTTCACGGCAAGTGCTCGCTCATCGTCCGTCAGCCTGGTGACTTCTGGCGTCAGATGGCCGGTCTGCGCTCGCTCGCGTTCTATCAGACCACGCATCCTGGTGGCCAGCTCAACTTCATGGGCAACGAGATTGGCCAGTTCATCGAGTGGCGCTACTACGAGGGCATCGAGTACTTCCTTGCCGAGGACTACGAGGCGCATGGCAAGCATCAGAAGTACATAGCCGCACTCAACAAGTTCTACCTCGAGCAGCCTGCCATGTGGGAGAGGGCGTATGTGGAGGACGGCTTCGAGTGGATTGACGCAAACAACTCGAACCAGTGCGTGGTCAGCTTCGTGCGTCACGGCGACAACCCCGACGACGACCTGCTCATCGTCATCAACTACGAGGTCAATCCGTACGAGGAGTATCGCATCGGCGTGCCGCGTGCTGGCTACTGGCGTGAGGTCTTCAACTCCGACGAGATCGACTTCGGTGGATCCGGCGTTACCAATGCCGATCAGCGCTTTGAGTCCGAAGAGGTGCCTTGGAACCTGCGCAGCAACTCCATCAAGGTGCGCGTCCCGCCCATCGGTGGCGCTGTCTTCAAGTATGACGGACCGCTGCCGCCCAAGGTAAAGAAGCAGACTGTTGTTGAGCGCCACGCTGCCGCAAAGAAGGCGGCTGCAAAGAAGGATGCGCCCAAGAAGGCCGTAGCCAAGGCGAAGGCTACCGCAAAGAAGGCCGTTGACAAGGTCAAGAGCGACGCCGAGGAAGCAGCCCTCAAGGCAAAGCGCTCTGCGGCGGCAAAGAAGGCTGCCGCGACGCGCAAGGCCAACGCGGCAAAGAAGGCCGAGGAAGCCGCAAAGAAGGCCGAGGAATAGTCTATCGGTGAGTGGCGAAGTGCCCCCTGAAGGTGTTGGCCTTCAGGGGGCTTTTTCGTTGTTCTGCGGGTTTCAAAACTCTGATAGTATAACGTTACGGTATTGAAGAAAGGGGCTACATCATGGCAGAAGGTATCAAGATATGTACGATAGGCGGAGGTTCGAGCTACACGCCCGAGCTCATGAACGGTTTCATCAAGCGCTACGACCGGTTGCCGATTCGCGAGATTTGGCTCGTGGATGTGGAGCGCGGGCGCGAAAAACTCGAAATCGTAGGTGCGCTCGCGCAACGCATGTGGGACAAGGCTGGCCTGCCCGTCAAGGTTTACCTCACGCTTGACCGCCGGGAGGCTTTGCGCGATGCCGACTTCGTGACCACGCAATTCCGCGTTGGATTGCTCGAGGCGCGCGTGAAGGACGAGCGCATCCCCTTCTCGTATGGCATGCTGGGCCAAGAGACCAACGGTGCGGGTGGCATGTTTAAGGCGCTGCGTACCATCCCCGTTATTTTAGACATCGTGGAGGAGATGAAGGAGCTCTGTCCGAACGCCTGGCTCGTCAATTTCACCAACCCGTCCGGCATGGTCACCGAGTCCGTGATTCGTTACGGGCACTGGGATCGCTGCATCGGTCTCTGCAACGTACCCATTGGAGCGATGCTCAGCGAGCCCAAGCTCATCGACAAGGAGCTTGACGAGCTCGTGTTTCGCTTTGCGGGAATCGACCACTTCCACTGGCATCGTGTCTATGATGCGGCGACTGGCAAGGAAGTCACGATGGACATCATCGATGGCATGCTCGATCCGGCGAAGGATGACGGTACCCCGGCGAACATCCACAACATTCCCTTTGCCCGTGAGCAGCTGGAGCACCTGCGAATGATTCCTTGTGGCTACCACCGCTACTACTACCTGCAGTCTGACATGCTGGCTGATGGCTTACGTGAGTTTGCCGATCCCGAGCTAGGCTCGCGTGCGCAACAGGTTAAGAAGGTCGAGGATGAGCTCTTTGAGCTGTATCGCGACCCCAATTTGGCCGAGATGCCCGAGCTGCTTTCCAAACGTGGCGGTGCGCACTACTCCGACGTTGCGACTGAGACGGTTGCTTCCATCTATAACAACGCGAACGAGCACATTGTGTGCTCTACGCTCAATCGTGGCGCGATTCCTGATTTGCCCGCTGACGCTGTCGTGCAGGTGTCGAGCTACGTGGGTGGTGCCGGGGCGCAGCCGGTAGCCTTTGGGCCGATGCCCACATCTGCTCGCGGTTATCTGCAGCTCATGTGGAACATGCAACGCCTCGTTGAGGAGGCTGCGGTGAAGGGCGACTACGGCGCGTTGCTAGAAGCTGTGGCTCTAAACCCGCAGACACCTGCCGGCACCGATGCAAAGCAGGTCATTGACGAGCTGCTGCTGGCTCATGCTGCGTATCTTCCACAGTTTGCGGACAAGGTTGCCGAGCTCAAGGCTGCGGGAGTCACGATTAAGGATGACATAGTTCGCGATCTCTGCGAGCGTGGTCTGTAAAATGCGTGGGAAGGCCCCCTCTTTGGCGTGTGGCGACCCAAAAGAGGGGGCCTCTGCTTTGTGCGTTATGCTCGGCTGCCAAAATAGTGTACATTTGAATCTGAAAAATTCACAAAACCCCCGTTGATGAGAAATTTTCAGGTTCAAAGTTACACTGGCTA
>ONMP01000356.1 GCA_900318935.1 uncultured Actinomycetes bacterium
TAGTTCTCGGGATTCGCCAGGATGGCGTCGCCGAGGACCAGGTAGGTGTTCATGGCGATCCTGCCGTCGAGCGTGAGGCTGTGGCCGAATACCTGGGCGGCGGGTGCCTCCTTCCACTGGGCGTACAGGGTGAGGTCCTCCTCAGGGGCAATAAAACTAGCCTCATCGGCATACGACGTTCCCGTGCCATCGGCCTTCGTGTTCCACTCAACGAAGTCGTAGTTCGCGCGAGTGAACTCGTTCTTGTCGAGGGTCACTTCTTTGCCCTGCGCAACTTGCATGCTCTTTGGCTCCGTGCCTTCCCCATCGTTGGCATCAAAGAAGATGGTGATTCTCTGTGCTGGATTGATGAGGGCGAAGTTGCTCTCAGTCGCCAGTTGCGCGCCAGTCTTGTTTTCCATGTCTGAATTTTGGGCATTGGCGTCAGACGTGGCTTTGCCGCTCGCAGTGGCCGTGTAGGTCCTATCGGTCCCTCCAGCACTCTGTCTCACGCTTGCCTCGAGCTCGACCTGCGCCGTCGTGACCAGAGCATCGTCATACATGGTCACGTTTGGACTGCTGTTGTCCATAGCGCCATTGCCGATGGCGCGGCTGGGATACGTACGATCAGGGAC
This sequence comes from uncultured Actinomycetes bacterium, assembly GCA_900318935.1. GTDB lineage: Bacteria > Actinomycetota > Coriobacteriia > Coriobacteriales > Atopobiaceae > RUG440. The sequence goes on from ONMP01000356.1 coordinate 615, forward strand.
TGCGTATTTAACGTCGGCTTCATTGATCCCAATCTCGTCCTCAAGGTAGTCATCAGGCGGCAGCACACCCGCAGTTGCCTGAACCACAGCATCGCTGCTGATGCTGATGGTCCCGCCAGGAGCATGATATCCGCCGCCGATGCCGGCACCCGTGTAGAAGATCATGGACTGACCACCAGTAAACGTACTACTCAGCCCTCCCCAGAGCATTTTGTGCGCCAGGATGATCGACGAAGACAGACCGTCCACACCACCGTCAAGAACTCCATCGGAGATGGACTGCCCTGCGATGTCGCCCGCCACATCACCGTCGGACCCAAGGCCAGCGGCACCGCCAGGCTGGAGAATGTAGAGCCAAGGCATGACCTTCGGCGCAATCGTGAGTCCTCCCTGGGCTGCGGTTTGGCCGCCACTGATGTTGATCTCGTCAACGTGACCGAAGATTCCACCGCCGATGCCGGCGCCGCCGAGCACGGAGGTCGCCATGACGTAGCTGTCTGAGATGTCGATGGTGCCGCCCACAACCGGAGCCGGAGCATCGCTCAGAAGGACTGAGGCGCCGGTGCCTATGCCCGCCCCAAAATCGCCGACGGCGACCACGTAAGCCGGGCTGCCCTGTTGTGACGCCTGGATGGCAATCGTGTTCGCTATTGCGTTGCTACCGCCGCCGATGCCGGCCGCGCGACGCACGCCATTGGCCTCGACGTACGCGCCAGAGATGGTTATGTTGCCGGACCATCACCTCCGCCGATACCGGCACCATCCGCGCCGCCGGTGGCCTTGACAACCGTCCTGTAGCCAGTCTCCTGGGTCTCACCCTTGATGGTGATGTTTCCACCGGAACCATTCTTGCCGCCGCCAATGCCGGCTGCGTTGCCGCCTCCCTGCGCCGTGACGTCACCTTTGTTAATGGTGATGGTACCTGCACTTTGGTTGACATCGCCGCCAATGCCAGCCTGGCTGGTTATCGAGGACTTCGCCTCAATAATGCCGCCGTTGATCTCGAGGGTGCTACCCACTGGCACGCGTATGCCGTACACGCTGGTCTTGAGCTGACCGAGGCCGCCGTCTTCTTGGTATCCGCTCTGAGTCCAGATGCGAAGGGTCTTGCCGTCCGCTATGGTGATGCCCTGGGTGTTCAGGACGGCACCGTCCCCCAAAATGATGTTGACCACGGACGCTGCGCTATCGGGAATAGTGAGGTTTTTTACGATTGTCTCTTGATAGTTTTTTGTGCTCCCAACGTAGTACCATCTATTCGTCAATTGACCAGTGCTCGACGACGTAAGGTAGGCAGCCACTTGGGATCGTGGTTTACCATCCAGACCAACGTAGGATGTATAGATATCACCCTCATAGTTCGTCACGACGATTGTGTACTTAACACCGTCGATGGTGACCTTTACGCACTCCTCGGTACCAAAGGCCTGGGTCGCGGTCACGACCCACGCGCCATCCTCGTTGGAGACGGATAAGAGCTCCGAATTGCTGACCTCGACCGCCGTGGGCACGCCCGCGAGGCCCACGAACGCGAGGACGTCGGCCAGCGCGACGGAGGAGTCGTTGGACAACACGTAATGCCTCTCGCCGTAGATGAACTCGAGGGTGTACCAGGAGAAGCCATCCGTCTCCACGACAGCGGTGGTCTCCTCGCCGGTCTCCGGCGTCACCTCGGTGCTCACGTCGAGGCTCTCGGCCGCAAGCTTGCCCGTGACCTCGTCCTCAGTGACGTGGTACACACGCGTGTCCAGGTTCTCGTTGGCGACCTCCTCAAGCGTGAACGAGACGGTGACCCTCTGGCCCTCCGCCGGCTGGAGCTCGCTGCCTTCGGTGTCGAGCACCTTTATGTCGAAGGTGTACGAAGACGTGACGTTTTCGTCATCGTTGCGCGCCTCCTCGACTGCCTCTGCGGCCTGCTCGGCCTGCTCCCGGGTCGGCCGCTCCACGGAAAGCCGCGCGCCTTCCGGGAACACGCCGGCGTCGGCCCTCACGGTTACCTTGACGCCGTCGAGCGTCTGCGCCTGCTCGAATGCCGACGCCCCGGCCTCCTGCCCGTCAACCTCTATCGAATCGGTGGGAAGTTGAGCATCGGCGGCGTCAGCCGCGTTATCGGAAGAAGACGCGTCCACCGATTCAATCTCTTCCTGATCGGCTTCTGGGATGAGGGCAACCTCATCCCCTTCACCTTCGGAAGACAGATCATCTTCCGTGACGTTGTCAACGGATGTTGCAGAGAGCCCCTCTTCCGCTGCCTCCGCAAGGGCCGGCAGCGGCAGGCCACTCACCGTCAACACAGCTGCCATCACCAGCGAGAGCACTCTCCTCGAGGCCGTACTCCTCATTGCCATCCTCCCCCATCTCCACTTACAGAACAAACCCTTTATGTTTTCATTATAGACAAGTCCCGTCATGGAAACCTCATGTATTCTCGCAGAGTAAATTGACTCGTGTTGAGCGCTGGCGATGTCTATTGCGACAACTACCACTGCAATGACAACGAACATCCGCCTGTTTACGACCCCTTCGGTATCCATGCTGAACCTCTCAACGTGATGCATCTTGCGAGCTGTATGTTGCATTTCGTCGCGGAGGTCGTTTCGCCTTCAAACCCGGGCATGGACTACGTGTCCAAGCTCAATCTTTACCGAGAGGCAAACGTACGCGAGTACTGGATTTGTGATTCCCAACAAAACCGAGTACTCACGTACGTACGTGTTCGACTCTCAATCCGTTATGCAGACATACGAATTTTCCACGCCAGTTCCGTCTGAAGTCTTCCCTGGTTTCGAGTTTGACTTCGGACAGGTCATGGCGGGGATGTAGCCCTACTGCGGCGGAAGGTGTACGGGGGGACGACCGCCCGCCACGCCATCCACCTCATCCTTCGCCAGCTTGCAACGCTCCTCCTGCTTGGGCTCGCCCGGACGTCGGCGCGCCACCCACAGAGGCAACTGTCGTGGTGCCGTCCTCGGCCACCTCGTAGGCGACCTCCTGAGACGGGTGCTCGTTGCCCATGAGGTCGATGGCCACGAAGCGGAACTCGTACGAGCCGGGCGCGAGCGGGGCCTCCGACACCTCGGGCCGCCCGCCGACGACGATGCCCCCGCGCGATTCCCCGCTCTCCAGCGAGATCGCGGACACGGTGCTCCCCGGCGCGAGGCCGGCCATGGAGCGGTCCGCGAGGCCGTTGAGGTCGTCGATGCCGCCCCACGTGCCCAGCAGCTCGTAGTGGCCGCCACCTTCCTCCCCTTCGCTCTCCACCCACGTCGTGCGCAGGTTCGTCCTCCTCCCGTCCACCTCGACGGGCGACGAGAACGTCTCGTACCCAAGCCCGTGTCCCACCACGTTGGCGTCGAGCACCATCCCGTCGAGCGTGACGGCCACCGCGAGCGCGGGGGCGTAGGCGAACGAGAGGCCGTCCCAGTCGTCCGCAATGTCCACGTTGGTGTCGGCGTAGGTGCATCCTCGGACAGCCACCTTGCCGGTCATCGCTTGGCGCATCCCCTCGCATGGGGGCAGGACGCACAGCCGCCGCACCCGCGCGAGCGCCGCATGAGCCGGATCGCAAGCGCGATCAGCGCGGCCAAAACGGCTACGACCACGAAGTCCCCTGCGTTCACCGAGCACCCCCTCACCGACTACGCCGCCTTCGCAAAGCTCGGGCGGAGCACCTGCACCAAATGATACGACGAACGATGGATCACCGCCGTCACAAAAGGTCGTTGTTGTACGACCGGTAGTTGCCCTTGGTCGCGGGGCGAAGACGTTGTAGTAGACCTCCAGGAGGCCGAAGGCGCGCTTGAGCTCGTACTTGTAGAGCTGCAGATTCCTGTCGCGAGATTGCGGCCATTTCGCGCACATTAATTAACGTGCGAGCGCCACGCGGATTAATTAATCCGCGTGGCGCTATGCTGCGTTGCGTATGTCAACTGGAAGCACGGGCGGCGCGCCCGACGCCGGCAAGCTGGTCCGCACCGCCCCAGACCTCGGGCTGGCGCCCAGGAGGCCGAGGACAATGCTACGGGAAAGCGGCGGCGGCGCCCCCCTGTCCATCCCGTGCAGCCGCTGCGGCTGCACGGGCAACTACGCCGGGCACGGCTCGTGGGCGAGGAGGCGCCCAGGAAGTGGATGCGCACGCGCGACATAAAGGCTCTGTTCGCCAAGGGAAAGCAGATCCGCTGGAGGTAGCCGCCCGGCGGTGTGCCGTCCGAAAACGTTCAACGCGATAGCGCCGTTTGCCCAGCTAGATTGGGGCAAACGGCGCTAAACT
>ONMP01000304.1 GCA_900318935.1 uncultured Actinomycetes bacterium
CTGATGCCCACGACCGCGCTCTCGATCACGCGCTGGAAATACTCCAGACGGAAGTCCTTCAGGATGGTCTCGATGTTGCCGTAGAAGTTGCTGACCAGCACGAGCGGATATTTCTTCGACAATGTTTCGATGACGGGACGGCTCACCTCCAACACCTTCAGCACATGCTCATAGCAATACATCGCAACGGCATCGCTCATCCGTTTCCGTTCCTCATCGCCGACCGTCCAGATGCCCTTCTCCATGAGGTCCTTCGTCTCGATGTCGCACTTGATGGTCAAGAGGTCGAGGAAGTTGTGCTCGGGACGGATGTAGGGATGCTTCGCCAAAGCACGTTCTGCAACCACATAGCTCTGACGGAATTCCTCCTTGCTCACGGGGATGCCCACGTGCTGGTAGCCCTCCCACAGCACCTCGCTCCAATGCACGGAGTTCGTGTCGATGGTGCCGCCGTAGTCGAAGATGATAGCAGAAATAGACCCTCTCCGCCCTTCGGGCACCTCCCCCGTAATGGGGAGGCCATCCGGATTGTTACTCAATGACTTCCTATCCGCACGGTCTCCCTCCCCATTACGGGGGAGGGTTGGGGAGAGGGTCTTTCTACAGAACCCTTCGTGCTGATGCCGCATATACAGATAGAGTCCAGTGAATACCGTCATCTCCATCGCCAGATAGAGCCAGGGGAGGTCGATGAGGCAGGCGATGTAGAGGGTGATGGCACGGGTGTTGAACGTGAGGATGTTCGCCCATTTCATCAGGGGAAGACTGAGGCGGCGGAACTCGTCGCGGAAGCTTTGCGGAACCCGATCGACCGAGCCGTAGCGCTGCTTGAGCGTCGCCCAGAGCTGCTGGAACTGCGGCGTCTGCTTCTCCTGACTGCGCGTGTAGTTGATGTAGGTGATGAGGAAGAGCTTGTAGATGACATTGCCCTTCCACGGCGTCTCCCTGTAGATTTGCTGCTGCTGGATGGAGTTGTCGAGCTCGCTGCCCGCCTTGCCCTTCAGGAAGAAGAGATGGATCTGGCGGTAGTAGTCGGAGAGTCCGCACTGACGGGCGTGGAGCGTGATGCCCGAAAACCAGGCGAAGGCGTAGAACACGAGCGTGGCGATGATGCCGTTGCGCTCGGTGTCTTCGATGCCCAACCATTGAAATTCAAGCTCGTGATGAAAGTAGAAGCGGAGGGTCAGCGCATGATAGATGGCGAAGAACCACACATCGCCAGCCGCCCCGTCGAGGATGCGTCCGAGCTGCGTCTTCTTGCCCGTCATGCGAGCCAGCTGACCGTCGGCACTGTCGTAGAAATTCGCCCATGCCAGCAGGAGCACAGCGATGATGTTGCAGACGAGTCCCTCCGTGCCCTCCGTCCGGTAACTGCCCGAGAAGAAGAAGTAGGCCGAAGCCACACCGATGATCATCGAGAGAATCGTCACCGTGTTCGGATGCACGTTCAGCGCATCGAACAGCCGCGCCCACTGATAGCCGATCGGACGCGTCCACACTACATCCAGCCATTCCTCCGTGTCGTTCGACTTATATGTCTGCTCAATCTTTTCCTTCATCTCTATAACCTATAACCTCTAACTTCTTACCTCTTACTTCTTACCTCTAACTTCTTACCTCTAACTTCTAACCACTCTCTCCGCTATCGCCTTCGCCGCACGTTCCCGGCACGACGAGAAGCTGGGGAAGTCGTTGAAGTCGATCAGCCAGATGTTTCCCTCCTCGTCAATCACCGCATCGCCGCCATAGATGGGCACCTCGAGCGCCCGCGCCAGCTTCTCCGCATACTCCTGCACCTGTCCGGCATCGAACTTGTAGCCCGCCTCGGGTCCGTTGATCTTCTCCAGACCGAACTTCGAATGTCCCTTGCTCGCATAGCGCCATTGGAAGAAGCCCGTGCCCTCCACGCCGTAGAACTTGATGAGGTCGCCCACCACGTGGTCCTGCACGAGCCACGTGCTCACGCCCATCTCCTGATACGCCTTCCGCGCCTCCATATACTCCTTCTTCGTCTGGCAAAAGAGCGTGTCCACCGACATCGTTGCCGTGCCCTCGCTGTTCTTCAACCAGAGCGGAAACCTGAGTCCCGTCTTGCCCTTCTGGTTCGTCGCGTCGAAGATGATCTTCTTATCTTGCCCGATGCGGAACGCCGGTTGGGGAATGTCCGACATGAGCATCTGCAGCGCCACCAGCGACTTGTTCATGCACACCACAGCGCCCCTGACCGAGTTGAAGAACTTCTCCTGCACATCCTCCCGCTCCTTCAGCTCGTCCATCAACGTCGACAGCGTCGCCATGCTCCTCGCCATCGTCACCACGCGGTCGTACGCCCCATAGTCCTGCGCCAGCATCTCCTCCTCGCGGATGGTGCTCACCTCGTGGCCCTCAGCCCTCAGCTCGTCCATCACCGCCGTGAAGATGGCAGCGTCATTCCCCGCCAGGTTCGGCGAGTACTTCAATCCTCTTCTGATACCTAATACTTTCATTTCGGGTGCAAAGGTACGGAGAAATGGGTGAACCGCAAAGAAAAACTCAGCGAAATGCTTTTTTGTTTGCAAGGAAGTTCGTATCTTTGCCGCCGAATATTAAACATCAATTACCAAAACCATTAATTAAAACCATTATTATTATGATCAGAAGACATTTCCAATGGATGTTGGCCGCTCTCATGATTTGCGGCCTCGCAGTGATTACTACCACCTCGTGTTCAAAAGATGATGACGACTCCGGCTCCGGAAAGGGTTCATCGTTGCTCGGCAATTGGTTCGTCGATCTCAGTTATGTTGACGACGAAGACGATGAAGACGACGAACCAATGGTAGGAGGGGCTTATAAGAGTATTGGGATCTGGAGGTTGAACGTGGCACCTACACAGTGGACGAGAAAGCCGGAACCATCACGGCCAAGGGTCTCTCTGCCGACGGAGTGGAAACTTCCAACTACAAAATCTCCGGCGACAAGCTCACCCTCACCACCACCAAAGAATATGATTTTGATGATGATGAATTCAGCGTCACCTTCCACCGTCCCTCACAGGATGAACTGAACATATTTAGCAAATCCAACAGCGATGGGATGGAAGCACCGAGCACGTCAAGCGGCATGTACAGCAAGCCGGTGACAGACGAGGCAGAGATGGGCCGCTACGAGCTCAAGGAGGGATTAACGCAGCGCCGGTATGAAATCTTCTGATCCTACATGACCGACTCCTAAACACCATTAACCCAAAACATTAACTATTATGATTAAAAGACATTTCCAATGGATGTTGGCTGCCCTCATGATTTGTGGCCTCGCAGTGACAACTTTCACTTCGTGTTCAAAAGATGATGACGACGACTCTGGGAAGGCTTCATCGCTGCTCGGCAACTGGTTTGTCAAAATCAATTATATTGACGACGAAGAAGGCGAACCGCTCGAAGGGGGTTATACGGAGTACATACTGCTCAACTTTGCTGACGGCGGCGTCATCACCCGAACTATTTATTCAGGCAATGCCGGTGTTCCCCTCATGTATTGGGGGCGCGATGTTCAAAGTGGCACCTACACGGTGAACGAGACTGCCAAAACCGTCACGGTCAAGAACCTCTCCTACGAAGGAGAAGAAACTTCCAAGTACAGCATCTCCGGCGACAAGCTCACCCTCACCACCACCTATGAATATGATTTTGAAGAGGATGAATTCAGCACCACCTTCCACCGTCCCACAACGGAAGACCAGGACTTGATAAGCCTCCTCGACAGCAAGGCGAAGGAAGGAATGGACATGGACGGCTTCGACAGCTCGATGAGAGAGATGGACTTGTTAAGCCTCCGCGAAAAACCCACCAGACCGTGGGAAGAAGTGGACCCAACCGTCATGTTGAAGGATGCGGCTGGAGCGGCGATTTACGGCGCGCGGGCAGCCAATGGTGTGATCCTCGTCACGGAAGGAACTAAGTGATTCTACATGGTCGACTCCTATTGATGGTCAGTGACATGAATAGCCCACGCAACGAAAGTGTTGTGTGGGCTATTTGTTTTTATTCAAACCCTTTCCCAACTTTTTACATCATTCTCTTGGAAGTGTCAAGAAAAGGATATATCTTTGCAAACGGAAATTATAAAAAAGAAATAAATGGAAGCAATTATCGAGAGGACACCCAGAAGAATCACCGTCAGCATGAGCGTGCGTCGGTGGAACAGGATGCGGCAACTGGAGGAGGCATACAAGTTAGCATGCATCATCAAGCGAAGCATGAAACAGGTGGAATCTGAGCCAAGCATGACTCAAGAAGAGGCTGTGGCAGCACTTAGAGCACTATGAAAATTAAAATCTCTGAAGATTTTCGCACCGCCTACAAACGGTTGAAGAAGCGTCACAAGTCGCTGGAATACGACTTCGAACGGCTGCTTGACTCGCTGCTTCAAGACCCTATGCAAGGCGTCGAACTGGAAGGCGGAGCTCGCAAGGTGCGCCTCGCCATCACCTCAAAGGGTCGTG
>ONMP01000115.1 GCA_900318935.1 uncultured Actinomycetes bacterium
CAGGTTCGGACTCCGTGACCGCCCCCTTCGCCTCAGTGGTCTGCAAGACCTCTTCCGGCCCCACGCTTTGCGATGATCCATCCACCTGCAACTCGGTCAGCGCCTCCGCCAATGCGGGTGCCGGCACCATGTTGAGCACCATCGCAATCGAGATGAGCACGGAAAAGACTCTAGCTACACGATTCTGTTTCATAGACCTCAACCCCATCGCCGAAACGAGCCTAGGACGCCTTGGACAATTATAAACAGAAATTTATCGAGACAGGTCATGCAGGTGCCTAGCAGGCATCCCTGAGGGGTCCACCGGTTACTGTTCACGGGTCGGCCATAAGCCACGTAAATCGATAACCGGCGGTGGCCTATCAATAGGGACTGTCCCCTCCGTGCTGGGAAAACGTATTTTAGCATAGTTCCGCGTTTCTGCAGGTAGACACGCATTTCCGCTCATCATCCTTACGCAAGGTTAAGCGTTCCTCGGCGCGTCCTTCTTTACGAGATTCTTTATCGGAGAAGGATGCCCGAGGGCCGGTCAAACGGATGATGGGAGAAAGAGATGATCGACGAGAAGAAGTGGCACGAGCTTATCCAGGCCGAGGACGAGGCATACTTCAAGGGCGACTTGGTCCTGAGCCTGCCCGAGGGATCTTACTCGGCCGAGGAGATGTGGGACGTGGTGATGGACATGTTCAGGACGTCCATCGCCGTCGAGCAGGAGATGAGGAGGGAGTTCGAGAACCACACCCCGCTCGAGCAGATCCGGCTGTTTGACGCGCTGGTGGCGTCGGGCACGAGGCCGTGGGAGTGGTGGTTCAACGTGCTTCTGGCCGACCAGGAGCCAATCCCCGAGGACCTGCTCGACTAGGGCACCGAAGCGCGACACATGACGAGCCCGCCCGCCTCCGCGATCCAGGAGGCGGGCGGGCTCGTTCTTCGTCAACGACGCCGCATCAGCAACACATGCAGAGGATCTCGCAGACAGAATCAAGAATCCCGGTCAGCACCCACGCAAGGCCGAGGAACACCGAGAAGAGCGCGGCGAGCGCGAAGGCCCACAGTGCCGCCTCGACTGCCTCACTCATACGACACCCCGATCACGTTACCGTACGGATCCAGCCTCGGGTAGCACCCGCCCCGGTCGTTGACCAGGTACTCGATGCCGTAGTCGGGGTCCTGCAGAACGTACCTGTGTATCACGGTTGAATTCTGTTCCACGAATCGCTTGAAACTTGTGCCAGCCACAAAGCTATGGCTGTACACAGTTTGATGTGCTGGTGAGCGCTATTCCGCCGTGAACGAGTAAGACGATCGTGGTTCCGGACGGCATGCCGAGGTTCTGGCTGACGGGGCACCTCACCTGCGGCGTTTGCGGCTCGACGCTCTGCGGCACCCACGGTCGAAGCAGTCGCTCGTCGAAGACGAGAACACGATTGCGGCGCTGTTCGAAAAGTTCGCGAACGCAAATCTGGACGATGCGGAAGTGCGTGACAATGTCCTCGGGTACTTCGTCGATGAGATTATCGTCTCGGACAATCGTATAGACGTCGTGGTGGGCTGGTTGGGTTGCGTGGGAGACACCAAGTTCGAACGCACCTTTACGTTCGATGACGTAAAGGTGCGATTCGTCCCTCTACGAGAGTTCGAACCTTCGCGCGATGGTAGGGGCGGCGGGACTCCTGCGCCGCGCTGCGCGCGACGCTCGTAGGCCTCGTCGCTTCGCTCCTCGGCCCGCAACATGCCGCAGGCATGTTGCGACCTTGCGGTTCGAGTCCCTGAAAAGGCGCACGAACAAGAAAGCGCCCCGTGGAGGAGCGCTTGTTTTACCTGGTAGGGGCGGCGGGACTCGAACCCGCAAGCCTTGCGGCGGAGGATTTTAAGTCCCCTGCGTCTGCCAATTTCGCCACGCCCCCATATCGGTAATTCTCATATTAACCGACCGCGGCACAACAAACAACGGCCTTAATCGCTGCGTCAAAACCTGCGCACGTTTGCGGATAGAGAAAAGTCCGAAATCGCGGAGCAAGTGAGGCGCGAACGACAACTAGCTTAGGCGAGGTCGCCAGCTCACCGGCGTCGGCTCATCGCACGCCGTGGCGGCAACCGTCAGCGCCAAGCCAAAGAGCAGGTCACTCTCGCTCACGGTGAGCTCGCTGAATCCCGTCGCGCCCAAGATCTCAGACACAGCAACGGCGCCACCAAGAATCACTGGCGCGCGTTGTGGCTGGATACCCGCGAGCCCCGCGCGCTCCGCCACCGTCAACGCAGCCAAACGATCCCCCTGGGCGCGTACTTGTTCGCGAGTGAGCTGAGCTAGGTGTACCTGCGAGGACTCATACGGCACGAGCGCCTTGCTGAGCGCCACCAACGTAGTCGAGGTGCCACCCGTCACGACCACACGCGACGGCTTGCCCCCATCGGCCCACCATGACGCGACCGCCGCAAACTCCCCACGAGCAAACTCGTGCGCTGCACGCAGATCGTCGGCGCTCGGCGGATCCTCGCGCGAGAGGAATCTGTCGGTGATGCGTCTGCACCCCACGTCAATGGAGCGAACGCGTTGCAGGTCGAGACCCGCACTTGCGTCAAGCATGCCCAAGGCGAACTCCGTCGAGCCGCCGCCATTGTCAGCCACGAGCAGGCGCTCGCCCTCGAAGTCCTGCGCCACGCCCAGAAACGTAAGCGAACCCTCCACATCTCCGGGAATCACCTGCGCCACAAGTCCACGCGCCGCAAATGCATCCAACAGGTCGCCCGAGTTCTTTGCGTCGCGCGCGGCGCTTGTCAGCGTGCAGCAGGTAGCGTCCACGCGCGCGTCACGAATTGCCTGGAGATAACCGTCAATGCACACGATGAGTCGATCGCAGGCCTCAGCCGAGAGACGAGCCGTGCGATCGACACCCTCGCCAAGATTAACGATAGTCGAGCGACGTGCCAGCCGCTGAACCCTTCCGTCCTCGACGTCAGCAATAGCCAGACGTGCGGTCACGGTCCCGATGTCGATAACTGCCACGCGCGTCATGCTCGCTCCTCACCTATTTGTGCTTATAGTCAAAGAGGTCGTCGAGAACGTGGACGTACCAAGGCAGATTCTGCTCGTACTCAGCCAGCGCCGCCTTGACCGCATCCTCTTCCGAGACCTGCTCCTCTTCCAAGCCCTCCACCACGATGGCCTCCTCGTCCGGATATACATATCCGCGACGACGTGCCTCGTCCTCGATGCCCTCAAGCGTGTTGAGACGCTCGACGTCTTTGGTCAGCCCCTCATTGATCTGGGACACAACCTCATACTCGACCTCCAGCATACCGGCTTCGCGCCACGCCGTATAGTAGTCACGTATTGGGCCCATCACCGCAGCTACCGTCAGCACGGCAAAGAGGAACACGGCGATTGCGACATACCATACGTTGAGGTGCAGCCCTGTCCCCCAACGGCGGGCGATGCGCACGCGGTCACGCAAGCCGACTTTCTCTTGCGTATAAACCGCCGGCCGAATCGAAGCACCCATCTCAGCGCGCTGATCCTCGACACGCTGCGCCGTAGTGCCGCGACCGTAGGGACGGTTAATGCGCAGGTTGAGGCCTCTCGCTTGACCTGCAGACAGGGTGAGCTGGTCTGCGCCAACTGAACGGCGAGGACGACCCGTCTCGCCCGCCCGGCGTACCGCACGCTCTCGGCTCTCAGAATGAGAACGCCGGTTGTCGTGAGCAGTGTCTTGACCAGCGTGACGTATGCGACGTCCACGAGTTGACGAGAGTCGCTCCTCAGGTGTGGGCCATGCGCGATGGACGACCTCGTCGCGACGAAGCGCGTCTTCGCGGCTGCGATCTCGGCCATGAGTTCTGTCACGACGGGCAAAGTCGTCTCGCCGACGTACCGTAGCCAGCGGTGCCGGACCATACACATCGCCACGTCTATCCGACGCATTATGTCTGCGCGACACACGGCCCTCGGCCTCACGCCCCTCTCTAGACGAGAGACGCTGACCAATCGGGCGGTCACGCCTAGGGGATGTAGAATCTCTATAGCTCATGCCACGGCTTCGTTTGAGGTGTGTTCGGGCCCACGCGCGAGGCGTGGGCAACCATTATGGCACATCTGAGGAAAAAGGAACACTGGCCTTTTCCCGACACGTCACTCCCCCGCCTTCACGCTGTCCCACAGGCGGTTGAGCTCTTCGGTATCGAGTCCATCAAGGTCGGCCTTGGCCTCCATGGCAGCCCAGCGACGACGGAATTTGGCATTGGAGGCCGCAAGCGCTTCTTCCGCATCGATGCCGCAATGACGTGCCACGTTGACGAGGGCAAACAGCATGTCGCCGAACTCCTCGAGCGCCTCTCGGCTCCCGGGCTCCTCGCTCTCGAACTCCGCTCGCTCCTCCGCGACCTTGTCCCACACATCAGCGACGGTCTCCCACTCAAATCCTGCCGCCGCCGCGCGTTTGGAGATTTTTTGCGCCTGCATCAATGCAGGAAGCGCAACGGGGACCGAATCGAGCAGACCACGCCGCGCGGGTGCCGCCGCGCGCTCCTCGTTCTTTACGGCGTCCCAAATCTGAAGCACGTCCTCTGAGGTGACAGAGGTGCCCGCCCCACCATGTGCTACCTCCGCCACGTCGCCAAACACGTGCGGATGTCGGCGGATGAGCTTCTCGTTGAGCTCGCGGCACACGTCGTCGATGTCGAACGCGTCGGCGTCATCGGCTACCTGGGCGTTGAGCAGCACCTGTTCAAGAACGTCGCCAAGTTCCTCGCGCAGATGCTCCGGTTCCTCAGAGCCCAGGCGCAGTGCCTCAGCCGCTTCGTAGGCCTCCTCCACCATGTGCTTCGCCAACGTCTCATGCGTCTGCTCTCGATCCCACGGACAACCGTCGGGCTGGCGCAGGCTCCATATCGTGCGCACGAGCCGGTCGAACTCGGGATGCGTCTCGGGCGAGCCGTTGCGCAGGGAGATATTTCGGTCGATGCGTGCCTCGCGAGAGACGAGCTCCTCCGTGGGCTCCGCCCCCTCTTGGGCCCCCAAACGCCTGGCCACACGACGCGAGACGAGAAGGTCCACGCTGTCCTCGCACATTGCCTCCAACAGCAAATCGGCCACGAGACCCATGGCCTTGGGGCCGGGATGCAGCACACCGTCGGCAAAGAGGGACGGATCCTTGGGGATGCCGTGGTATCCGTCCACAACATGCATCTGCTCGTGACGCGAGCACACACGACCCAGCAGCTGATGTATCCACGTGAGAGGCCTACCGCACGGCACGGGCTCATGCTCGTCGACGCGCCACAGTGGCGAGAGCACATAGGTGGGCACGCCAGGAAAGAGACGGCTGATGCGCTCGAGGAATGCGACCGCTCCGCCCTCCACCGAGCCCGGCGACCGCTTGCGCGCCCAGTCGTTGGTGCCATAGGCAATGACTACAACCGTCGGCTGCTCGTCTCGCCAGAGGGAGAAGCCACCAAGCGAGTCCTCGTCAAAGACATGCCCAGCGACGGACTGGTTGAGGAGGTCAATGCCCAGCGTGGAGGCGATCTGGGCGGGATACGAGAGCGAGGGACGTCCGCACACGAAGCCCTGTGTGATGGAGTCACCAAGGGCAAGCAGGTATCCCCGCTGTGGGACCGGCTTGAGCGTACCGTTTGTCTCGAGGTTGCCGAATGCCACGCTCATGATGCTAGGCAGGTAGATGCGCACCTCAAGCTCCTCGTGCTCAGGGTTCTCAAATGCGAGGCAAAGCCTACCCGTGGTAGCAGCAACCGTAGCGACGAGATGACCCGCGACCACGAAATCGATGCCGTCGACGTTGCCCTCCTCAGCCAGACCGTATGGAGGTTCGTCTTTGCCGACGCCGGTCATGACCGCGCGATATACCGGGTGCCTGCGGTCTAGCCCGCCTACCACGCGGCAGTCGAGCGAAACCTCGGTGCCGTCGGTGGCGAAGTCGATCACGACGCCTGCGGTTGCGATGGCACGGCGTTCGCGCCCTACTCTGACGAGATGCTCGAGCTGCTCGGGAAAGAATCTCTGGGCAACGACGAGTCCGTCGGGCTCCTCTTGCAAACTCACGGCACCCCTCACAAACGGGGCAATCGAGTGACGCGACATGGGCATGGCAATCCTCCCGGACAGGGCATGACACTATGATGGGTGAGCTTCTCCATGGTAGCGCGTAAGCGACATAGCCGCGAGGTCACAAACCGTAGGCGGTGGGGGAATACAAAACCGTACTTTTCGGCTAAACTTGATTTGGCTGTAAAAGGTCGAAGGGAGTCACGTCGAAGGGAGCCACGCATGGCATCCACCAACCGTACAAAAATCGTCTGCACCATGGGACCGTCTACAGAGGACGACGAGGTCCTCTCTGCCATGATTCAGGCAGGCATGAACGTCGCACGCCTCAACTTCTCGCACGGTGACCACGAATACCACCGAAGCAACATCGAGCGAGCGCGGCGCATCGCCTCCGAGCTGAACACCACCATCGCGATTATGGTGGACACACGCGGGCCCGAGATTCGTTGCGGCCTCAACCGCAACCACGAGCAGGTTCATCTGCAGACGGGCAGTACCGTGATTCTCACCACACGCTCCGTCGAAGGCACCGACGAACAGATCCACATCAGCTACGACGGGCTCCCGGCAGCTGTCAGCGTTGGGACGCGAATCTTCATAGATGACGGCCTCATCGAAGTAAAGGTAACCGACGTTCAGGACACCGACATCATATGCGAGGTCATCAACGGCGGCTACCTCGGAGAGCGCAAGGGCATCAACGTGCCCAACGTCGTCACGCAGATGCCCGCTGTCACCGAGCAGGACAAGGCTGACATTCGTTTCGCCTGCGAGATGCACGCCGACGCCATTGCCGCTTCATTCGTGTGCGACGCCGATGCGGTACGCGAGATACGCAGCCTCTGCAAGGAAGCCAAATCGCCTGAGACGCTTATCATCGCAAAGATTGAATCCGCCCTCGCACTCCAGAACTTCAAAGAGATCCTGCACGAATCGGACGGCATCATGGTGGCACGTGGCGACCTAGGTGTCGAGGTACCGCCCGCCGAAGTCCCCTATCTGCAAAAACAAATCATTGAGCGCTGCAACCAAGCCTATAAGCCGGTGATTACAGCCACGCAGATGCTCGAGTCGATGGTCCACAACCCACGCCCGACGCGTGCCGAGGTCACCGACGTCGCCAACGCCATCTATGACGGTACCGACTGCGTCATGCTCAGCGGCGAGACAGCCGCAGGCGACTTCCCGGTCAACGCCGTAAAGGTGATGTCCGAGGTGTGCCTACAGGCCGAGAAGCATCTCGACGAGCGCCATATCTATCACGAAAGGGACGGTCTGGACAACATAAGTAGCGCAACGAGCTTCGCGGCCGTCGAGACAGCCCAGCGCGTAGGCGCCACCGCCATCCTCTGCCCCACCGCCACAGGGCGTACGGCACGCATCATGAGCGTCTTTCGTCCAAAGTTTCCCATCATCGCATCCACGTCCAGCGAGAACACCATTCGGCGCACGTGCTTCTATTGGGGTGTGCAAGGCGTCCTGACCACCGAACAGGAGAACGTCGCCGCAATCTGCTACGATGCGCTGAGGAAGTCACGCGCGAACGGTCTCGTAAAAAAGGACGACATCGTAGTGATAACCGCTGGCGACCCCATCTCATCCCCCCTCACGAACGGCCTTGAGACGAATACGAACGTCTGCATGATTGCGCAGGTCTTCTAATGAGTCGAGAACGACGAACAACACCCGACGACGAGCCCGACGAACCTGCCCACACTACACGGCTCGTCACCTGCGCGGATGGAAGTCTTGCCCTCGAGCGGGATGGGCTCTGGTTGCGTGGGGACCTCACGCGCATGTTGCCCAGGCTTCGCCCTTCGAACTTGCGTCGCGAGTTGCTCGTAAGAGCCGCTCGCGTGCGCGGAACGCGGATGCCGACCGCGGTGGATGCCACGGCCGGCCTCGGCGAAGACGCGTTGCTGCTCGCCGCATCGGGTTTTGCGGTAACGCTCTTTGAGCGCGATCAGAGTATTGCAGCGCTTTTGCGCGACTCCCTGCAGCGTGCGGCGCAGGACTCGCGCCTTGCCGAGGCCGTAGGGCGGATGCAACTGGTTGAGGGGGACGCAAAGGAGGGGCTGGCTACGCTCAGCACGCCACCAGACGTGGTGTACCTCGATCCGATGTTTCCCGCGAAGCGCAAGGATGCAGCGACAAACAAGAAGCTCCAGCTGCTGCGCTCCCTTGAACGACCCTGCACGGAAGAGGAGGCCGGTGCTCTTCTGCATGCAGCCCTCGCAGTCGGCCCGCACAAGGTGGTGATAAAGCGCCCAGTCAAGGGTGCTCATCTCGCAAATGTGCGTCCAAGCCACTCGCTCATGGGCAAGCTCGTGCGATACGATTGCATCGTGCAGTAAGACAGGCGGCGCACCCACACCAACCATATGCATGTCTCACTCATTGAGAGCGAGCGCAAGCCGCCAGTGTACTGATAGACAATCATAGGTCAGCTTTGGTGTGCATAGATGTGCTATTATTTGTTAAAACCTACCTCAATGCCCGCATCTTAACAACTTATGACTGACAGGGAATCTCACGCTCGTCAGGCTGCACGGGGCAACGCACAAAGCGCACTACAACGAGCTTGTCCAGAGTGGAGTTTGCCTGAGCAAGGCCATTAACCTCAAATTTCTGGGTCAATCCCAAAACCTGTGGGCGGAGGTCATGCCCTTGGCATTCCCTGGCCGCCGCCGTGGTTGGCATCCCGCGGGTCGCGTTTCTTTGGTTTTACGTTGGCGTGACGGCGTTCCTCGCGATCGACTTCCGCGTGGCAGGTTTCCCTGTGTCTTGCGTTCGTGTGGCTCGCCTTCCGTGGGATCGACGTTCGTGTGGCAGGTTTCCCCGGGATTGACGTCCCTGCGGCAGGATTCTTCCGAATCGACGCCCCTGTGGCCACGCCAACGTCAATCTGGGGGTAAAATTCCTCGCCGACGTCAATCCGGCGGAACGCAAACCACAGCAACGAAAGAATGGCGGAACGTCCCCCCGCGCCGGCGTCAATCCGGCGGAATACCCTCCCACGTCGGCGCAAAAGCGGCACTCAATACCGTGCGAAGCCGGCGCCGAGCGGACGCGACGGATCGCATCCCGACGTATGGTGCAAGAAGCGCGGATCGCTGGGACGAACGTCGGCTCCGAACCGTCCCATCCCTTCCTCTCGACCGTTTCAACGGCCTTTCCTACGATCTCCCGGCCTTTGGACGCCCGTGCGGGCCCCTCGGCCGGATTTGCGTTTCGTGCGGGCCCCTCGGCCGGATTTGCGTTTCGTGAGCGCTGAGAGCCCGCACGAAAGCAAATTACGGCCGAAGCCTCCGCACGAAGCGCATTCTTGGACGAAGAGTGCTGCACGAAGCGCAATCACATCCGTGCCACGGCAACGTCGATTCCGGGGAACGCCCCGCAGGGTCAAACGGACGGCCTCCTCTGCGTCCCGAACGCTCGAAGGGTTGCCACGGCGTGGAATAGAGCCACCCGATGCTGGCCCATCTACGGCTTCCGGCCCACAGATTTTGGGACTGAGCCAGTATTATGAGTATTTCTCCTCAAAGACGAGCGCAGAGCTGGGCTATATAACGGCGGTTTGGGCATACCAAGCGGATGGTTCCCGCACGAAGCGCCCAAGCCACTCGCTCATGGGCAAGCTCGTGCGATACGATTGCGTCGTTGCAGTAAGACAAACGGCGCGCCCACCTCCATGTGGGTGCGCCGCACTTGTCAAGAAGGACTCTCTTTCGGCCTTTGGCTAGATGGTACCGTAGTCATCAAGACCGTAGACGTCGTAGTCATACGTGTCGTCGTACATTTCGTCACTCGTATCGGTCGTCTCGGTCGTATTCGCGTTAGTGTTCTTGTTTGTGCCGTTTGTGCCCGTCGTGGTGTTGTTGCCTGTGGTTGAGCCGCCCGTGGTCGTGCCAGTGGTGCCGTTCGTAGTCGTGCCGCCCGTGGTCGTGCCAGTGGTGCCGTTCGTAGTCGTGCTCGTCGTGCCACCCGTGGCCGTGCCAGTGGTGCTCGTCGTCGTGGTGCCCGTCGTCGAGGTGTCGTAGTCGGTGATGGCCTGCATGTTCACCAGATACCACCCCGGAGTGTCCACAACGTTGCTGTCGATGTAGGCAAAAATCATCCGGTTTGCGAATTCGTCGACGCGATACTCTCCTCCTCCGAGGGTCATGTTTTTGTCGCAGCGAACGTCGCAAGAGAAGAGCGCATCGTTGTACATGATGCAGTTCGTCACGGACTCGTTGCTGAATCCCGTGAACGAATGACTCCAAACAAACGTGATATCGACGCTGTTAACGAAGGCAACCGCTTGGTCGTAGAGCTCCGACCCCGGAATGAGGAACGAGGTGACCTCACCGATACCGCCACCAAGGTCGTTCGTCATGAGCAGGCTCCAGGTCTCGGCCACTTGGAGCGGATCGATGGGCAGCTGGTCAGGAGTGCGGTTGGGCGTGGCGAGCGATGCAGCAGCGATGCTCGCGCCCGTACGCAAGAGCTCGATTTCTTGACCCTCGAAGTTGGTGGCTGATACCTCCGGGTCACTCATAAGGCCAGTTAGGTGGTAGGTCACGGCCTTGGGCACGTCTACGAACTGCGCCGCGTACTCGAATCCAGGCAGAGGGGTTTCGGTACCGTCAGTCGCGCTCTTGTCGAGCTGCTTGCCGTTGATGACGACGTTGGCGTTCTCGGTCACCGAGACGTCGTAGCTCAGACCCTCGTCGATGCTCGCCTCGGCGGACTCTGACATGTTCGGGGTATAGACCAGCGTATGCGTCACGTCCCAGTCGGTAATGGTAAAGAGACCCAAGCGCACGTAGGTGCTCTTTGGCTCCAGATGTACCGTGAGGTAGGGAGCGTCGTCGGCGTAGATGGTGTATATGGGGGCACTGGTGTCGAAAGCGATTCCGCCTTCCTCCACGCGATAATTCGCCTTGCCCACGCCCTCATCGAAGCGCTTATCGAGCATCTCGAGCGAATCATACTCACCGATGTTGTCCTCGCGGATGCACTGGTCACGACGTTTGGCTGCGGCATCGCCCCCAGCCTTGAGGTCGTTCACCAGGTTGTCGACGAACGTCTGCGGCTGAGAGTTCTCATAGCGCACGAGACTGTCGTAGGTGTACGTAAGCGTAATGGCGCCAAAGATCACAATTGCAGCCACGAGCATGGCGTAGCAGATCCAAAATACCGGCACGCGATGCTGCGACCGCGCCCTACTCTGCTCGATGAGGTGCTGAGGTGCCTGGCGTGCCGCCGGCACCTTGGACATGCGCGGCTGACGGCTACGCACGACCGTGCGCGGAGCGGGCTCCAGCTCGGATTCTGGCTCGGGATCGTCCATGGGATCGGGTAACGGCTCGTTAGCGAGTCGCCGACGCACGGGCTCGGACGCATCGGACTCCGGCTCGTCATGCATGTCTTGCTCATCGCCCTCGTAATCGGCGTCATCGACCAGATCGTCATCGAGCAGTGAGTCATCAGGCACGTCCTCGGGCACAGTCTCCGTCTCTTCTTCGAAGACTTCCGGTTCGTCCTCAGGCGCAGGCCGCTCGATACGCGATGCCGCCCCGCGCGGTCGAACAGGTATCGGCTTGACAGCTACCGGCTTATACTCCGGCTCTGGTGCGGGAGCGTCGGCATCAGTTTCTACCGCCTCAGGTGCAGCCGGCTCGGACTCGATGGCAGCCATGGGCTCAGGTGCCACCGGGGTCACCGGCTCACGCAGGGGCACCGGCACAGGTTTGCCCGACTTGCGCACGCCATCGTCACGACCCTCATCGTCACGCACTGGCAAGGGTCGCGTCTGCACCACCGGCACTACCCCCACGTTTGCGTCCGCGCTTCGGCGTGCCTCCTGATCCTGCCGCTCTTCGTTTGCAAGGCGCACTTCCTGCGCCCTGCGCGCGCGAGCTCGGCGTTGGGCGCGCGCACGTCGCTGAGCATCTGTTTCCTGGTATTCGCCGCTCTCGGTCTCAGCATTTGCAACCCTTACGCGCTGATCAGCTGCGGGCCGCTTGGTCGACGTACGGCGTCGCACGCTCCGTCTTCTCGTCATGGGCGAGGGTACCTCCTCGGTCATGTCGCTGGCGGCCATCATCTCATCCTTCTTGTCCGTCATTTGCCTCACCTCGGCTCCACGATAAGGGCCGTGGGCATGGTCCACGAGCCGTTGGCATACATGAGCGTGACGCTCGTCATCTCGTACTGACCGTTGTAGTACATGCTCGACGAGCTGCCACCGTCGAGGTTGGCCGCGTTCACCGCGCCGTTCTCGATCATGATGTTGATGAGGTCGGAGGCCGTTGCGCCAAGGTGGCCCTTTGAGCCGCGGCCGTCAGTGACCAGCAGCAAAACCGCACCATCGGCGCGCTGGCCCACGACCGTGCGCGGGTTTGCTCCGGAGCCAAGTCCGCCGAGCTCGCGCGGCTGGCCGTTGATGACGAGGGGCACAAAGTGGTTGTTTGCATCGGAAGCCTCGTCCT
>ONMP01000107.1:0-9559 GCA_900318935.1 uncultured Actinomycetes bacterium
ACGTCGCCCTTCGTCGCCTTGAGCTCGCGCGTGAGCAGACGGAGGAACGTGGACTTGCCCGAACCAGAGTGCCCGACGACAAAGACGAACTCGCCGGGGTAGATATCAAGCGAGACGTTGTCAAGGGCCGGCTTATTTGGCTGTGCGGGATAAATGACGGTAACATTGCGCAGCGAAATCGTAGGGGTGCCGGTATGCGGGACGACCGCTCCGCTCCCCTCGAGCGGCGCATAGAGACCACCTGGTGTGGCACCACTTGCAACCGGTGCGTTTGTCTGGGCCACGTCGGTAGAGGCGGTTATCGTTCGCACGGGTTCAGGCCCCGACGTTACGACGCTCGGTACGGGCGCCGTACTTGGAGTGACGAGATCGCCCGATGCGTCCGTTCCTCCAGTGTTGCGAAGATGACTTGGCACAACAGCTCCTTCGTTTTTGCCGAATTTCAACCATGTAAATGGTGCTTACGAAACAGTAATTTTACCAAAGTACCGCGAATGCCTCCATGAGCCGAAGGCATTCACTACAGAGACAACAGAGGTGTGAAGAAACCGATTGAAGAAACCCGCGCGGACACAAGTGCGCAAAGCCCATCGGAGCGTTGGCTCCGATGGGCTTCATCGGCTTCGGCGCTTAGTCGCGACCCCCCACGTTCCACCGGTGGTATGCCACCACGAATTTGTCAAGGTCGCCCTCGCGGAGCACGGCATCCGTATTTCCCGTCTCGACGCCCGTGCGCGTGTCCTTGACCAGCTGGAAGGGATACAGCACGTAGTTGCGAATCTGGTTGCCCCACGATATGTCATGCTTGGGGCCACGCAGTTCGTCAAGCTCGGCTTCCCGACGCTCCTGCTCGAGCTCGTAGAGCTTCGATCGCAAGACATTCATGGCAAAAGCCTTGTTTTGCAGCTGGCTACGCTCGTTCTGACAAGTCACCACGATGCCCGTAGGCAGATGTGTGATGCGCACTGCCGAGTCGGTCGTGTTGACGCCCTGCCCGCCGTGACCGGAAGAATGGTACACGTCGATGCGCAGGTCTTCCTGATTGATTTCGACCTCTACGGTATCGGGTAGCACGGGCAGCACCTCCACGCCCGCGAAGGTCGTCTGTCGGCGCTTCTTTGCATCGGTGGGAGAAATGCGCACCAAGCGATGCACGCCCTGCTCAGACCTGAGCATGCCGTAGGCGTTGGTTCCCGAGACGGTAAAGGTGGCGCGATCGATGCCGATGACTTCGGCCGCCGGTGCATCGCCCACGTCCACCTTCCAGCCGCGCCTGGCACAGTACGCAAGGTACATCCGCAGGAGCATCTCACACCAGTCCTGCGCCTCGAGGCCGCCCTGCCCAGGCGTGATGGTAACGATGGCGTCACCGTGGTCAAGGTCGTCGGTAAACCAGCTCGCAAGCTCTAGCTCGGTGAGGTCTGCCTCGAGCCCCGCTGCCAGCGTGCGAGCCTCCTCGAGCAGATCTTCGTCACCGGTCTCTTCTCCCAGCTCGAGTGCCGCGAGGGCATCATCGAGCTGGGCCTGAGCTGCATCCAGGCGGGCAACATTGTCCTTGGCGCGGGCAAGCTGGGCCATGGCTTCGCGGGCGGCGTCGGCATCCTCCCAGAAGCCGGCACGCCCCGAATCCTCCTCGAGCCGCGCTATCTCATCGCGCAGCTCATCGACGTGCAGATAACCCGAAACCTCTTTCAGGCGATCGGCAAGCGCCGCAAGACCTATTGCTTCGCCCTCGGCCATGACCTAAGCCCCCCGACGCCCGTGGCAGTTCTTGAACTTCTTGCCGCTACCGCAGGGGCAGGGGTCGTTGCGTCCCACGCCAGCGTACGGGTCGTTGTCGGCCTTGCGAATCGGCGTGCGCTTGGTCTGGTCGGGCGCCTGCTCGACCTCAGTGAAGCTGCGCATCGGCGCCTGCGTCTTGGACGCGTCAGGTGAGGATACCTGAGTCACGCCTGCCGGCGGCGTCGCAACTTGAACCGATGCGGTCGTCTGCGCCCGCGAGCGCGACTGATCGCCATCCACCGTGGCCGCCGTATAGCTGGCACCACGCAACTCTTCCGGCTCCTCCTCTTCGTGGGCCGCACGACGCGTGGGCGCGCCCGCCACCTCAATGCGCAGAATCGTACGCAGGAAGTCCTCGTACATCGTGTTGACGAGCAGCGAGAAGGCTGCATACGCCTCGCTCTTGTACTCTACCAGCGGGTCACGCTGACCGAAGCCGCGAAGGCCGATGCCCGTCTTTAGGTAATCCATCTCCTGGAGATAGGCCATCCAACGCGTGTCGATGACGCGCAACATGATCTGTGCGGAGAGCTCGAGCATAATGGCGTCGCCAAGCTTCTCGGTCTTCTCGGCGTAGCACGCGCGGACGAACTCCTCCACGCGGTCGGAGATGGAAGAGGTCTCGTCCTCGGGCGTGAACTCAGGCAGACCCTCGTGCTTGCCCGTGAGGCTCTCGATCCACTTGTGCAGGCCCTCGAGATCCCAAGTCTCGGGGTCGTCAGCCTCGGGGCAGAATTCGGACACCTTGTGCCATACCGTCTCGCTCGTCACCTCGTTGACGTGCTCGGTGAGGTCCTTGCCATCCAGAATCTTATTGCGCTCCTCATAGATGACCTGGCGCTGTTTGTTCATGACGTCGTCGTACTCGAGAACGTTCTTACGCATGGCAAAGTTGATTTCCTCGACCTTGCGCTGAGCTCCTTCGACGGCCTTCGTGACCATCTTTGCCTGGATGGGCATGTCGCGCGGCATCTCGTAGCGCTTCATCATGGCCTGAATCTTGTCCATGCGATCTCCGCCAAAGAGTCGCATGAGGTCATCCTCCAAGGAGAGGTAGAACTGCGTCTCGCCGGGGTCACCCTGACGGCCCGAACGACCACGCAGCTGGTTGTCAATGCGTCGGCTCTCGTGGCGCTCCGTGCCGATGACGCATAGGCCACCCGCGGCCAACACGCGCTTGCGCTCGTTCTCGCAGATGGCATCAGCCTTGGCACGTGCTGCGGCACGCTGCTCGTCGGTGATCTCTTCCTCCGCTACGCCCGATGCTGCCAAGAACTCGTTCGCCATCACCTGCGCGTTACCGCCAAGTAGGATGTCGGTACCACGACCGGCCATGTTCGTCGCGATGGTAACCGCGCCCTCACGGCCTGCCTGAGCCACGATCTGTGCCTCGCGCTCATGGTACTTGGCGTTGAGGACGGCGTGCTTGATGCCACGCTTGGTGAGAAGGCGGGAAAGCTTCTCGGAATTCTCGATGGAGACGGTACCCACGAGACAGGGCTGACCCTTGCCGTGGCGCTGCTCAATGTCAGTCGCTACCGCGTCGAACTTGGCCTCGATATCACAGTACACCAAGTCGTCGTTGTCATTGCGGATGACAGGCTTGTTGGGCGGGATGACCTGTACGGGCAGGTTGTAAATCTCACGGAACTCGGCATCCTCCGTCATGGCGGTACCCGTCATGCCGCTGAGCTTCTCATACAGACGGAAGTAGTTCTGTAGCGTGATGGTCGCGAGCGTTTGGTTCTCCTCGCGCACGAACACGTCTTCCTTCGCCTCGATTGCCTGATGCAGGCCTTCGGAGTAGCGGCGGCCTTCCATGATGCGGCCGGTGAACTCGTCGACAATCTTTACCTCGCCATCGATAACAGCGTACTGCTGGTCACGGTGGAACATGTACTCCGCCTTGAGCGCCTGCTGCAGGTGGTTGACCAAGGTGCCCGACATGTCACCGTAGATGTCGTCGATACCCAGACGGCGCTCGATCTTTTCCAGACCAACCTCGGTAGCGGCGATCGTGTGCTTGGCCTCGTCCATCTCGAAGTCGACGTCGGGCTCGAGACCACGCACAGCCGCAGCGAACTCCTGATAGGTGGTCGCAGACTTGGTGCCTGCACCACTGATGATAAGCGGCGTACGCGCCTCGTCAATCAGAATCGAGTCGACCTCGTCCACGATGGCGTAGTGATGACCACGCTGCACGCGCATGGCCGGACGAGTCACCATGTTATCTCGCAGATAGTCGAAGCCAAACTCCGAGTTAGTGCCATAGGTGACATCAGCTGCATAGGCCGGCTTCTTGAGACCGATACGCATGCCGTTCTGCAACAGGCCAACGTTCATGCCCAAGAAATTGTAAATACGGCCCATCCACTCGCTGTCGCGCTTGGCAAGGTAGTCGTTGACAGTGACGATGTGCACGCCATCGCCCGTGAGAGCGTTCAGGTAGCCCGCGAGGGTCGATACGAGCGTCTTGCCCTCGCCCGTCTTCATCTCGGCAATAGTGCCCTTATGCAGCGCGATGCCACCTACCAGCTGCACGTCGAAGTGACGCTGTCCAATCGTGCGCTGCGACGCCTCTCTCACAGCCGCAAACGCCTCAGGCAGCATGTCGTCCAAGGTCTCACCATTGGCAAGGCGCTCCCTGAACCTCGCCGTCTGAGCATACAGGTCGGCATCGCTCATCTTGTGGGTCGCATCCTCGAGCTCGTTCACACGACCCGCGATCTTTCTGAACTCCTTGAGCTGTTTGTCGGAGCCCAACGAGAGAATCCTCGAAAACAATCCTGGCATGGCAATCCCTTCATCCGCCAATGCGTGACATAACTACAGCATTCCTACTTTATCAGCATGAGAAACGCTTCATGGAAATACCAACATAAGACTGATAATTTACCAGACTCATGAGGCCTGTGCTTCAGGCATCCCGTCTCCGAGGTCAATCATGAGCTGTCGTGGAGTCACGTCGTTCGAGAGGTCGACGACCTCGGCGTCTTGTTGCATATCCTTAGCAGGGGCCGCCCTTCGTTTGGACAAAGGCTCGCGTGTTTCCTCGCCCAGAAGCTGACTCGCAACCCTACGCAAGTCCCTCGAGGGCGGTCTACGCGTAACGTCCACCACATGGCTCACATACTGCTCGTAGGCCTGCTCGGCTTCCACCCGCCTGCCCGCATTGCATAGCGTGGCCAGCAGCACTCTCAACGCATCCTCACGCATGTCATCCGCCTCATGCGCCTTCTTTGCGAAGCGGCAGGCGAGCATCTTTGTGTCCGTTCGCATGGCCGCATACGCCCCGGCGATCATGGCATCACAATACAGCGCCTGAAGCTCTCTCGCGCGTCCTCCGACAATACCAGCGCCATCCGTGGGAGGCACAAACAAGGGCCCGCGGTACAGGTCCTCAATCTCACGGCAAAGAGCTACCTGCACAGATTCGTTACCGTCACCGTCGAGCACGCGATGCGCCTTTTCCTCGAACTCATCAACGTCGCACCTCACCAAGTCCTTGTTGAGTAGCACCGTGCGGTCGGAGCGATTGGAGAATACCACCTGTTCGCCATTAACGTCGCCCAACGCTTCGCATATCTCCGTTCGCAAGACACTCGTCGCCGAATACACGCAACGATGCGCCGTCTCATAGTCATACTCAGGCCACACGGACTCCATAATCGTAAAACGCTTGGCGACGTGTCCCGGAATGGCAGCCAACAAGGCCAGCATCGACTTCGCGCGCCTCCGCTCTAGCGCGTTTCCACCTACAGCCACTCCGTCAGCACGCACCTCCAAGCCGCCCAGTACGTTAATACGCACGCGCTTCTCATTCTGTCCTTCCGACGCGCTTGTCGGCTGATTCGTTGACGTCGAGGATTCGCTAGGCAAAGGCTTCTCCAATGTGCTGTGGGTCTCACGACCACGCAGGGCAACCTCGTCAGAGCTGTCAATGATAGCCGCATCCCGATCCACCGACTCGCACCACAGATCAGGGCACACCCTCCGGACTTGCTTTGACAGGTTGCCAAAATCCCCCATCAGTATGTTCATAATCCAGTGGATGTCGCGCGGACAGACCCGTATGTTCCAGTGGCCTGCGCCGACGGCTCGCTTGCTCCGCTTGGACGATGTTGCAGCGAGCAGTATCACGACCACCTTGTCGAGCGATGCGGTCGCACCTTTGTCGAGGGAGATTTCGCTACGTGGCACACGCTCAGAGAGCTGTATTCTCACGCATACGTCAAGAATGTGCGCCACTTTGGACATATACCGCAAGCCTGCGATATCGAGCGCAGAGATGGCCTGCCCCAGACGCACGTGAGCTCTGACGAACGCATGGGCACGCACGTCGAGAATCGCTGACGCTATAAGGTACATTCCCTGCAATGCCACATCGCCCATGCGCGTCACCTTGTGCACATGGGCCTCGAAGGTGCCCACAGCAAGATTTCGCCCACCCAGGAGCATGCCCAATGGCACAATCGACTCCTGAATCCCAGCTAGCGCCGAAAGACCTGCACGGTCAAGCAAATCGGTAGAGCGATTCAGCAGCTCGTAATCCTCATTCGGCGGCACGATGCCCATAAGCAGCGAACACAGTACGTATTCCATCTGCAACACGGTCGAGACGACGGTGACGTTCTTCGTACGTGCCGGCGCGTCCACAAGGAGCATAAAAGCATCCTCGAAGCTTCCAGAGACCATGTATGCCATTGCTCGTCCGCAGAGCACCAGCGATTCCACCAAAGGGTCTGACACCGCCAAACACGAGGCGTCCACCTCCCACGCCGCGCCACGCAGAACCTCGCGACACCGCATCGCAAGCATCGCATAGGTTGCCCGTCTGCCATCCGCGGGCAGTCGCCCCAAGCCGTCGCGGAAGCGCAGAGGCATGGTCAATGCGGCCATTACCCATCGCGCCTCAACAAACCCATGCTCTTTGGCATAATGTCCGTCCGCAGCCTCGTCAAGTACCCCTCGAACCAGAACTACCTCCCCCGCATTGATAAACTCGGGTGCCCACTCCAGAACAACGGAGTACTGCATGGATTCAGAGGAGCACATGCCAATTACCGCGGCAGCCCGCTGATACTCTCCGCGCGCGACAAGTCTCTGCGCCACTGACGCGACTATTTCTGGCCAGCCCGCAACCACCTCAGCCATGCAAGAATAGATGACATTCAATCCGTCACGCGAACTAGAGCCCACACAACAGAACGACTCCGCCGCAGCATCCACCCCAAAGACCGGCGCATCGCGCGCAATAGAACGCCAAAGATCAGGATCAACGCGCCCGACGACATCCTCGACCTCCACGAACGCGCCTGAGCCCATAAGCATCATAACAGCACGAGTCCGCAGTTCCTCCAGCATCATTCCCGAACGAAAGCTCGAGCCAATCACCTCCACATATGCCTGCTGAAACGCAGGATCACTCATGGCCGTATCTACCGAAGGTTCAAGCATCCGCGATAGCGGCTCGACGAGGGCTGGTATTCCCCGCGTAAGCTCGGAGTACAAGATTGCCTCCCGTGCGCTTCCTGGGAGCGGCAGCGTAAGGTTGCACGCCCAAAAGCAGCACGCCTCGCCAAGCATCTCGACAAGGATCTCGCCCTCAGGCAGCAGCGACACAAACACGCTTGCTCCTGCACTCGTCATGGAGCGTATCAAGCGCGCCATTCGCTCTGCGTCACACTCATCACCCACAGGCAAGTTATCGATTGCAACGGCCACTGCGAATCCGCTTTCGCGCTCTCTGCGGCACCACTTCGCCACATCTGCGAGACGACGAAATGACTCCTCAATATCCGAATGGACGCAGTCCTCATAGCGGGTGTGGTCTCCCCGTCCAGAAAACATACTCATGGCCTCTCTCAGCAAAGTCGTACGACCCATTCCCGGATCGCTGCACACAGCCACAATCTGGGATTTTCCAGAAGTCGAGCACGTTGACAAGAAGGCCGCTGGCAGCCGCCGAATCTTGTGGGATGCTGCGGCCGCAAGATTGGGCAATGCGCCTTTTCCCTCATTGGACTCGTCTATCTTGCCCAAAGATCGCATGTAGTCTCGGCTCATAGTCGCCATGACGTTCACACTCCCCTATCCTCGTCATTTGATGGGGGAACACAGTACCATTCGAAACTCGCAAAGAGTATGCAGTATCATGCATAAATGGAGCATGATTAGTACACTTTTCGCTAACTTGGCGTGACATACAAATTATAGTGGTCACTTGGTCGGCGTCGTCCATATTATGGGTTTAAATAAATGTTGAGCTTCGTTGTAGGTATTCCATTTTCGAATATGCTCATTATCTTATGCATTCTTTTGTAATAAACCCTTCTAATTTGCATTGTTTGCAATTTCTATCTACATCTTATGCACTGTTTTGCATATTGTCGAATGAATGTAAAGAACTCCAACTCATCACCGATGACAGAAGCCGGATGATGACAGCTCAGGCAACCGTTGTCCCAATTCTTGATTCCCGCTGATGTTCGAAGGGCTGGAGGCAGGATTTCCAAGTGGTTTTCTCCGTTTGAGCATTCACCACGGGCTCGGCTTACATGCGACATTCTTCTACGTATCGCACCGTACCACTTTGCTGATCTCTTTCTTTTTGCCCTCGGGTTTTCCAATCTTACGTCTATGAAATCGTTCGCGTATGACCCTACGGAAGATTTGCCTTACTTTATCTATGCTGGATCACATGCCAAGGCGGGAGGCTGCCTCGCGAGGTCGCGCACCTCGGGGCGGGCAGGCCCTGAGAGCAATGCTACGAAGTTAAGGATTCCTGAGTCACCTTGAGTCAAGCAAAACATATGCAGGCCCGTGGACGCTGCCGTCCGCGGGCCTTCTGGTACACCACTCACCGGATTGATAACGCATAAGTGTCCAATAAGTCTTGCGCGCCTCTCGCACCGAAACAGGTGGCCGCCGCACGGGCGGAGGATCCCGACCTCGCGCCGCGCGGGCCGCGCGGCGCGATCGCGAAGGTGGCGTCCAGGCCCGAGGAGTGCGCGAGGTCGCCGGGCGCCGACTTCACCAGGTCCAGGAAGCTGCCGCTCCCCAAGGTGCTCTGGACCATGGTCACCTGGGACGGGGACACCATCGGCGTCGAACTCGAGAGGGCGAGCGGGTGGGGCGACGCCGCGCCGTCCGCGTCGGCCTTCTGCCAGCAGCGCGCCAAGCTCCGCGACGACGCGATGCCCCGCGTCAGCTCGGCGTTCCTGTCCATGTGGCACCAGGCGCCGGTCATGGGGAGGTTCGTCCCGATGGGGAGGTTCGTCCCGTACGGCGTCGACGGCGCCGACGTCCCGCTCTGCCCGAGCGGCGACTCCAGGACGAGGATGGTGAGCAACCGGTCCGGGGCCTCGAGGAACGAGGCCCACCCCACCATGTGCTACGACATAGGGCGCCGGACGATCCAGGACATGGTCTGGCAGGGCTCGAAGGAGCAGGACGAGATCGGCGCCTTCCGTGAGCTCGTCGACAGGGCGCCGCCCGCGTACGCGCCGGACGGCACGCGCCTCGAGCCGCTCTGGCTGGGGGACCGCAACTTCTACAGCTACAACTCGCTCTGCCACCTCGCCGAGGCGGACCACAGTGTGTGGAAGATGGTAACACGACCCCGCGATCCATGTGCGTAGTTTATAACAATGTGGTCATTCCAGTCGGGGACGCCCCGCGCGCCGGCGCCGGCGGCGCGCCCCGGACGCGGAGAGGGGCCCCTCCCGCGCGCGGCGGGAGGGGCCCCTCTCCTTGCGTAAAATGCCCGTCGTTGGTC
>ONMP01000107.1:9572-10634 GCA_900318935.1 uncultured Actinomycetes bacterium
CCCGCAGTACCATCGGCGCTCGGGGGCTTAACTTCCGGGTTCGGGATGGGACCGGGTGTGCCTCCCCTGCCATGGTCGCTGACCAACGACGGGCATTCTGCTGTCAGGGCGTGCCCTGAGGGCCGCACAGCGCGACTTCGGACGAAAGATCCCCCACCCCGGACCGCGTCTCGGAGACATGGAAGAAGAAGAGCTCGGCCGATTAGTGCCGCTCGGCTGAGGCGCTCGCACGCCTTGCACCTGCGGCCTATCTACCTGGTGGTCTGCCAGGGGCCTTACCGAAGGGAGAACTCATCTTGGGACTGGCTTCCCGCTTAGATGCTTTCAGCGGTTATCCAGACCGGACACAGCTACCGGGCGATGCCGTTGGTCGACAACCCGTGCACCGGAGGTCCGTCCACCCCGGTCCTCTCGTACTAGGGGCAGCCTCCCTCAATTCTCCTGCGCCCACGGAGGATAGGGACCGAACTGTCTCACGACGTTCTGAACCCAGCTCGCGTACCGCTTTGAATGGCGAACAGCCATACCCTTGGGACCTGCTCCAGCCCCAGGATGCGATGAGCCGACATCGAGGTGCCAAACCTTCCCGTCGATGTGGACTCTTGGGGTCGATGTGGACTCTTGGGGAAGATCAGCCTGTTATCCCCGGAGTACCTTTTATCCGTTGAGCGACGGCCATTCCACTCTGAGCCGCCGGATCACTAGAACCTGGTTTCCCATCTGCTCGACTTGTGGGTCTCGCAGTCAAGCCTGCTTATGCTCTTGCACTCAAAAGGGTGGTTGCCGACCATCCTGAGCAGACCTTACGTGCGCCTCCGTTACGTTTTAGGAGGCGACCGCCCCAGTCAAACTACCCACCAGACACGGTCCCCCGCCCGGGTCACGGCACGGGGTTAGGCTGCCAGAACGCCGAGGGTGGTATTCCAAGGGCGACTCCATGAGGACTGGCGTCCCCACTTCAACGTCTCCCACCTATCCTCTACACGACGAACCGGCAGCCAATGTCTAGCTGCAGTAAAGGTTCACGGGGTCTTTCCGTCCTTCCGCGGGTAAGTCGCATCT
>ONMP01000088.1 GCA_900318935.1 uncultured Actinomycetes bacterium
CTGGCGAATCCAGTCGTGGAAGCCTATGCCGTCGAAGGATATCTTCATCGTAGGCGCGCAGCCGATGGCCTTCATCTCGTTGAGAACATCCTGCGTGAGGTACCAGCCGTTCGTGTTGATTGCAAAGACATCCATGTCGCACTTGTATATCTCTCGCAGGATATCGAGGAAGCGACGGTGCGCCATCGGCTCGCCGCCCGTGATTTGAAAGCTGGTGATACCGCAGTCACGCGCTTGGTCTAGCAACTCGCAGAGGTCCTCAAACGACCACTCCGTCATCAGCGAGGCGTTGTCGGCGGCGTTGAAGCAGTGCAGGCAATTGAAGTTGCACTTGCCCGTGATCATGAGGTTCATCATGGGAAAGCATGCGTTGTCGTACGCACGAAATGCCGACCACGCGCTAGGTCGCTCGCCCTTCTCGCAAGGCTCGATCAGCTTCCTCATTACGAGGAGCATGACCGTGTCGTCCGTTTCCATGTCGTGTTCGCCATCGGCAAGGAGCATGGTGGCTGCAATCCTCTCCGACAGGGGAGTCGGCTTGCGGATTCCCCTCTTATAGATTGCGAAGCCGATATCCAACCAGCTTCGCAGCGCTACGTGATCGGTTATGCGGTAGTACATGGCCGTTTACCTCGTCACAGAACGGAGAGTATCGTTTCTGGGTACGCGTAGCGCAACAGCTCATAGCCAACACCGCAGACCCCATTAAAGAGCGTGGCGATGGAGCTGCAGCTTGCGTTCGAGATTAAGTCCCGATGGCCGCCCTCATGCTGGCCATACCCGCCAATGGCTCCAAGAACCCTGCCGGCAGCCTCGTGGTCCCCTACGGACAGGTAGTACTCCGCGACGGCTGAGTTTCCGCAGCACAGATGATCGAAAGGATTCAGAGGAAGCGTATCGACGCTCTGTCGTGCCAGGCGAGCAATGGTCTGCGCCTTTGCGTCGCCGTGCCCCTCCTCCAAAATGCGATTGACGACGATTCCCGTGCCAGGCGCTCCCGCACAATAGCCGTGCATGTACTTCACCGGTGGGAATTGACGCAGGTCGGCCCATGTGCCGAACTTCTTCTCATACCGTCGATAAGCATCGATCTCGTAGTCCAGCGCCTCGACGGCGGCAGGGAGATACCGGTCATCACCCAGAACGTCAGCCGCGGCGACAAGGGCCTCGGCAATCCCCGACATTCCGTGCCCGGCACCGCTGAGCAGGCGGGGGATATCGGACATGGTCTTCCAGAGGACGTAGTCCTTGTAGGCGAACTTCTTGAGCTCGAGGATGCGGTCTGCTGCATTGCGAATCGTTGTCGTCTGGCCCCGGTATTCCTCGAACCTGCACAAGGCGGCAACAAGCCCCGCTAGGCCGCCAATCCGGTCGGCCATAGTGCAGCCCAAAAACTCCGTCCTTTGGAGAAGAGCCAAAACCTGTTCGCAGAGGGCATCCAACGTCTCGCTTGGCGCATAGCGGCGCATAAGTGCGATGCCAGTCAGGATTCCTCCAAAGCCAGAGCCTTCCCCGACGGGAACGTCGAAGTCGGGGTTGTCCATGTGCCTGTCCATAACGCGACACAGCCCCCGTATCTCGCCGATCGCTTCCTGGACGAGCGCATCCGTCTGCTCTCGAATGCGGCCATCGGGCCATACTGCCGCGCAGGCAGAGGCAAACACCGCAAGTCCTGTGAAGCCGTCGAACAGACCGGCGCCGCCAAATTGGAACGCCTGGCTGTGATTGTCAACGTATCCCCACACCAGTCGCCCGTTGGGTGCCTCGATGCCCAAGTCGTGCATCTCCTCGAACACCTTTTTGGCCGCCTCAATCGCGTGCTCCCTGGAAATAGGGGCGTCTGCGGCATTCCGGCATATGGGGGCTTCCTTTTGCGACTCGTCCGACTCGTAGCTATAGAGTCCGATCGCGCGATCGATGTAGGATAGGTCAAAGGCCTCGTCCTCTTCGCCCATCGCGTCGAGGGTGTCGACTATGCGCTCGATCGCCGACAGGCTGAATTTGCCTTGCGCGAGCTCTTCTCCGTCACCATACAGGGACAGGCTGTCGACGTAGGTGTAGAAGTATGGCACATCGCCTCGCCGCATCTGCTCGATTTCGCTGTTGATAATCGGAGTTTCTGCGGTTAAGCCGCTCTCACGCAAGATTCGCTCGAGCGTATCTAGGCATCGCTGCCTGTCCGCGGTTGTTGCCAAGGCCGAATGGTGGTACAGCTTTTGTAACATCAACCAATATCCCCTCGTGGCGCGCATGACGATCCGGACCGTCATGTCCAGGGGAAACGACGACACGACCTCCCGGATCGCTTGCTTGTGTTCCACGATGCGGGTGTAGACAACACTGTAGCCCTGCTTGAACGCGGATTGGTAGGGCCTCACAGTAACGATCTTTCCATCCACGACAGGAGCGATTCCATCCTCCTCCGTGTTGGTGAGGACGCTCATCTCCGTGTCCTCGACTCGGAAGGGCATGAGCAACGAGGGGGCGAGGGAATGCGTGTGGCACTCCCTCGTGTCAGCAGACTGCAGATAGGCCAGCCGCTCGGCGGAGATGGGAGACAGCATGGTCTCGAGGTCGATGATGTAGGGCATCGTCTGGCAGCAAAGGATGTTCTGGAAGTGAAGGTCGGTGCTCCCCAAGAGCTTGGCGAAGGCAGCCAGGCCACCCATGTGGTACCAGAAGCGCTCCGCCTCGACCTCGCCCTCCGCGCGCCGCTTTTCGACGAACTCGCATACCCCAAACTGGCTGCCAAAGGCGATGGCGCGCGGGATGCCGACGAAATCGCCGAAGAACCGCTCGACGAATTCGTAGAGCAGCTCGTCTGCCCGCAGATCGTGGGGCTTGTAGACCAGCTTTCCAGCGTCGGTGGTAAAAATCATGACGCTTCGTCCGCGGTTGTGGGTATCGCCAGTCGAAAGCTTGATATCGTCGATTGTCCGGAAACGCCTTCCTCCCAACAGCGCGTCGCAGATTGCATCGCGATGTTCCACCAGACAGTCCAGCGCCTCGAGAAGGGCGCTCGTCGCATAGCCGAGCTGCAGCTCAAGGCATTCGACAAGCGGTTCCGGCAGGGTCATGGCCCCACTGTCGAGCTGCCTGCGTATCGTATCTAGGGCCTGCGCGCGCTCAGCATCGGTGATCAGGTCGGGAAAAGAGGCGGCGAACGGGTTGTCCGTCACCGCCTGGGAGATCATGTGCGTTGTCGTGCTGCCGGCTATGAACTCGACTATGCGTTTCAGGGCGTCTTCGAGCCCCTCATAGACCCTGTCCCCGAGCATGCCCGCCTGCGGGCACTGCCTGACGCGGGCAAGCTGGCTCTCAACGAAGCGGCGGAACATCCGCGCGGCTTCTTAGCAGCAGTCGCGGATGCAGGTGTCCGAGCAACCACAGGTATTGTCGGTGCAGTAGCAGGTCTCGGAGTGTATGGTACTTCCGCCGGCGACATGCTTGAGCTCGTCCTCGCTGAGATCGATCGGGGCGTCCTCGGCCGCCTTCGCCTCGATGAACTCCTTGATTTCCTCTTCGGCGATATCGCAGTCCTGCGCCTTCAGGAAGTCCTCGAGCTTGCCTGCCTTCATCGCCTCGGCGAAGGCCTTCTTCAGCTCGTCGCTGGCAATGATCTCGTCGTAGAGTTCCTGCGCTGTCTTCATACGATCAACCTCCCTCAACTAACGCCACTATGAAAAAATCCGACCTAGCGCTTTTGTGGCCTCAAACAACCAGGTCGTTATTGAATGTGATTTTAGCGTTCGCGAACGAACCTGTAAACTTTGGGACGGCGTAGGTGGCGTCGAGGCGCTACGGCTTGGTTACGGTATTAGCATGTCGTGCAATGCTCTGCATCTTTAAGTTGGTGACACTAGCGCCGCGACTGGTCCCGCCCAAGGGATTGGCGACAGCGTCCGGGTTCCACATGTCGGAGAGAAACTACGCACACCTGCGGACTCGGATCATGGGGCTACCAACCCGATGGCGCAATAGGTCGCTGGAGGATGGCCCAGTGCGATGCGGCCTGCCATGCTATGTGCATTTGGTGACGCTGGGCGCCAGCCAATTCAACCGCGTAAAACGTTATGTTCAGGTGATTTCTATGATGCGAAAGCATACACACGAATATACTAATGCGAGCATAATGCACGCCGTATCCATGGGGATGAGGGGGTTATCATGGCAAACGTTTCGCGCAGGTCGTTCGTTGAGCTGGTGACAGGGACTCTCGTGTCGTTGCCGGCACTTGCCGGGGGCATGATACTGGCGCCGAGGCCAGCCTACGCCGACCCGGATTCCACCGACGACTCGGAAATTGCCGGCCTCGAGTCCGAGTACGTCATCATCGACGTAGTGCAGGCATGGGAAACCGGCTTCATGGTGGTGGACATCACCAAGCCCGAGCAACTGGATAGCGGCCTCGTTAGCTACCCACCCGTCTCTGGCGCTACGGTCACTGTCACCTCTCGCTTCAACGGCCAGACGACCACGGGAACCACCGACGATAACGGCGTGGCCAACCTCGACATCCGCAATCTCGCGGTGGTACAGGACGGCGAGGACGTCAACAACCTCGATGACTACCACTTCAACGGCAGCGTCACGGTGGAGAAGGACGGCTGGCGCAAGTTCGAGACCGCACTCATCGTGGTGCAGGGCGGCGAGGGCCTGCAGGTTCCGGCGCACCCCCTCGACGAAAGCGAAGGCACACCATACCCTCTCCTCGCCTCATTCGACGAGTGGGACGGACTCTACTGTGTGAACGACTTCCTCGTGACGCCTTCGAACGATATCGATCACACCGTGGGCGTAAGCCTGCTCGGTATTCCCAACGAGGGCTCCGTCACGGTCGAGCTCTGGGTCGACGGAGAAGACACCCCACGCTCAAGCGTCGATACAACCACGGGCGACAAGGTGGAGATGGGTGTGAAGGTCGACGATGCGGGTAACACGCCTCTGTATGGCTACCCTGTCGATGCCACCTTCGAGGCTTCCTTCCTCAAACAGGACGATGACGCTTGTCTGCCCGTGGACAGTAGTTTCAAGATTGTCGCGACCCAAGGCGACACGTCCTGGAGTTGGCCACTCGCGCTGACCGTCTCCCAAGGCGTGGTGGATGAGCCCGCAGGCAAAGAGGGGCAGAAGCTCTGCCCCATCAACACGCTCTCCGGTGGCACCACGGGCGTGGGCATGAACTGGCCTGACAGCGTTCCCATCATAGGGGGAGGTGCCCTCAAGTTCTGGGCCCCGGAACTGCCCATCGACATCTACGCCAACCCCTTCGGTCTGGTACAAATAACCCTCAAGTTCCCCGGCTGGGGATATAAAGGCGACACCGACAGCCCCGAAAACGCCAAGTGGGGTAAGTTCCCGCGCAAGAGCGTAGCGGACCAGTGGGCAAAAAAGACGAAGGCCATGCGATGCATGACCGACAAGACCTCGGCGCTGGTTTCCGAACCTGGTGCCATTCAGCAGATTGACCTCTTCAAGTCGATTTCCGCGACTATTAACTTCCAGCTGCTGGCACTCGCACAGTGGAAACCCGCCGATGGGCTCTTCCAAGGCGAGGTGGCCGGCCAGCTCTTGGGCGCGTTCAACTTCACCATCACCGAGAGCTTCTTTGCGGGGCCGATTCCCGTGCTCATCACGTTCTCGCTCGACGCGAGCATGATCTTTGGCATCAGCGCAGCCGCCTATTCCGCCAAGAAGGACAAGGACGAGAGCATGCTCGACGCCATCTTTGACTTCTCGCGCTGGCAGTGGGACTACCAGAACACCGGTCTCTCTATCACGATCAACATCACACCGGCGCTGTCGGTGGGCGTAGGCATCCGCGGAGTGGCCTCCATCTCGGTCAAGGGTGCAATCACGCTGACGGTCTACGTCGGCATTCCCTTCGGAACCCAACCCGAAGGATTGCCGGTCGTGCATCGCACCGCCGGCTGGTCGGCGCAGATATCGCTCGTGGTCGAGCTCTTCCTCTTCACCGAGTCCTTCGCACTCTACAACAAGAAGTTCGAAAACTTCTACGATAACTGGAAGAGCAGCAGCTCGCTCGCCGCGGAGGCAGAGGCTGATGCGGTGAACGCCATGGCCAACTTGTCGCTTGGACAGATGCTGGACGGCCTGAAGCCCATCACAGACGACATGCTGGCTCTGACGAGCGAGGCGAGCGAAGATTCGAGCATGAATGCCCAAGCGGATGCTAGCACGCAAAGCAAGTTCGTCAACTGGAACGACCTGGCGCATGAGGAGGTCGTAGACCTTGGGGATGGCACGAGCATGAGCGTCGTCGTGTACGATCTGGGCAGCACGCAGCCAAAGGCGGAAGCCGAGGAGCCGACCGCCGCAGCCGAGGACAAGCCTACGGAGGGGCAGCCGAGCGCCGACGCCGCCGCTGCCGAGGGGCAGCCGGGCGCTGACGCCGCGACTGCCGAGGGGGCACAGGCTGACGCCGCCGCCACGACTGCGGGCGGAGATGCCCCTGACGCCACGACTGGGGAAGCCACTTCCGCAACTTCGACCGCGGCCGCTTCCGACGCCACGGCCGGAACCAACGAGGGGGATTCGAGTACCGTTACCGCGGGCGATTCCGTCGAGAAGGGGCCGGGTGTCCTTGCAAGCGCCGCTGCGGCTACAGCTTCCGCGGTCGCAGGCGAAGGTCTTGGCGCTCAAAGCGAGGGTGCCCAGGCGCAAGCGAGTGACAACACCGCATTGCAGGCGTCCGCAGGCAGCGACACCACGCCGCAGGCTGCCACGGGCGACACCACGTCGCAGCCGATCGCGGAGGGCGGCGCTCCGGACGCGCAGCCTCAGGACGCAGCGGCTCGGAACACCGCCATGGAAGCCCAAGCAGATGACGTTGCGCTCCCCGTCGTCAGCTGGCTGCAAGCTGCCTCGAACGGCCCCCTACCCGAGCTCGGGATCGCATCTCTCGGTGCGCAGGGCGGCGTGCGCCCCTCGTCCGACGTGCGTCTCTTCGGGTCCGATGACAAGCATGTACTGTCCGCCGCACACGTGCACGTGCTCGACATCGGGGAGCCCATCGGCAAGACGCAGGAGCACGGGGTCTGGTGCTTCCGCATCGGCGCAGTACAGGTGGACGGCCAGGCGCGCACGCGCATCATGGCGAACTGCATAGACGGCGACCCGAAGGGCTCCGCCAAGGTCATCGAATTCGACACCAATCTGGATGGGATGCCCCACACCGACCTGTATGACTACGACTACGACGTCATGGCCAGGCAGGAGGATGTTAACGGCCGGTCCAGGAGCGCAGTGTGCTTCGTCATCCTCTCCGGCAAGAGGGATAACGGCGGCAACGTGGCGCTCGCGAGCGCATCGACCGATCTTGTCATCACCTACCTGTGGCTGGATTCTCAGGACTTCGTGGGCGATGCCGAGGTGCTTAAGCCAGGTAATGTCGGCTGCTTCTCGATGCGGGCGAGCGACATCGCAAACGTGGAATCAAGCAAGCCCCACTGCATCTCGAACCTGATGATTGCCAACTGCCCAAAGGAAGACTCCGGATACGACGTCTTGGCCATCATGTTCCTCGACCGCTATGCGGATACGGCAGAGGAGGTGCTCAGCGACACCGCCCACGTGTGCATCGGGGCGCTCATGATTAGGCGCATGGCCGATATAGGAGGTACCTACACCTACACCATGGAGAAGTATTCGGCAGACTGGTGGCACAACAGTGTGGGAGACATCGATTCGACGGTGTACGAGGCGGAGGTCGTCCCAACCACGCATGTGGGAGATCCGCTCCAGGGCATCCCTTGGTTCCTCATGCTGCGCGGGGCAAACAACGTGCACTATATCCGTACCGTGCTCTCGAACTATAACCCTACCGGCACGTATGTGTTCAATAAACCCGTGCGCTGCGGCGACTTCGACCCGAGCATTCGCATGGTGTGGTGCTCAGCGATTGACGGCTTCCTCACGTCGTATCCCACCGATCCCGCCCAGCTCGATCTGGATCCAAGCGAGCGGGACTACTCCAGCTGGACGCTCCACAAGGCCACGTGGTCGAATGATACGACACCGCAACTGCAGGTGGAGCCAATCGGCCCATCGGGTTTCAACGTGGTGAACTTCGCCGTTCGCGACGGCTTCCTCTTCTGGCCGAACACGTGCGATGCCGACGAGGATCGCGTATGGGATGCCAACGGCAACGAGGACGTAAAAGAGCGCGAGCCCGTCTACCAGATCATGTCATCCCGCCTCCGCGGCGACCACTTCTCTGACCCCTTCGTGGTGGCGGACCTGCCCAACGACACGGATATGCTCTCGGTGATAAGCGTCAACGGCACGGCGATCATGGAGGCGTTGCGCACCGTGTACGTCGATACGGGCGAGCGCGGGGATAGCGACATGCCGCTCTACCACGCCGCTGACATCTGGTACACCGCGGTGCCGGCTGTGCGCTGCGCTACAGCCACGGCTTGCGAGGCGGAGGATCCCTTCGTGAGTCCGGGCGGCAACATCGACTTCCGCGTAGCCGTTCGCAACGACGGCAACACCTTCCTCTCGGGCTGCACGCTCAAGCTTTGCGCCTACAACGATGAGACCCAGGCCTACGACTACGTGTCCGGCGCAGAGTCTACGATAGCCTTCAGCGCGGACACCATTCGCGAGTCCACCTACAACCAGAGCGATGGGCAGGGTGGCTACACGGACGTGGAACCCGACTACGCGCTGGCCCCCGGTAAGACGAGCGTGTACGCCGTGACCGTGACTGTGCCCAGCGACTGGCCGTCCGGAGACAAGAAGGTGCTCTTTGTGGCGACTGATGGACAGGTTGCGCCCGAGGACAGCTTCTCAGCACAGGCGGATGGCAAGCCCGAGGCCGTCGAGTTCCATGTCGAGCCCGGGACGTATAAAGTGGTGCAACAACGCACGAGCGCGGACCAGGATACCGACCAGCGCCATATGGACACGCTTACGGTGACTCCGAATGTTGCTGGCGGCATGCGCTTCCAGTCCGCACCGACGACTCAGACGTCGAAGGGGGGAGGCGGTGCCAATGCTGGCTTCGGCACTGGAGGCAACAATGGCGGCAGCGGCTCTAGCAATGGAGGCAGCAGCAACAACGGCAGCAACTCTGGTAAAACCGGTAACGGTAGCAATACGTCCACGCGCAACGTCACGCCGAAAACGGGTGACAGCACCCCATCAACTGGCTTTGGCTTGGCTGGCGCCGCACTGACGGCCGTTGGTGCCGCCCTGGCCGCCTACGAGCGCCGTCGCGCAGAGAACGAGGATCTGTGATCAGAATGTGCCGTGATTCGTCAAGACCGGAGGCGTGAGCACACGGTTGGAGATGACTGCAACTGAGGGACCCCGAACAATTCTGGGCATGACTGACAAGGAAACCTAGAACTGTTCGGGGTTCCTGATTGCTAGCGCAAGGCAGGAACGCGGGGTGCCGCCGTTACGGAGCCGTGGCAGTCTGGCGCAGGCGAACGAAGCTCCCCCTGGATCGCCCCGAGGTACGGGTGGGGCGACCCATATGGATGAGTTGTTGGCTGAAAATGCGCTTTTTGTACGACGAATTTGGGAAATCCCGAGTATGGGGGTCTCTGCGGCCCTCTGAACCTGCATGTTTTTGGTCCGATACTTGGACGATACCAGTTTCGTCGTACAATAAGCGCATTTCTGACCACCAGAGGTGTCGGGAAACCTGAAAAGAGTTACTGTGCTACTACGAATAATTCGTACGTAAATAGTTGACGTTTCATTCGATTGTTCTGGGGCACGACTGGGTGCATTGCATGAGGCAGCACCCGAAGATATAATCGGTTCATTCAAACCCGCCGGGGCCTTTGGCAAGCGTCGGCAAGAGAAGGGACCAAGTGTATGAAGAGCTAGCGATGCCACAACACCCGTAAAACAAGCGTTACCGTTGGTGGCCATGCCCAAACGGGTGCAGCATCGCGTGTCCATGCACGACTTCAAGTCCATACCCAAAGCGAACGGATATTTACCTGCTGCCCCGCATGGCCGCCGCCAGAATCGGAGGCATCATTCAGCTCAATCTCTCGAACATCGAGTACACGTATCCCGCAGCGACAGAGCCCGCCCTACGCGGGGTATCAGCAACCTTCCCAAAAGGATGGACCGGTATCGTCGGCGACAACGGTGGCGGAAAGACGACCCTTGCGCTCTTGGCATGCGGACTCCTGCGGCCAGACTCTGGCTCAGTTTCGCCCCCGCTCCTATCCCTGTATTGTCCTCAGGATGCAACCGAGCCTCCACAGAACTTAGAGGAATTCGCGCTCGCATATGACGGCCACGCCACGCGACTTCGTCGCAACCTTGGTATAGAGACCGATTGGCTCTGGCGCTACGACACGCTCTCGGGCGGTCAGCAGAAGCGACTTCAGGTGGCCTGCGCTCTCTGGGCCGCCCCGGATGTCCTTGCCGTGGATGAGCCGACGAACCACGTGGATGCAACGACGCGACACGCCATCTCGACCGCGCTTTTGCGCTTCGGCGGCGTTGGCCTTCTTGTCTCGCATGACCGTGAGCTGTTGGATGCGCTCTGCTCGCAATGCCTGTTCGTGAGGGGCGGTATCGCGACGATGAGACCGGGGGGATACACGCGAGCGAATGATCAGGCTTTGATTGAGCGGTCGAGCGCCATCCATGCGCACGAGGCTGCCCGCAGGGAAAAGGCTCGAATCGAGAGAGAAGCCCAGCGCCGCCGCGAGGAGGCGTCCCGTTCATCGGGGAAGCGAAGTCTCAACGGAGTGGGCAAACATGACAGCGACGCGCGCTACAAGAAACGAATTGCTGTTGTTTCAGGTCAGGACGGCAAGGCGGGCAGGCTTGCTTCGCGCATGGAGGGCAGGCTTGTTGGTGCAAAAGAGAAGCTAGCTGCTACGCGAGTGGAGAAGCGCTACGATGCCGACGTGTGGCTCGATGCTGCGCCGAGCAGGCGAAAGGTACTCCTTCGCATGGAGCCTCAGACCTTGACCTTAGGTGATGCCATGCTGAGCGTTCCCGCGCTGCATATCGGCAACGTCGATCACGTTGGCCTCATCGGCGACAACGGCGCCGGCAAGACCACACTGGTCAAACGCATGGTGAGCTGCCTACCGGACGGGACGAGGGCGCTCTACATCCCACAGGAGCCCGACGAGGCACAGAAGCGCGCCGCTCTTGCCACCTTACTTGACCTTCCAAGTGGTCGCCGCGGTCGCGTGCTCTCGATTGT
>ONMP01000197.1:0-5324 GCA_900318935.1 uncultured Actinomycetes bacterium
CGGGACAAACGCCCCCGTCCACCTTGTCTCTTGTCCGTGTATACTGTCATACCGTAATAATCATATGATGAACGGAGCTTCATGAGACTCAAGAAAGCGAACGCGGCACTTGGACTGCTGTCGGCTTTGTTTTTGCTTGCCCACATCGGTTATAACGTCTTTTGCTACTTGACCTTTTACTACAACCCCGTTCTCAAGACGGTGTTTTCGCTTCCAGTCATCATGCTGGTTTGTGCGCATGCGATCCTCGGGATGCTTACAGTGTTTCTGAGTTCAGATGGTACTCGGCTCGACCTCTACCCCAAGCAGAACCTCCGAACCATCCTCAAGCGCGTCTCTGCGGCGCTTATCT
The DNA here is from genome assembly GCA_900318935.1 of uncultured Actinomycetes bacterium. Lineage (GTDB taxonomy): Bacteria > Actinomycetota > Coriobacteriia > Coriobacteriales > Atopobiaceae > RUG440. Next base: position 353 of record ONMP01000197.1, read on the forward strand.
TTCCATTGCTCATAGTTCATGTGAACAACTTCGCACTCATGCAGCAAAATGCGGAGGCTGGCAACACGCCACTCGTGGTGCTGCTCCTCTTTGCCGAAGTGTTGTTCTTTGCGGTGGTGATCACACATATCGCGACCTCGTTCTCCGCCGGCCTCATTACGTTGGGAATCCTAGAATCCAGAGAGATGCAGGCTCGCATTGACAAGGTCGTCTACGTGCTTGGTGCCTTGGCGTTTCTTGTGTCGGCATATGCCGTCGTCAAGGGCCACATAATTATGTTTTTGCTTGGATAGGGATTCGTATGGACAAGGTTGTCGTTATAGGGAGCGGGATTGCGGGATGCGCGTGCGCCGTCCGGCTTGCCGAGGCGGGGGTACACGTGCTGCTCGTATCGCCGTATCCCTCGGAGCGCTCGCAGTCTGTGATGGCTGCCGGTGGGATCAATGCCGTCCTATCGGATTGCGAGGAAGGCGACAGCATCGCATGCCACGTCCAAGACACGCTGCGCGGGGGTCATAACCTCGCGGGTACGCAGGCCGTCAGGACGCTTTGCGAGCGCGCTCCTGAGGTAATTGCGTATCTTGAGCGTATCGGAACGGTGTTTTCGCTTGAGGCAGACGGCTCGCTCGCACGGCGTGCCTTCGGCGGCCAGACGCACCGACGGACTTATTACTGCGGTTCTTCGACGGGAAAGCAAATCGTCTCGGCCCTCGTGATGGAAGTACGACGCTTCGAAACACAGGGGCTTATCCGACGCAGGCTCTGGAGCAGCTTTCACTCGGCCCTCATTCGCGATGGACGCTGCTTCGGCGCGGTATTGTATGACGAAAAGAGCGGCAATCTGATGGCGGAGCACGCTGACGCACTCGTCATGGCAACTGGCGGACAAAACGCACTGTTTGGCAAGACTACCGGCTCAACTCAATGCGACGGCTACGCTGCAGGAAAGCTTTTTGCCCAGGGGGTCGACCTCAAGAATCTTGAGTTCGTCCAGTACCACCCCACTACACTCGAGACCTCCCAGAAACGCATGCTCATATCCGAAGCCGTGCGCGGGGAGGGCGGGCGCTTGTTCTATCTGGAGCACGGCGAGCGCATCTACTTCATGGAAGAAAAGTATGGTGATGGGGGCAACCTGATGCCACGTGACGTCGTAAGCCAAGAGATGGCCGCCACGGGACGAGAAACCTACCTCGATGCCTCTTTCCTCGGCAAAGACCTCATTGACAAGCGCCTTCCCGAGGTGCGTGACATCTGCAGCAAGTACCGCGGCATCGACATCGCGGTAGAACCGATCCCCGTTGCGCCTTCCGTTCACTTCTTTATGGGTGGGATTGCGATCGACAACAACCACGAGACAAACGTCCAGAACCTCTTTGCCGCGGGAGAATGCGCTTCTATGTATCATGGCGCGAACCGCTTGGGCGGCAATTCTCTCCTCGCAGCCATATGCGGAGGTTGGGTCGTGGCGGATACCATAGCAGACCGTTCGATCGCTGGGGCCTCACCTGACTTCGCCGCACTGCTTCGAGAAGAAAACCAGAAGCTAGCGCGCATGCGTGACACTTCAAGCGTGTTTCCCGTCATGTACATACGCGACCTGCTCGCCAAGACCATGGCCGAGTGCCTGGGAATCGTGCGTAATGACAGCTCGCTCGCCGATGGCATCTCCGACGTCGATTACTACCTGTCAATAGCAGAAAAGATTAGCTACGACCCCAGCGCCATGATGTATGCGAACTACTCTCTGGTCGGCATTCTGACGCTTGCAAAGGCAATGCTTGCTTGCGCGCGACAGCGCAGGGAGAGCCGAGGAGCGCATGTGCGCAGCGATTATCCTGCGTCTCAAGACTCCCTATGCCACGCAAGCATCGTCTCGTACGAAAACGGACGGTATCGGGTTTGGTTGGACAAGGACAAGCGCTATGAACGTTAGGGTTTTGAGACAACTCACACCCACATCGCCCACACGATGGGAGGGTTTCGACGTCGACATATCGGATGACATGTCGATAGCCGGGCTGCTCGATCACATCAACTATAACGATGACATATGTGACGACCAAGGAAACCTAACGACGCGCATCGGCTGGGAGTGCTCATGCCTACAGGGAGCTTGCGGCGCATGTGCCATGGTAGTCAACGACCAGCCGGTGCTTGCCTGCGAGACTTTCGTTCGCGACCTCAAGGGAAGCACGATCGAGATTCGTCCCCTGAGGAAGTTCCCTGTGGTGCATGACCTGATTGTGGACCGGTCTTCCATACACGAGAACCTCACGAGCGCCAACGTCTGCATAGAGTCGTACGATCCGAACGAAACGGGTAGCCAAGCTAAGCTGGTGAAAAGGCAACGGCATCAATACGAGATCGCAAAGTGCCTGAAGTGCGGGCTTTGCCTTGAAGTCTGCCCAAACTACACGAACGGGCTGACCTTTTTTGGCGCATTGTTCGCGAACGACTGCTACCTCGTGGCCATGCGCAACAAGTCCAAGGAAGCAGAAATCAAAGCCCTTTATGGCGAACACTTCGGGCGGGACTGCTCCAAAGCACTCTCTTGCATGGACGTGTGTCCAGCCCTAATCTCAACCATCTCATCGATGGCACACCTCAATCGCTAAACCTGCAAGACCTAGCAGCAGACGCAAGGGCTGTGCCATCCTCCTCGCCCTGAGACGCGTCTGCGATGTTCGTAGTGCTCTCCCCATGTTTCGGTGCGCCACTGTCGCTGGTCGTTTCGCTTCTCGTTCTTGAACCCCACATAGTGGTGCAAATATAACTAATAGGATGCAAAAAACCAGTGGATCCCGCAGAGGGTGCAGCCCGCATTGGGAACGTCGCTTCTGCGGTTGCGACATGGTTTTGAATTAGTGTACATTTGGTTTTGTGAAGGTCGAAAAAGCCCAGATAACAGACTATTTTCAGGTTCAAATGCGCACTGTGTATTTTACACAGTGCGCATTTGAACCTGAAAGTTTTCCATCAACTGGGGTTTTGTGAAGTTTTCAGTCACAAAGGTACACTAATTTTTATGTACCGCAACTCGCGTACTGACGCAATCGTTCGTTGCGTACTACAATGCACTCTTTACGGGCGATATTTCAGACATTTCGTGCGCATCAAGCGCAAAACGGATACCGAAACGACGGTATAGGCCACAACGACTTGGAAATATCAACCGAAACGCAGTCCTCGCACGACTTTCCCGCGCCAAAACCCATAGCAATCGCTACCAGCGACGGTCAAGCCAGAGGAAATCCATCATGCGGGGCACCTGCCGCTCCCAATCAGCTTCGCGGTGCCTACCTCCACGCACGTATTGGCACATGACGGCGGCACCTCGACCTTCAAGCCCGTCTGCCAACTCTAATGTCGCGCGCTCCTCGGCAGTCGTTCCATCCTCATATGCCCTACCAGCTTCATATTCACCCCACGACATAAAGACGCGTGTGTCAGGCGAAACCTCCACGCCATTAAGGTCACGCATCAGGTTGCGTTGATTGAAGCGCACCCCCGTCGAGAGTGCTCCCGCCTTTCCAAAGGTTGCGTTATGACAGATGACACCATAAAGACTCTCGAGCCCTCCCATACTTGAACCGATAAGTGCCGTGGCCTCACGATGCGCCCATGTGCGAAACTGCGCGTCAATCGCGGGCTTCACGTCATGCTGTAGCCACAGGAGCGTTTGCTCGCCCAAACCATCCACGACATGGCCTGCTACGCGTGAACGATAGGGGTTGTACTCGATGAGACGCTCGTCACCTTCATGACTGCACTCCAGACCGACCACAAGCATCGGTTTCTCCCATCGGTCAAGGAAGCGCTGGAGACGCCAACTGCGCCCATAGGTGGCATATTCATCAAAGAAGAGATTATGTCCATCAAAGAAGTACGTCACCGGCAGACGCACATCCGAATCGTAATACCAATCAGGCAGGTAAATGTGCAACGTACGGTTACCACCATGCGGCCAGTACCAAGAGTCCTGCCAGACAATCATGCTAGCCCTGCTCGCCCGTGCGGTTTACGAGCTCCCCGCGGACCATCTCGCGCCATGCCTCTTCCGCAGCTGCCGTTGCCTCCGCGTCACCAGAATCACGTGCCGCACGATACGCTCGCATGGCCTCCATGAACGCCAGCTCGCCAGCTAGCTCCCTGTTCTCGTCACTTTGCATTCTGCTCTCCCAACGATTTGGTTGTAACCATTTCCCTTGTCTTTGCCTAAAAAACTGCCCTACCCCTACATGCGCACGATATTTGCGCACGAGGAGCAGGGCAGACTTCCCTTCACGACATCAGGCGTACAGACTAAATCTTGCGCTTAATCTCGTCGATGTCCTCCTGAAGACCGCCAAGACGCTGCTCGTTTTCCTCGATCCAGCGCTTGATCTGGGCAACCTTCTCAGGATTGAGCGTGGACTCGAGGCGTGTAGTGAGCGTCTCGTTCTGGTCTTTGAGGTGCTCGATTTGTCCGGACTTGCGCTCTACGGCCTCGGCAAGGCGCTCGGTACGCTCGCGACGCTGCTGCTCACGATGGGCGGAGTTGCCATCCCAGTACTCGTTCTGCGCAGCGCGGAACTCTTGCCACAGCGTGTCGTTAGCCGGCTTGCCCGCATACCCCGCGGCCTTGTATTCATCGCTGAGTTGACGCATGCGGTCGCTGTTTTCGCGGGTGTACTCCTTGGCGTCAGCAAGCGCTCGCGCCTCATCCACGATGGCACGCTTCGCCTCTGCGCATGCGCGCTCCTTGTTGCGACGCTCGGCCAGGTCTGCCTTGCGGCGGTTGCGGAAATCGCGACGGATTGCGTTGAACTCCTCCCATAGCACATGCTCGTTGTCACGACCGGCATTGCCCGCGGCCTTCCAACGATCCATCAGCTCGTTGAGAGCATCAGACGTGCGAACCCAATTCTGCACGTCGCTCGTGAGCTGTTTGGCCTCTTCGATGATTTGGCGCTTGGCCTCGACAACCTTG
>ONMP01000197.1:5413-7252 GCA_900318935.1 uncultured Actinomycetes bacterium
GGGCATCAGTGGTCTTGCGCCAGTCGGAGGAATCCTCGAGCTCCTTTGCGCGCTCAATCAGCGCCTCCTTGGCGATGCGCGCAAGCTCGATCCTTGACTGTGCCGGAGAGACGTCCTCCGTCGCTACGATGGTCTCAGCATCAGTCTCGGCAGCGTCAGCAGGAGCCTCAGCTTCGACAGGTTGCTCTGCGACAACCTCTTCAGCCACGGCCTCTTCGGCTTCCGCAACCGTCTCGCTTGCAACTTCGACCGTCTCTTCTACCACTTCACCCACTGTGTCGGCAGCGGCTTCCTCAACGGCTTCAACTACCTCGGCAGCTGCCTCTGCGACCTCGGTCGCAAGCTCCTCACCGGCAGCCTCCACATCGGACTCAATCGTAGGCTCCTGCTCCTGCGGAGTCTCGACGGCTTCTGCTACTTCTTCTTGCGGTGCGGGAGCTTCCTGTGGGTTCTGCTCCGCAACCTCGTTTGGCTCGAGATCTGGTGTGAGGTTTGCTTCAGACTCCATGAAACTTCCTTTCGTACGCGCGAGAACGGTTCACGCGCTGATTTGCGATACGGGGGACTATTCTACATCTCTCGTTCGCGCTGTACAAACAAAGACGGCAGATGGCACGTAGCAGAAACAAACGGCACCACTTTTGTCACTTATCAACTAGGGTTACAGTGCTAATGATTACAAATAAAAGATATAACCCAAACCGACGAACCTATGAGCTTTGGCGCATTGCACGCAAATTGCACCGTCCCTCACATGAGCAAGAATCCCCGACAAGATCTTTCGCTCGTCGGGGACCGCCATAAGTAGTGCCGAGTCTCGTACGTGCCAGTTTACACGATGCCCTGTGCCATCATGGCATCGGCGACCTTGAGGAAGCCGGCGATGTTTGCGCCGGCAACGTAGTCGCCCTCGGTAGCGTACTCGCGAGCGGCATCGTCGCACGCGTGGTAGATGCTCTTCATGATGCCCTGAAGCCTGCCGTCGACCTCTTCGAACGTCCAAGAGATGTGACCGGCGTTCTGGGACATCTCGAGGCCGGAGACCGCGACGCCACCGGCGTTGGCAGCCTTGCCCGGGAAGAAGGCAACGCCGGAATCCTGCAGGAACTTGGTCGCCTCGAGCGTGGTGGGCATGTTTGCGCCCTCGCCCACGATCTTGCAGCCATTGGCAACGAGCTTCTGGGCGTCCTCAAGGTGCAGGGTGTTTTCGCGGGCGCACGGCAGGGCGATGTCGCACTTGACACCCCAGACGCCGCGGCCGTCCTCGGCATGCCACTCGGCATTCGGACGCCACTCGAGGTACTTCTCGAGGCTCACGCCGCGGTCGTTGCCAGAACGCTTGGCAGCATAGATGCCCTCGAGAGCCTCGACGGAGATGCCCTCGGCGTCATAGATCCAGCCCTTGGTGTCAGAGACGCACACGACGGTAGCACCAAGCTGCTCGGCCTTCTGCACGGCATAGGTCGCCACATTGCCAGAGCCGTGAACGACGACGGTCTTGCCCTCGAAGGAGTCGCCATGGCACTGCAGGTACTCGTCGACGAGGTAAACCAGACCATAGCCAGTAGCCTCGGTGCGCGCGAGTGAGCCACCAAAGGTGAGGCCCTTGCCGGTGAGGGTGCCGGTGAACTCGTTGCGCAGACGCTTGTACTGACCAAACATATAGGCAACCTCGCGACCACCCACGCCGAGGTCGCCGGCAGGCACGTCGGTGTCGGGGCCGATGTGACGCGACAGCTCGGTGATGAAGCTCTGGCAGAAGCGCATGATCTCCATGTTTGACTTGCCCTTGGGGTCGAAGTCGGAGCCGCCCTTGCCGCCGCCCATGGGCAGCGTGGT
>ONMP01000144.1 GCA_900318935.1 uncultured Actinomycetes bacterium
GGTCACGCTCGTCTAGCTTCGCAAGTTTGGGAGACTCGCGCATGAGGTCGCGAGCCCGTGCATCACGACGACGTATGTCGCCGAGCAGGTCGCAGGCCACACGCCTCGATGGTGCGACCTTGCCCACGCTTACGCCCGCCCCCACGTGAGGTCAACGCCGCGTAGGCCTCCGGCCCACGCTGAAACATCCATCTCGCGCTTGCCATCTGGCTTGACGCGAAGCAGCTCGAGAGAAGCGTCAGCGCAGCCCAATAGCACCTGCCGCCTCGCGACAAGCACCTTGCCGGGCGCAACTTCTTTGGATGACACGCGAGCATCGATAGCGCGGACGCCCTTACCTGCCAAAGAAAAACGCGCAGGGGCAGCATCAAGCGAAGCCTGAACTCGACGACGGTTGACGATGGCGGTATCTGCAGGGTCGAGGAACATTTCGCCCTTGTCGACCTTGGCAACGTAGGTGGCTTGGGCATCATCCTGTTCGGTCCACACAACGCGACCAGCCTGCATGTCTTCGAGCGCGGCAATAAGCTCATCGGCACCCAACGCGGCAAGCTCTTCCATCACCTGGGCGCAGGTCTTCTCCCCCACCTCCAGCGATGCCTGACGGCAATACGGACCCGCGTCCATGGCCTGCACGAGGCGCATGATGCTCACGCCCACGACCGGCTCGCCCTCGAGCAAGGCGCGTTGCACCGGTGCGGCACCGCGCCCGCGCGGCAGCAACGACGCATGCACGTTGACGCAACCCAATGGCGCGCAATCGAGGATGGCATCAGGCAGCAGCGCTCCATAGGCGGCAACGCAGATCACATCCGGAGCGGCACCGACAACGGCTTCGACCATCACGGCGTCAGCCCTACTCGCTTCAAGCACTGGAATGCCCAATTCAAGGGCTGCGGCCTTGACCGGCGATGGAACGAGCTTGCGCCCGCGTCCTCTCACGGCATCGGGGCGCGTCACGACGAGTGTGACCTCGTGGCGCTCGGCGAGCGCACGCAGCGACGGGACGGCGAAGTCCGGCGTCCCCATGAACACGATTCGCATTGGCCCCTCCTCGCTAGTCTTCTCCCACGTCTCCGGGACGGGCGCCCTCAGCAAGCCTCGCCCGATAGTCGCGCATCATCTTTGCCCTCTGCAGAGGGCGCAGGTGATCGAGCATCGTGACCCCATGCAGATGGTCGATCTCGTGCTGCAGGCACACGGCCATGAGGTTCTCTTTCGCCTCGTAGCGCATGAGGTCACCTTCCAAGTTGCGTGCCTCGACGACCACGTGACTGGGACGACTCAGCTTCACGGAAATGCCCGGGAACGACAGGCAACCCTCGCTCGTCTCGCGTTCTTCCCCGTCGGCCACGATGATGCGGGGGTTGATGAGCACGTAGGGATTTCGCTTGGTCTTTGTGTAGTCCACGTCGATGACGACGAGCTGTACGAGCTCGCCAATCTGTGGGGCGGCCAGACCACAGCCCTCGGTCGCATACATGTCATCGAGCATGTGTTGGGCCAGCGCGCGAACCTCTTCGTCAATGACCTCAATAGGAGCGCACTCAGTCGCAAGCCGCTTGTCGGGCGCGACCACTATGTCTTCAACAGCTGCCATCCTCTATCCTCCATTCTCAGGCACAATCTTTGGTATTGTACCCGGATTCGCATCGTGGTGCGGCCAACACACGGAAAACGCCGCGCGCACACGAATGGGAGAGCTGCTCGGATCAAAACGCTTCGCGGGCGGAGTTGCCGGGAACCCGTCCAGAAGCCTAGGTGCTACACGCCCGACATCGCTCGCCAGCTAACGAGCGCGGAGGCCTCGTCGGGTGTGCAGCCCATCCGCCAGATTGGGACAATCGTGCTGAGCTTGTCGACAAGCTCCACGACTTGCAGGAGTGAGGTGGGACTGTCCGGACGATGTGACTGCGCGATGAAGGTCGTCAGCGCTTCTTCCGCGTCTATGCGCCCGATATGGTCATGGTCGTCTCTTTCCAGTAGGCAGATGCCCGCAAGCGGCAGGGACTCGTTGCATCCCATGCGCTCCTTGCCCATCCACGGGGTTCCGCACGCTATCACGCGATCATCTTCGATGCGCAGCAACGGTTTGTCGCCGTTCAGCACGTGGCAGTCGGGCACGGTGGCAAGCCAGTTGCGCGCGTGCGTGGTTTTGCCCGTGCCAGACGGGGCGGTAAAGAGGTATGCCCTGCCGCCCTCGGCAAGCACCGCCCCGTGAAATACAATTACTCCTCGGGGCAGCAACACCTCAGCTATCTTGCGATAGAGCGCAAGCGTCTCCAAGTACTCATCGCTATAGTTGCGCACGGGGATACCCTCGCGCTCGTTATGCAGGGCGGAGAAGCGCCGCTCAGCATCTATGTCGGCTTGCGTTAGCGCCACATGCAGCTCAGGTTCGTCCGTCACCACGTATTCCGCGCAGTATTCCCTCGCAGTCTCGTGCAGGGCGCTCACTCCAATGGCAATCCCCGCAAGCTTAGCCGTGAACTCCGTCACGCCAGTAGATTTGCGGCGGTAAGCTTCGCCATAACCTCGTGTACGGACTCGAGGGCGTGCTCTTCATCCACCTCGTAACGCTCCGTGAGTCGCGCGGCAGCTTCTTCCTCGGTCGCGCCATCGACGAACGCGTCCCAGACGACCTTTCCCGTCGAATTGAGCCGCACAACACCGTGCAGCCTTTCAGACGCGCCTCCCGTCGGCACGGCAACCCAACCCGCACCCACTTGCCGGAGAATCATCCCGTCAACGATTCGCATGTCACACCTTCTTCGTCAGTCTGCATCCAAGATTGTTATCTTACCACATGACCGCTTGCCCACAGCGGGATCGTGGTCAAAATTGACCACGATCCCGCTGTGGGCAAGCGGTCTGGGCAAGCGGTCACATCATGTCGTGGGCGTCCACGTCGATCGATACCGTGACGGTACGCGGGGGCTTTGCCTCGCGAACGCATGCCGCAAGAAGCCCGCCCACGCTCGCATCTGCCGGCGCCTTGAGCAAGACGTGCATGCGCTCGCGGTCCTTGACGCGCTTCTTTACACACTCGGCGGGACCGAGCACCTCCCAGCCCTGCACGTGCTCGACCTGGGCGCGCAGCGCCGCAGCGATGGCGGCGGCCGTCGCGCTCACCTGAGCGAGATCCCTTCCGGTAACGATCACATTGCCAAGACGACCGTAGGGTGGGTATCCCGCAGCCTCGCGTTCCGCGAGCTCCGAGTCCACGAACAACGACCGGTCATGGCGCACCACCGCTTGTATCGCCATATGGCTCGCCCAGTACGACTGCACGATAACCCTGCCGGGAGTCTCTCCCCTACCAGCGCGCCCCGCCACCTGTTCGAGTAGGTCATAGGTGCGCTCACCTGCGCGAAAGTCAGGCAGCTTAAGCGTGGTGTCGGCGTTGATGACACCGACGAGCGTCACCTCGGGAAAGTCCAACCCTTTGGCAATCATCTGCGTGCCCACGAGCATCGCGCACTCGGCGGCGTCGAAGCGCTCAAGCAGCTTCTGGTGCGCCTCTTTGCCCCGCGTGGTGTCGGCATCCATGCGAATGACCTCGACCTCAAGGCCCTCCTGTGCAAAGAGCATCGCAAGTTCGTCTTCTACGCGCTGCGTCCCCACGCCGTAGGCACCCATGTAGCGACTCCCGCAGTTGGGACAGCAGGTTGAGGGGTCAGGGTAGGCGCGCACGGCCCAGCTCCTGCCACAGGTGTGGCATGCGAGGGAATGCGTGCGCTCGTGGTAGGTGAGCGAGGTTGAGCAGTGGGGGCATTCGGGGACGCATCCGCACTCGCGACACATCACGAAGCTCGCAAAGCCACGCCGGTTGTGCAAAAGCACCGCTTTTTGCTTGAGTCGCGCCACCTCGAGCAGCGCGTCCGCAAGCGGTGCCGAAAAGACCGAACGCCCACCTCCGCGAAACTGCGCCGCCATGTCCACAACCGTGACCTCGGGCAAGACGGCCACACCGGGGCGCTCGGGCATCTCGACTCGCGTCCACGACACGCCTCCCCACGTGCCCTGCTCGCAGCGCCCGATGCTCTCCAGCGAGGGTGTGGCCGACCCCAGTACGAGGGCGCATCCTCGCATCCGCGCAAGCTCGGCCGCCACCTCGCGAGCATGGTAGCGCGGCGGTCCGTCTTGCTTGTACGAGCCTTCGTGCTCCTCGTCGATGACGATGAGGCCAGGATCAGGCAGCGGCGCAAAGAGGGCCGAGCGAGCACCGACCACCACCCGTGCCTCACCCTGCCGCACGAGGTCCCACTGGTCGTAACGCTCCCCGTCGGAAAGGCGCGAGTGCAGCACGGCGACGCGGTTGCCGAAGCGAGAGCGGAAGCGCCCCACCGTCTGCGCCGTGAGCGAGATCTCGGGCACGAGCACGATGGCTCCCCTGCCCTCCGCGAGCGCCTCTTCGATGGCACTAAGATAGACCTCGGTCTTACCGGAACCCGTTACGCCGTCAACGACGACCACATCTCCTCGCGCTGCCGCTCGTGCATGGCGAATCGCCTCCAGTGCCCGTTGCTGTCCGTCCGTGAGCTCCTGCGGCACAGGGGCCGCCGCCGAAGAGAGAGACGTCGTCTCGCCTCCGCGCACGCGCCGACGAATTTGGGTGCGTACTACGCCGCGCTTCTCGAGCGAGCGCACGACGTCCGAGACCCCGCCCATGGTCGCGCGCAACTCAGACAGCCGCATCGGCCCCGTCGCAAGCGCAGCCAACAACTGCCGCTGTCTGCTCGCGTTGGCACGAGGCTCGTAGGCTCCCCCATCCACAAGCTCCACCCAACGGTCGTCGAGCGGTGCAGTACCTCGCTCGTCCACGAGCTCCCACAGCCCATCCGCGCCTTTCCGCACACGGGGTCGCTTGCCTGGAGGCAGCAAGGGGTGGATGGCATCGGCCAGACTGCACGCGTACTCATTCGCCATCCAGCGCGCAAGACCCGCTGCGACCTCGTCAAATGCCGGTGCCGCAAGCAGCTGTTCCACAGGCAGGATGCGCGAGGGGTCTACGCCCGAAGGCGCCTCTTCGGCAATGCCCATCACATAGCCAACGGCCGCACGATGCGCGAAGGTGACGAGAACCGTAGCACCTACCACGACCTCGCCCTCCATGCTCGGAGGCACTGCATACGTGAACGCCCCGTCCAAGGCGCGCGTCGTTATGTCCAAGACGATCTGTGCGTATCTCATGCGAGCCATGGTACGGGGGGTACTGGGGGGACAGTCCCCTCGTTACCCGGTACTGGAGGGACTGTCCCCCCAGTACCGGGGACTGTTCCCCCAGTACCGGGTAATGCCGTTATGCGCGGGGCTTGCCGCAGTTCATGCAGAACTTGCCGGTGTTCTCGGTGCCGCACTCGCAGGTCCAAGAGCCGCTATTTGCGGGTTTTGGCGTGCCACACTCGGCGCAGAACTTACCAGTGCTCGTGGCACCGCACTTGGGACAGGTCCAGCTGCCAGCCGGCTTGGACTCGGGCTTGGGCTTGCCGCAGTTCTGGCAGAACTTGCCGGTGTTCTGTGCGCCGCACTCGCAGGTCCAGCCGCCAGCTGTCCTCTGGCCACCGAAGCCGCCGCCCGGAGCGACACCATAGGCGTTCTGCGCCTGATAGGGCTGGCCTACGCCATCGTACATGCCCGGCTGGTTGAAGCCACCACCGGCACCACCAGCCATATTCATGCCCATGAATCCCGTCATCGCTCCAGCGGAGTTGCCGGCTGCGGTGCGCATGGCATCGGCCGTAGCCATGCTCGCGTTGGCAGCGCGCATGTTGGGGTCGCGCATGACAGCAGTCGCCTGGAGCGTCTTTATGCGCTCCTCGTCCTCGGGACTCGCGGCAATGGAGTTGATGCCGATCTGCTCGATGCGGATGCCGCGACGCTTTTCCCAGTCCTCAATCAGGGCGTCTCGCAGGGCGTTCCTCAGCTCGGTGGTGTGGCCGGGTACCGCACTGTAGCGGATGCCCTGTGCCGAGATCTGCGCAAAGCTCGGCTGTAGCGCGGTAATGAGCTCGCTCTTGAGCTGGCTGTCAATCTGTCTGCGCGTAAAGTCGCTGCTCACGTTGCCCGCGACGTTCTTGTAGAAGAGCAGGGGGTCAACGATTCTGTACGAGTACTCGCCGTTGCAGCGCACGGAGATGTCGATGTCAAGGCCGATGTTCATGTCGACCACGCGGAACGGCACCGGTGTCGGCGTGCCGAACTTGTTGCCCATAATCTCCTTGGTGTTAAAGAAGTACACACGCTGGTCGTTGCCCGTGCCCCCACCGAAGCTGAAGCGGCGACCAATGGTGGCAAAGGTATCCTTGAGGCCCTGGCCCAGGCTCCCGCAGAAGAGGCTCGGCTCAGTGCCACTGTCGAACTTGAAGGCGCCGGGCTCAGCGCTGAACTCGATGATCTCGCCTTGCTGAACGATGATCATGCATTGACCCTCGTTGACGGCGATGACGGAGCCGTTCGAGATGATGTTGTTGGAGTCCTTCGACTTCTTCTTTTGGTGAACGCCCTTGCTCATGAGGACGTCAGCCGGCAGCGCCTCGCAGTAGAAGTACTCGAGGTACTGATCGGACAGCGAACTCTTGATGGCAGAGATGCCCGTACGAATAAGTCCCATGGTTTCCTCCCATCTTGGGGACACATACAACGACTAGTATAGCGAAACGGCGGGCTAAGGGCAGCATTCGCTTCAGCGGTTGTCAGGGGTGATGGGGAGAAACTGACCGAAACGTCCTGGGGGCCGGTCACCCGTCATCGGCGAAGTGAGACAGCGGAACCGACCCCCTGCGTCACTGTGTCAGCCGCGTGCCAGGGCGGCCTTTGTGACCTCGGCCCACGAGTACTGGCTCATGTATTCCCCACGCCATGCCGCGATGGCCATGGGATTTCCAGCCAAGAAGTCGTAGTAGTCACACGACACGTGCCTCATGTCCACGCCAATCATGCCACGACGCCTGACCAGCACCTCGCTATGCCCGCAGGCCGAAAGCGCCTGACGCATGCCCCATACGAGCGTGCGAAGGTATGACGAACTCGCGCCACGACCCCCCAGAGGCTCTTCCCAGATGGCCGCCTCAGCTTCGCGCAACGACACGACTGCGCCCCTGCGGTCAACCAAGAATGCAAACAGCTCCTTTGACTTCGCGCGCGCAAAGACGACGGGCTTGCCCTCGGCGAACACCTCGAAGTTTCCAAAGCAGCGCACGACGAGCCTGCCATCGTCGTCACTCGTGGGGAGGCATGGCGGGAAACGCAGGTTCTCCAGTTCTTCAGCGACCGCCTCGGCGGTTATGGGCTTCATCAGGTAACCCGAGCTGTGCAGGGCGAACGCATCGGCCATGTACTCACCATAGCCAGTCGCAAACACGATGTTCACCTTGGGATTTCGCCGCTTCAGCTCCCGCGCGAGATCGATGCCGTTCATGCCGGGCATGTCGATGTCCACGAACGCCACGTCGAAGTCGCTCACATCAGGCAGCGCCAGAACCTCCGAGGCGAACCCACATACAACGAGCTCCGCATCGGGCGCGGCTTTCTTTATCGCACGTGCAAGCACCTTGCGCGGCATCTCTTTGTCGTCGACGGCCAGAATCCTCATATGCTAACCCCCAACACCTA
>ONMP01000074.1 GCA_900318935.1 uncultured Actinomycetes bacterium
GGAGAGGGCCATGAGTGATACGGGCAAGAGGGTCTGGGCGGCGTTCACGAGCTTCATGCTCGTGCTGTGCCTTGTGCCGATGCAGGGCATAGCGGAAGCCGTGTCCGAAGTGGGGGAGCAAGACGCCCATGAGACAGAGGAAATCCTCGAGGTGGATGAACCACTCGAGATGGAAGGGTCCTCAGAGAGGAATGAGCCCATAGAGCAAGAGGAGCCTCCTGTGGAAGAGCCCGTCGAGCAGGTGGAACCCCTCGAGGAGGAGGCGGATGCTGCTGAGGTGGCCGCTCTCGAGGAACCGTCCCTCCAGGTGCAGGCGGATGACTCTGATTCCGACATCACGAGCGTCGCTGTGTCCTATGTTGATGATGACGGAACGACAGAGACTCAAGACGAGTGCAGGCAGCTCTGTGCCACCGATACGCAGATGGTGGCTTCCGAGTCGGGTTCGCAGGCGTGGTACGTCGTGGATGGCGTTGTTGACACGAACTATGCCGCGATATCAGTGACCGGTGACATCAATCTCATTTTGGCTGATGGCGCGAGCCTCCTCTGTGGCGGTCTCGTGGTGAACAGGGGCAGTACGCTGCGTATCTATGGACAACAGCTGGGTGATGGCGCGCTCAAGTGCTCTCACGGTGTGGCCATCTCAAACAAAGGAAGTCTCTGCCTGTATGGCGGGCGCATCACGGGATCGGGGACGGGCATTCGCAACGGAGGCGATTTGCTTCTGCATGGTGGCGCCATTACAGGCAACACCTGCGGTATAGACATGATGAGCGGCAAGCTCACGGTGGGACATGCTCCTGTGGTGGAGGGCAACGGTAGGGGGGACATGCCGCAAAACATCGCCCTTTCCATAGGTGCCACCTTGCGGGTGGACAGTGTGCTCAGGGACCAGGACAAGGATGCGCGCATCGGGCTGACGCTCAAAGACATGGACTCGATAGTGTATTCCCAAATGAAGTTTACCGCCGGATACAGCACGTATCATAGCGGGGTGGATCCCAACGAGTACTTCTTTTGCGACAACCCCAATCTCTCGGTGGCGCATGGGACTACGAACGGCGAGGCTATGCTCCTCCTCAACATCAGCTATGTAGACGAAAAAGGCAACGCAGCCTATTACGATGGTGCATGGACGGACATCACGAGCAGCACTAGCGAGCTGGCAGCTGACGGCTGGTATGCAGTCACGAGGAATGAGACAATCGCTGAGCGCCTCAAGGTCTCGCGGAAAGCAAAGCTCGTTCTGTTTGATGGGGTCACGCTCACGTGCGAAAAGGGCATCGAGGTTACAGGGAGCCTCACGATCTATGGTCAAGCTGAGCAGACTGGCGCACTTGTGGCCACGGCCAAAGACGAAAACCGCGCAGGCATCGGTGCCAACGAAAAGAACAACGGTACCGTCACCATTTGTGGGGGAAACATCAAGGCAACGGGAGCAAAGTATGGAGCCGGCATCGGCGGCGGAGGTAAGGGGGGTGGCGGCGGGACCATAAACATCTATGGCGGTAACGTCGAGGCTACGAGCGGGAACGAAGCCGCAGCAATCGGCGGGGGCAACGATGGTGGCAGCGGCGGCAAGATTACCATCTATGGCGGCACCGTCACGGCCAAGGCGCAAGACCAATACGGCTCTGGCATAGGCGGAGGTGACGGGGGCAAGTGTGGCACCGTCACGATCAAGGGGGGTACCGTCACAGCGACTGGGGCGAGCTTTGGCGCAGGTATAGGGAGCGGCGACGAGGCGGGTGACAACACCGGCACCATCACCATCAGCGGCGGCGACGTGAAGGCCTACGGCGGCGACGAGGCGGCGGGCATCGGTGGCGGCAACGAGGTGGGTGGTGGCACGGTCAAGATTACCGGCAGACACACCACGGTACTCGCCAAGGGCGCATGCACCAACAACAAGCAGTACGGCGCAGCCATCGGCGGCGGTGACAAGGGCGATGGTGGCAGCATCACCATCGAGGGCGGAGCATACGTCGAAGCGTACTCCGCCGAAAACAAGCGTGGCCAAACCATCGGTCATGGACATGGCACTGACAAAGAGGGCAAGCTCGCATTTGGTGCGGATATGGCAGTCAAGGACGACAACGGTCCCGTGTCGAAGCGTGTCGAAACCTGTCGGAATACTCAGCACGTCATCGTCTACCGGTGCAAGCACGAGAAGGGGAGCTGTACTCCGACGCCTGACGGGCTGAAGCACGTGGTCAAGTGCAATTACTGCGATATGGAAGGTACGGGAGACCACGACTACGACGATGACGGACTCTGTATGTGTGGCATGCACAAGTACACGATCACGCTCGAGCCGGGTTCGGGAACCGGCGCTCCCCAGATCGTCTATTCGTATCAGGGACCTCTGCAGCCGGGAGGCGACTACGTCCTGCCGGGTGTGGATAACGTGCCCTTCGAGCCACCGATGGAGGGTATCTCCCTGCTGGGCTGGAAAATTGGGGATGTGTATTACCGACCAGGGCAGAGAATCATGGTCATGCGGCACATGACTCTGACGGCACTCTGGACCACACCTTGGCAGATGTTGCAAAAGAGCATCGACGACGCAGCTGACGGCGATACCGTCACGTGTGATGAAGACGTGACGGCGCTCTTTAAGGAAGACCCAATCACCATTCCGGCGGGTAAGACCATCACGATTGACCTGGCGGGTCATAGGTTGGATCGTGGGCTTAAGTATGAGGGTTCGCGGGCGAATGGCAGCGTTCTTGTCAACGCGGGTACGCTCACCATACGAAATGGCACTATAACGGGCGGAAATGCGACGGGCGATGGCGGTGGCATCTGCAATACGGGTTCCCTCGCAATCGACTCTGTGTCAGTGATCGGCAACGGCGCCGAGGGCAACGGGGGTGCCATCTCAAATACTGGCCCGAATGCCTCGACACAACTTACCGAAACGAACGTCACGCATAACTTCGCTCTTGGTGACGGTGGAGGGGTGTTCAATAACGGAGCCAAAACATCTCTCATTGATGCGACGGTTACACGTAACGAAGCGGGTGGCAATGGCGGTGGCGTGTACGTGGACGATACGGGTGGTGGTGGCGAGGCGCTTGAGATAACGGGAGCGGTGACAGTCGAAGACAACGTCGGCATGGGCGGATCCAATAACACCTACCTAACCCAAGGCAAGCTGTTAAAAGTTGCGGACTCGCTTGCGGCTGAGGCGCGCGTGGGAGTGACGACTGAGCAAACGCCTAGTCCGAAGAGGGCGGTCATGCTCACCGGAAGCAAAATCGAGAGCCTCATAGCCGACCTTCACAGTTTCACAAGCGACAATGAGTCATATGCAATCGGATTCGGTACCACCGGCAGTGTGGTTCTTGGCCAAGCCGCCACGATACGCTTTGATGCGGGTATCGGCACGGGACAGATGGATTCGGTAACCACTGCCGTCGCAGGTAAATACAAGCTACCTGCATGCGATTTTGAAGGCCCCATTGACGGTACGTTTGTGGGTTGGCTCGTGGGTGATGCGATTGAGCCCGTAGATCCTGGGACCAAGATTGACGTGGTTGGTGACGTCACTGTCACCGCGAAATGGGTCACGCTGTGGACGGATTTGCAAGAGAGGATTAACGAGGCAAAGGACGATGCTACGGTAGCCCTCATTGGAGACACCAAGGCCTACCTAGCTAGTGATCCGATTACGATTTCCAAGGGCAAATCCATAACGATCGACCTTGCAGGTTATTCGCTTGACCGTAGGCTTGCTACCGAGGACGCGAGGGAGGGCGGCAGTGTCATCGAAAACAACGGCACGCTGACCCTTACGGGTGGTGGCATCGTTACGGGCGGGAACGTCAAGGGTAATGGTGGCGGCATTTCAAACATGGGAACGTTGACTCTCGATGGTGTCGTGGTGAGTGGTAACGCGGCGACAAACAACGGCGGGGGCATATACGCCTACGGACGCGTCACCATCGTTGGTGGCAGCATCACAGACAATGTCGCAGAACTCTACGACGGTGGTGGAATATACAACAGTGGGAGGCTCCGCATTGATGGTTGCAGCATCACCAACAATACCTCAGGCAATCAGGGTGGTGGCGTCTTGGCGGTAACGGGCTCACAAATGAGCGTGTCTGGCCCGACCGTGATTGCGGGCAACAAAGGCAACAAGGGCGGGCAGGATGACAACGTCTATTTGCGTCAAACGGCGCTCATTGATGTGGCCGACGAACTTGATACATCGGCACATATCGGCGTCAGCAGTGCCTTTATTCCCACCTCGGAAGAACCCGTCACCATCAGCTCGGGTCTCAAGGGTAAGGGTGATGTGTCTTACTTTACGAGTGATGATGCGAGCTATGTCATCGGTGCTGACGAGTCGGGTGAGGCGCTGCTTGGCACACCTGTCACGGTTAGCTTCACTGCCGGAGGCGCGCGCGGTTCGATGGAGAACGTCAGCGTGGCTTGCGGGAGCTGGTGGAGCATTCCCGAATGCGAGTTTGTGGGAGACTTTGGTGACACGTTTGCTGGATGGACCGTGGGAAACGAGAGCTATGTGCGTTGGCCGGGCCAGCGGATGAAGGTGACCGATGATGCCGTATTGAGGGCTACCTGGAACGCTTCAGGCGCAATTAAGTTTCCCACGTTCCGAACCGTCTCGTTGGTGCTGTCCGGGCGCATAGGTGTGAACTTCTTTGTGGATCTTACGATGCTCGAAGGAGCGGAGCGCGAGGCATCCTATGTGACCTTCGAGGTGAACGGCGTTACGCAAGACGTCCCATATGACGTTGACTTCACGGATGCGCGGACGGGGAAATACCACGGCTTCACTTGTTATGTGAATTCCATTCAGATGGCCGAAGACATACAGGCGACGCTGCACTATGGCGATGGGCTTATCGTTGGCATGGTCTATAGCGTGGAAGACTACGTCAAGTACGCAGAGGGCCATAGAGGCTCATTCGATGCCAAAGTGCTTTCACTGGTCGAGTGCCTTGCTGACTACGGCCACTACGCGCAGCCGATGCTCGCAGCCGAGAACGGATGGGTCATCGGCGAGGACTACGCGGAGATGAAGACGCACTTCACCGACTCATACGATCTGGTAGACATCAAGGCCGGGCTTGCTGGCTACGCGGCAAAGAAGGACTTTGGCGGGACGAGGGTCGGCTCCGCGACCGCACGCCTATGGCTCGATTCGGGCACCATGATCGAGATGGTGCTCAAGCCGGCCAAAGGTCAGACCCTCTCCGCAGGCGATGTGACGGCGACGTTTGCCGTGCAGGGCAAGGAGCCCGTGGTCGAGCAACGGCGCGACGGGAGCGTCTCGGTGCGCTTGGACAACGTCTCAGCCCACCAGTTGGGCGTACCCCTCGTTGCGCGTTGCGACGGTAAGGAGGTCCTGAGCCTGAGTGCACTCTCCTATGCGGGCATCGCAATCGGCCTGTCAACGGAGAGCGAACTTGCTATGAGTGCTCTCTACTGCTATCATGCAGCGGCGCTTGGGCGAAATGGGTGATGAAATGGCCCTGCATGTGCTTGCCCACATGAAACTGGTAATATAGACCATACGCCAGCTTGGTACGATTTGATGGAACGAAAGGTATACCACAATGGCAGGCTTTATTCAGGCGCTCGCCAACGCGCGCAAAAAGACGAAGGACAAGATTGACTATAGCGAACGTGGCAAGGAAATCATTCGCATCCTCAAGAACTACGATTACAGCGAGGGTCTAACGCCCGAGATGACCGTTGACATACTGCAGGATCTCGGACCGACGTTCGTGAAGCTCGGCCAGATCGCTTCCACGCACACCGATATGCTGCCGGTCGAGTACTGTGATGCCCTCGCCTCGTTGCGCTCTAGCGTTTCTCCCATGGACGCCGCGACCGTTCACTCGCAGATTGAGAAGTACTTGGGCAGCCCCGTCGAGGAACTCTTTGCCTCCTTCGAGGACGAGCCTCTGGGCGCCGCCTCCATCGGGCAGGTGCACAAGGCTGAGCTGGCCGATGGCACGGTAGTCGCCGTTAAGGTGCGCCGTCCTGGTGTCGTGACTACGGTTGCTCAGGACTTTGCCCTCATCGAGAAGATTTTGGGCATCAGAGAGAAGGTCACCGCTTCCAAGGAAGACGGCGTCGATCTCATGACGATGGTGAAAGAGCTGGAGAAGACCTCGATTATCGAGCTGGACTTCACCAACGAGGAGAAGAACCTCATTCGCTTCTACCAAAACAATAACGATCGCGAATTCGTCACGATTCCCAAGTGCTACGACGAGCTCAGCAACGAGGCAATTCTCGTCGAGGACTTCGTGAGTGGTCCCGAGGTGGGCGACACCGAGTACGTAGAGTCACTTGACGACGAAGAGCGCGACCGCCTGGCCAACCTACTTGCTGACAACTATGTCGAACAGATTCTTACGGATGGCTTCTACCATGCAGATCCGCACGCAGGCAACGTACTTTTGGTAGATGGTGGTATCGAGTGGATTGACTTCGGCATGATGGGCACCGTGTCGTCCAAGCAGCGCCAGACATTGCTTGACCTCGTTACCTGTCTCGTGAAACGCGACAACTACGGCCTCAAGCGCTGTGTGCTGCAGATTGCGCATCCTCGCGGCCCCATCAACCATGGCGAGTTGCTCGACATGTGTGAGCAGATGACCTCGCAGTTCGCTGACAGCGACCTCGAGAGCTTCGACACGGGCGAGCTTCTTTCTCAGCTCTCGAACAACCTTGAGGACGAAGGCTACGACATCGAGCCATTCCTGACGAATCTCGGTCGCGGCCTGCTCACTATAGAGGGCACCGTCAAGGCCCTCTCGCCCCGCGTGAACATCATGGACTGCATGACACGTCATATTCCCACCGGATTCGATCCGGATAGCGTGGAGCGCATGGTGCAGGCCTTCGTCATGAAGGGCGTCCAGGGTGCAGATGACCTTGCGGGCCTTCCCACCAAGGCGGTCGAGACGCTCGACATGCTGCAAAAGAGCCAGATAAACGTGGGCGGGGACCTCGGTCTGGATCCCAAGGCGGTCAAGTCCCTCAACCACATGGTGCGTAACGTCGTGCTTGCTCTGATTTCGTGCGCCCTCTTCGTCGGTGCGTGCATGCTTGCTTCGGCTGGTGTGGGGGCTACCCAAGGTCACATTATGGGTGTGGGCTATGCTTTTGGTGCGATAGGCTTCTTGCTCATGATATATCTCTTCGTCGGGGTCAAGAACGATTAGCCTGAAGCCCGATGGTTTAATAGACGAAGGCCCCTCAGTGACCTTGCAGGTTACCGAGGGGTTTTCGTCCATTTCCGTGAGTGAGGATTACTGCTCGGCGCCGAGCGTCTCCTTGGTGTCATCGAGTGCGATGAAGGCGGCGTCACCGTCGTAGAGCTTGGCGGCCGCGACTTCATGCTCCAGAGCTGCCACTCAGTTGGTCGCATCTGTATAAGTTGTATTAGAATCAAGGTGTTGATACCGGAAAGGGAGGCGACTATGGAAGGCGGAGTTACGAGGAAGGTCAGGCTGCTAGAGGTGCTGTTATCGTGCGTGCTTATCGTGGCCGCATCGATTGCCCTCCCTCCCTCGCCTGTGCGAGCTGATGAATCAGCCCCTACGCCCATCTACCAAACGCTTGACGAGCTGGAGGGTAAGCGCTTTGCATACGTCAACGGTAGTGTATACAACCTGCGAGTCCAGGAACGACTTGAAAGCACGACCGAGGACTTCTACCCTTCGCTTGCGGAGTGCGTGGCAGCGGTGGAAGCGGGCAAGGACGATGCGGCCGTGCAACTTTCTTACTGTTGCCAACTAGCTGTAAATCGCCGCCCTGGTACGGTTGCGCTTTTGCCTGAGCCAATTGCGGAGGTCTCTGAGGGATTCTTCTTTCCGAAGGGCTCTCCGCTTACCGCACAGTTCAACGATCTCATCGCGAGGTTTGCGGATGATGGGACGTTGGCTCAGCTCGAGGAAAAGTGGGTTGCGGCCGACGAGTCGGGCAAGACACTTCCCGCTCAGGATTGGGACGCGCCGAACGGCACGCTCAAGTTTGCGACCTCTGGTGTCATAGAGCCCTTCTCGTATGTGGGGGAGGGCGGTGTGCCTAAGGGTTACGATGTGGAGTTGGCGCTGTTGATTGCGCGCGAGCTGGGCTATCATCTCGAGACGTCCACCATTCCCATGGATTCCATATTTGCCGCTGTCGATAGTGGTAAGGCGGACTTTGGAGGCACGCTCACACAGACTCCGGAACGTGCCTCCGTCTGTGACTTCAGCAATACGGTCATGCCTACCACAATCTCGGTCATCGTCGAGTCCGAGCAAGGCGCGGCCGGCGGGGCGGGCTTCCTTGGTGGTATCGCGGACTCCTTCCGCAAGACCTTCATCGAGGAGGATCGGTGGCAACTTATCGTCTCTGGCTTGGGCGTGACCGTTCTTATCAGCGTATGCGCGGGCGCGCTGGGCATCCTCTTGGGCTACCTCACCGTACTTTGCCGCAGAAGCGGCGTGCGCTGGGTTGGAACCATCGTCGACGGGTACCAGGCGCTCATGGGCGGGATTCCGCTCGTGGTGGTGCTCATGGTGCTGTACTACGTGGTGTTCGGCTCGATGGATGTTGCGGGAGAACTGGTGGCCATCATCGCATTTACCTTGGCCTTCGGCTCTACGGCGGGCACGACGATGTGGACGGCCGTGGACGGCGTTGACGTCATCCAGGAGGAAACGGGTCTCGCACTTGGCTATACGAGACAAGAGGTCTTCAAAAAGATTATATTCCCACAGGCGCGTCAGCAGTTCACGCCGCAGCTCATGGGCCAGTTCGTGAGCCTCGTGAAAGATACCGCAATCGTGGGATATATCGCGGTGGTCGACCTCACTCGTGCGAGCGACCTCATTCGGGCACGAACGATGGACGCGTTCTTCCCGCTCATCTCCACTGCCGTCATCTACTTCCTGTTTTGCCGACTGCTCGCTAGGCTTTTGGGCAGGATTGCCGCCAAGCTTGACGTCACAAACCGGCCGCGCGAGATCAAGGGGGTATAGCTATGAGTCTTATAGAGGTTAAGCACCTACGCAAAGAGTACCCGAACGTTACGCCGCTCAAGGACGTCAACGCAACGGTGGAGGAGGGTGAGGTCATCTCGATCATCGGCCCGTCCGGTACGGGCAAGTCCACCTTCATTCGCTGCCTCAACCGTTTGGAGACACCTACATCGGGCCAGATTCTGGTAGACGGTACGGATATGTGTGACCCCGCCACTGATTTGCCAAAGATGAGACAAAAGATGGGCATGGTGTTTCAAAACTACGCCCTGTTCAACCACAAGCTCGTGGTCGAAAACCTCATGATGGCGCCTATGGATTTGCTTGGCCTCTCCAAGCGGGAAGCCTACGATCAGGCGCTTGAGCTCCTGGAGACGGTGGGTCTTCGCGACAAGGCGCTCAGTTGGCCGAGCGAACTCTCTGGCGGACAGCGACAGCGCGTGGCCATCGCACGCGGCTTAGCCATGCAGCCAAAGATTCTGCTCTTTGACGAACCGACGAGTGCGCTCGATCCGCAGATGGTCTCCGAGGTGCTGTCCGTCATCACCGGGCTTGCCGAGCGTGGTCTCACGATGCTCGTGGTTACACATGAAATGCGTTTTGCCCGCGATGCGAGCAGTCGTGTGTTCTACATGGATCGCGGCGAGCTTTGGGAGGCGGGGCCTCCAGAGCAGATTTTCGAACATCCGCAGCGTCCCGAGACGCACGACTTTATCTTCCGCGTGCGTAGCTGGAAATGTGACGTCACTTCGCTTACGCCCGACCTGCCTGCCATGGAGGCCTCGCTTATGGCGTACTGCCATCGGCAGTTCATGAGCAGCCACGCCGCCAACTCATGCCATCTGCTGATCGAGGAAGCCGGGATCCAACTCGTTTCGCTAGCACGCAAACGTGGCATCACGAATCCCAATATCCATATGGCTCTGTCCGCAGGTGAGGGAGGCGTGGACATGGAGCTCGTCTTGGACTGTCGTACCATATTGCTTGCCGGTGGGGCGCCGACCGAGGAGGAGGTTGATCAACTTTCGCGGTCCATTATCGAGGGACTTTGCGATCACTGGGAGCGAATCGAGCCAGGTCTCGTACGCATATTCATTCGGAGGTGACGTTTGATTGACATCGGCTGAAGAAGCTACTCACATAGATGACAGTGCGGGATGTAGGGAAAGGGTGGGACAGTATGTTCAAGGAATTGTTGGCCAAGGAGCCTGTGAACACAGGCCGCCAAAGGGAGATAGACCTCATCAAGGCATTCACGATTCTCACGATGGTCGTCTGCCACTGTATCGAGGAGTTGTACAAGTCATATCAAGGTGACCTAATTGCGGATATCATTATTGGGTACGAGAACCAATTGGTAGGCGCTCAGGCCTTCATGATTGGCATGGGTATCGGCATCGTTTACTCGAGGAATTCAAATCCCAAGACTCTCGCGAGGAGGGGTGCGAGCCTTCTGATTGTGGGACAGGTTCTGAATCTCACTCGATTCGTACTTCCAAACCTTCTCGGGTATGCACTTACGGGAGATGTGTACTATCGAAAGGCCGTGTTCCTAGTGTTTTCGAGCGACATCATGCAGTTTGCAGGACTCACCTTCCTGTTGTTGGCACTCTTTAGATACCTTAAGCTCTCGGAGATGAAGATTTTCCTCATATCAATCGTGATGAACATCGTGGGATCGATGCTGGTTTTCAAGGTGAACACGGGTAGCTACATTCTCGACCAGTTCTTTGCATTCTTTGTCGTAACAAGCGCCGAGAGCTACTTCCCCCTGTTTCACTGGTTCATATTCCCAGCATTCGGGATGGCATTTGGTACCATCCTCAAGCGCGTGAAGGACAAAAAGAAGTTCTACACGACGCTGCTGATTCCCACGGGCATCTATACGGTTTTCTATATCTATGTGGCAGCCTGCATAGACCAGCCCTTCTTCCTGGTCCTCCATGAGCTTGAAGCCTTCAATAGGATGAACATTACCGATGCGCTATCGCAGCTTATCTGCAATACCTTCTTGATCGGGATATGCTTCTTCATTACTGGCATCTTGTCCGATGGGATCAACAAGGGCATCAGCTTTATATCGGGAAACATCAACAGATTCTATTGTGTGCAATGGGTTCTGGTCGGCTGGGTCGAATTCGTGCTGCGCCTTATGGGTTATGAGGTGACGCAAGGATTAGTCTGCTACTCCATCGCGATAGTTCTGATTCTGCTAACCTGGACAATAGTCTCGATCTATGCCAACCGTCTGGCAAAGCAATGTGCGGAGTTTATAGGCAAGAGAAGGCCGCTGCTTTACGGGTTGGTCGTAGCTGCAAGCGTAGTGACGTGCGCATGGGCATATGGTGCTGGACTCCCCATGCCGAACATGTCGAACGATTATCTGAAATAGGCATAGGTTGTGTGATAGCTGCTACAATGCAGATGTCATGGGTTTTCCATTATTAGAAAGGGACAGGCGTATGGACACTTCCGCTGACTATAACATCCACGAGCGTTATCCAGAGCGCACCGCCTTGGTCTATGGGGAACGCTCGTGCACGTACGAGCAACTGCATAACTCCATCGAGGGTTTCGCTGCGCACATGCGTCAGGTTGGCGTACAGCCTGGTGACAAGGTTGCCCTGTGGGGCTACAGCTCCATCAACTGGCTTGTGGCGTTCTTTGGCATCGTGCGTGCCGGTGGCGTGGCAGTGCTCGTGAACTTCAGCCTACGCACCCAGGACGTCGCGCAGCTCATCGAAATCGCCCAGGCGGACTTCCTCGTGTGTGGCGACACGGTGGCATCGCGTACCTCTCCGGATATCATGACCGCCGTCGCGAAGGTCGCTGGCATCTCCGAGGACCACTGCGTCGTGGCAAACACGTCTAAGGTGGACCTTGTCGAAGCGTATTGCGATGCCGATACGTCCGCCCTCAACGGCTTGGTAGAGGCCGACTTAGATGACACTGCCTTCATCATCTTTACCTCTGGCACGACGTCGTTGCCCAAGGCCGTACAGCTATCGCGCTCGGCACTCATGTTTGACGTTCGCGGCTTTACCGAGGTGCTTGGCGAGGCTATGGGATCCACGGTTCTGTGTGGTGCCCCGCTGTTCCATATCCTTGGCCTTCTGATCGCCAATGCCTATGACGTCCCGGGGAAAGCAACAGATGGATCAGAGATGTTCGACGCCTCCGATGAAGTCTACGACTATTTCCAGGCTGTGATCTGCCCCGTGGATCTTGCAAAGCCCGCGCTCTCCTATGACCGGGAGACGCAGAGTTTCCACAGCCTGAACCGCCAGTGGATCGTGGGAATGCC
>ONMP01000396.1 GCA_900318935.1 uncultured Actinomycetes bacterium
CTCGAACTGCACGCCGAAGAACATGGTGGCGATGTACGAGAGGATGAAGGGCTCGTACTCCTTCACCAGGATGGACTCCACGTCGCTCATCTGGTCGTAGCCCACGAGCATGTTGCTCTTGGCGGTGACATGGATGAACTTGCTGTCCATCTTGTTGTAGAGGGGAACGATGGTCAGGCGGCCGTTGCTGCCTTCCACCGTGGTCTGGTCGTACTTGTTGTTGTACACGATGCCGCCGTGCGTGAGCAGGTAGGCCTCGTTGTACTTGTCGGCGAAGTCCTGCGAGCAGTACATGATCAGATCCTGGGCCCTCAGTCTCGGGTCGAGCGAGAACAGGATTTCCTTGGCGATGTCCACTGATCTCATTCGACGTGATGGTGTCGAAGCCGTCGAACAGGTCGGCGGTCGTGTCGCCGCTGGCGTTGCGCTTGCCGTTCCAGAGGGCATCGTTCAGATGCGAGGACAGGCCCTTGGCGATCAGGGCGAGCACATGCAGCGCCGTCGGGGCCTGCATCTGCCCGTCGCCCTTGGTCGCTCCGGTCGCCCCGAGGATGGTCGAGACGGCCGAGTTGGGCTCGAACTTGGCGACCACCGAGCCGAAGAAGGTCTCGAGGGTGCGGTAGTCGACGTTGAGGTTGAAGTCGGTGGAGCGAGAGGGCTTGTAGGGCGCGAACTGCGCGTCACCGCTGATGGCGCCCACGTTCTCCTTGTAGCGGATGCCGGGGCGGCCCGTCATGTACTGCAGCGTCTCATAGCAGCCTATGATAGGCAGCATGAGCAGCTCCCTGCGGTACTTCGTCGCAGCTTCCTGGAACTGCTGCGGGGTGAATACTAATTGTCCTGCCATGTTTTTCTTTCGGATTAGGGAACAAGGTTATACAATGTGGCTTGGTTGCAGGTCTCGACATAGCTCTGCACCCCGTCCTGGGGCTGGTGCTTGTCCGACGTGCCTTCGTTGATGACCGCGGTGGAGCTGTCGGCGGGCGACTTCTTCACCGCTGCGAGTTCATCGGCGAGTTCGGCAATGCGCTGGTCCTTTGCGGACAACGCGGCCTCCACGTTCTTGAGTTGCTCAAGAGAGAGGGAGGTGCCTTCCTCGCCCACGGCAAAGCCCTCGGTGTTGAGGGCCTTGCCCAGGAGCGGGAGGAACTGGTTCATAGGATCGGATTGTGCTTTAGGTTTGGTTTGCTCGTTATGATTACTAAAAACTTCTTCCTGGTTTGTGGAGGGGGCAGCGGGAGCCGTTTCGGCTTCGGCCTTGACGGTCTTGAACAGTGATGCGATTGAGGCAAGGAACCGCGCGAAGAGCGTTTCCTTGCTCTCGGTGGGAACGTTGGGAATAGGCAGGCCAGCCTCAGCCAGTGCCGATGCCACGGCATCGGTGAGTACCGGCTTGGTCTCGCCCAGGTCGGTCACCTCATCCACGAAACCCCATTCCAAAGCCTCCTTTGCAGAAAGCCAGCCGCCTTCCTTCATGAGGTCAAGCAGGTCGGCATGGGGTTTGCTGCATTTGGATGCGTACATCGAGGCAACATTGTTGTCGAGTTTGTTCAGGTCACGGATCGCCGCCTCGCAGTTGTCTCGGACCGCTGCGAGCTGGTCGGCGTTAAGGTTGCCCCACTCGAAGAACTCCGCGCTGCACTTGTGCACGAGGTACATGGCTGACGCGTCCATCGTGATGCGTTTGGCACCGAGCGAAGCGATGGTGGCCGCGCTGGCGTTCATGCCCACGAAATGGACGGTTACATCGCCATGGTTCTTGAAAGCTGAAGCGATCGACAAGGCGGTAGCCAGAGAACCGCCTAGGCTGTCGATCAACACGTTGACGGGCTTGCCCTCGTTACGGGCCAGCACATAGTCAACATAGTTTCTATCGAAGTCATAACCTCCCACATACCCCTTGAGGTGGAGGTGATATTGTGTTTGTGCCATAGTAATGATAGGATTAGATTACTGGCACAAAAGTACTCCTTATATAAAGGGCACTAAAAGACGCTTATCCCAACGGAATCAGGGCTTTTAGGGCAGTGAAGGTCACTTCATAGGAGATCACGGCAGGATCGCCGCTGGGCGTTCCTGTCGTCTGAGTGGACCTCACGATCGGG
>ONMP01000326.1 GCA_900318935.1 uncultured Actinomycetes bacterium
TAGCCGTCTTTTCTTTCGTACTTCACGGCATCTGCTGTCTTCTTGATCATATAGATGCCAAGACCGCCGATCTTTCTTTCCGATGCCTTCAGGGTGATATCCGGATCCTTATTCTCCAAAGGATCGAACTCCATGCCCTGATCCTTCAGATACGCGGCCGCTCCGGGATGAAAATCGATGGGGACCAGGTCCACTGCCGCCGGCGGCGTAAGCTCCCCGTCCGTTACGATGCTCTGATTCAGTTCTCCGGAATGTGTCAGCACCTGTTCCGTCAGCTTCCGTATCTCATCCTTACCCAGTCGGGTTGAGGCCACAAGCACTGCACGGACGCCGATGGTCCGGATATCCTCCGTCTGACCCGTATAGGTGCCCGCCGGAATCGTGCATTCCCGGTAATAAGGATAGAGATTCCCGACTATCCGGATATACTCCTCGTCCAGGGAAAGGATGCGTATCTCCTATGAAAAAAACAGCCTCTGTGTGGCTGCTGCTTTTGCTGATCTTGATACTGGGCGCCCTGCTCTTTCTGCGCGCCCGGCCCGCGGCCAAAGCGCCGATGCCGGAAGCGAGCGCCTGAGCACATTTGCAAGGAAATTGCCCCGCACGAGATCGTGATTGGGTTCGAGCGCGAGCACGAACGACGGCCAGCCGATAATGGCCGACGAGATGAGCGTCATCTGGATGGGGATGAACGGATACGGCGGCAAAAAGATGCACACAGCGGCAAGAACCGCCGAAAACACGGTCTTGACGAGGAAGAGTGATGCTGAGCGCTGCAGGTTGTTGATGGAGCGCCTGCCTTCGTCTACCACTTCGGGCATGTGAGAGAAGTCATTGTCAGCAAGGACAATCTCGGCCACGTTTCGCGCTGCAGCGGAGCCCGATGCCATAGCTACCGAACAATCCGCCTCCTTGAGCGCGAGCACGTCGTTCACACCATCGCCCGTCATAGCGACCACGTGGCCCTCAGCATGGAGCGCCTGCACTAAACTGCGCTTCTGTTGCGGCGTGACGCGGCCAAAGATGACGTTGTTGCGCACGGCACGTAGAATGTCCTCGTCCGTCTTGAGCGTGGAGGCGTCCACGTAGCGCTCGGCGTTGCGAATCCCGACATACTCCGCGATGGCCGAGACGGTTCGCGGATCATCACCCGATATGACGCGGACGTTCACGCCCTGCGCCGCAAAGAAGTCGATTGTCTCAGGAGCCGACTCTCGTACCTCATCGCTAATGCCCACATAGCCCAATACGGTCGGTCTGCCCTCAAGCTCTCCCTTGAGACCAAAACCCGGCACCTCGGCGATGCAGAGCACTCGTTCGGTCGGCGCAAATTGCAGCACCTCATCCTTGTACTTGGGGTAATCATCTCCCAGCACGAACTGCGCGGCTCCCACCACGATGCAGCGTCCCTCCTCGGTGACGCAGCCAGAATACTTGCGCGCAGAGGAAAAGGGAATCTCTCGCGTGATGGGGAATGGCTCGAAGCCCATCTCGTCTGCGAAGCGCAACATGGCCTGAGCCGTCTCGTTAGCATCCTCACCGTTGGCGCTCATCACCGTCGTGGCGCAGAGCAGCATGTCCTTGCACTTGCGGTCATCGAAGGGCACGTCACCCGTGGCGCGCATGCCGGTAATCTCCATGCGTCCACTCGTGATGGTGCCTGTCTTGTCAAGGCAGAGCGTATCGACGCGTGCGAGTGTCTCGACGCAGTAGGACTGCTGCACCAAGACCTGCTTCGCACCAAGACGCGTGGTGGCGATGGCGAGCACCGAGGAGGTGAGCAGCACCAGACCTTGCGGGATCATGCCCACAACGGCAGCCACCGTAGAAAGAATCGCGTCGTTGGTGGAAGTGCCGTCCATCAACACCGTGCGCAGAAAGAGGCCCAGACCGAGGGGCACGAGCGCGATAGTGGAGAACTTGATAATCATGTTGAGCGTGGCGAGTATTTCGGACGAGACCGCCTTTACGTAGCGCGCCTCAGCGTTGATCTTTGCCGCATAGCCATCGAGGCCAACGCGTGTAACGCGCGCGGTAACGGCTCCCGCTACCACGAAGCTTCCGCTAAACAACTCGTCGCCTGGGCGCTTTTCGATGTGATTGCTTTCGCCAGTAAGCAGACTTTCGTCCATGAGCGGGCCACCTTTGACGACTATCGCGTCAGCAGGCACCTGGTCACCATGGGCAAGCATAAAGAGGTCGTCAAGCACCAGCTCGTCGACGCCGACCTCACGCTCCTCGCCATCGCGAAGGACACGCACCTGTTTGGCAGTGAGGATGGATAGCCTATCCACCATCTTCTTGGCGCGAACCTCCTGCACCACGCCAACGACGAGGTTGATAAGCACCACAACCATGAACGTCATGTTGCGATACTGGCCAGTGATGACGACCAGCGTCGCTAGGGCGAGATTCACGAAGTTAAACAGTGTGAAGGTGTGCTCGCGCAGAATCTGTGCTATGGACTTGGTCTTTACGTCGGTATTCGCGTTCGTCT
>ONMP01000309.1 GCA_900318935.1 uncultured Actinomycetes bacterium
AAACCCGATTTGACCTCATCGCAAGGATTCTGCATAGGGTAGCGATGCGCAACACTTCGAGTAGGATGTTGAAGCTGATGCGGATGACGGCGAAGGTCATGCTTGCTTCCGATCGTGGGAGGAGGCATCGCTCATGGCTGGAGCTTGGCCCCTTGCCGACAGGAGTGCGAGGAGGTCGTGCTGTACCTGACGGGTGCGCCGTCGGCTGATTGGCAGCACGATGCCGTCGCGAAGTGTGAGCTCGGTCCCCTCCAGGGAGGACACGTAGCTGAGGTTTACCAGAAAGCTGCGGTGACAGCGGGAGAAGTGCGCAGGAAGTTGCCCTTGGAGGTCATCAAGCTTGGCGTAGGTCTCAAAAGACCTTTTGCCGCAGTGTACGCATACCTTGTGAAGCCGGCTCTCGAGGTAGCGAATTGCCGAGAAGGCGACAAGGCGCTCCTTGTGGCCGCACTTGATGCGCAGCATGGAGGGTTCCGCCTGTGGAATCGCTTCATAGGCGCGACGGAGCGCGTCGGTGAGCTTCACGGGATCGACGGGCTTGAGCAAGAAGTACACATGGCTGGTGCGATACGTCTCGGTGGCCTGCTCGAGAAAGCCGCTCACGTAGATGACTTGCGTTCCGCATGATGGGGGAAAGAGGGCCTGTACTATGTCGATGCCGGACGGCTGACCCTCACCTATGACAATGTCGGCGACCAGGATGTCCACGCGTATGCCATCAGAGAGGATTTGCTCGAGTTCGGGCAGACTTGTCACTGGCAATACGGTGCGATGTTCGTCTGCTGGTGCGTAGGACTCGATGAGGTTCGACAGGCGAGCAAGGCTTGTCGGGTCGTCGTCAAAGATGACGATGGTCGCCACGTGTGCTCCTCTCCGCAATCGTCTTTGCGTCAATGTGCCTTGTCATTGTACCTATCGAATTCCTCTCGTGTCATGCGTCGCCGCAAATGTCGATACGCGGGGCATATCTGGCGAATATGGGGATGGCAGGCCGAATCGGGGGCTACCCCTACCGCGTCATGGTGTCCAAGGCGTAGCCGTGTGGCGCGAAAGATCGAGTGCGTGATTACAAATCGAGTGCGTGGTTCTTGTCATCGAAGAGGCCCCGAGTGCGTGATTGGACCGTCGAATCACGCACTCGGGGCTTTGAGGATGACGGAAACCACGCACTCGATTCCCAACCACGCACTCGGCCACCCTATCGCGGCGGGGCTGCTACAGTAACATCCCATTGTTGAAAACTACGCGCTTGGCAAGCCGTGACAAATAGGAGACTTTGGGAAAGTCCATGTATACAAGAATCGAAACCATCGGCATCAGGTGCTAAAGCAAGCCGTTCGTCGTTCAGATACGACCGTTCGCAGCGTCTCACGGTCAAAGGCTCGCCCTCCGACCACTGCCGCGTTAGCTTTGACGCCCAATCGCCCGGATTACTTACCTGCGAAAACGCGAAAATCGGCTCACTTCGTGCTAAATATGCGTTCACTTGCTGCGACCTTATCGAAGAAGCTCATTCCTCTGGTGTGGCGAAAAGCCTACGCTCTTGTGTATGGACGTATTCTTGGATGACAAAAACTCTCTGACGCTGCTTCGTGCGGTGGCACATGGCGTGGCTGGCTTGGCGTTGGTCCCCTCGCCCCACATGCGTCCGATCGCTCCGCGTATCGGATACTTCAGCTTATGGAAGCTGGGCATCTCACCTCTGCTTTGCTACCTCGGCATTCCGGAGCGCACTCGGCTCGGGCTACTGGTTCCTACGGCGTCTAGCCGCATCCAGTCAAAGGATGTGACTTGTCATGTGTCCACTGCCTTACGCGGCAGGAGTCCATTTTGGCAGCTGGTCTCTGCAAACCCCCAATGTCCTAGTCCCTTGCTCGCAGATGAATCTCGGGTCTATGTGCTGAGTCCGCCCAACGTCGTGCTGGGCATGGCGGCGCGTCTTTGCAAGCGAAGCGACGGGCGCGCGATGCCCATGTACAGGTCTGTTCTCATGCTACTGAAGCTGTGTCTGGAGCTGTGCGGCACATATTCGCATGACCCATTCGAACCTCATATGGGCGAAGTCGCGTACGGCATCAATCCTTTGACATGCGCACGAGAGCTTCGGGAGGCGTTTGTCGAGGTGGGAGGCGAGAGGGGTATCGCGTTGGCGCGTGTGGCTGCGGACATGGTCTACGACCTGTCTGGGTCACCCCAAGAGTCATGCTTGGGACCCGCGCTGTTCTTTCCCGACTCGTACGGTGGGCTTGGACTTGGCGCGTTTGACGCGAACAAACCGCTTGACCTGAATGATGATGAGCGTCAGTCCATCGGATACCGTCAGATTACGCCCGACTTCACGCTTCTCGGCCAAAAGGCCGTCATCGAGTACCTGGGGAGTATTCACAATGAGGGTGCCAACCCGCGCATCGATCACGTGCGTTCGTTGGACTATGCGACGCTTGGCATACGGGAGTTTGGGTTTTGGTACGAAGACGTGCGAACTAGAAGGGACTTCATGGAGAGCGCGTCACGCGTGGTCACGGCGCTTGAACAGTATGGGGATGGGGGCGTGAAGCGGCGCTTTGCGAGGCTGGCAGCAAGTTCCGCCTTTGCCGACAGGCAAGAGGCGCTCTTTCAGGTCTTTAGACCGTGGCAGCGATGAGACGGTCTCGTGAGTTGTCTCGCTCGCCACGAAATCGAGTGCGTGATTACAAATCGAGTGCGTGGTTCTTGTCATCGAAGAAGCCCCGAGTGCGTGATTGGACCGTCGAATCACGCACTCGGGGCC
>ONMP01000140.1:0-2323 GCA_900318935.1 uncultured Actinomycetes bacterium
AGTGTAGGAGCGCGAGAGTGGCGCGATGGCCATTTTTGTTTGACCAGGATTGGCTAAATATGTCTGACCATTTGGGGCTAAATTAAACCGACGCTAACAGCGTCAACGACCTCACGAACATGGGATTTAAGCTTATCGGGCGCTTCATCAGCGTCATCCTCTCGGTGATGGCTGTGGGCATAGTGGTGTCTCTTCTGTTCTTCAGCGTCTTTGGTTCGGGCGACGTCAGCCTTCGGACACGCGATGTCGTTGATTTGATTTTAGGCATCTTTCCCAAGGACCCCATCAGCCCGCTTATGGAAGGCAACACACCGCAGCTTGTCGTGATGGGTCTCGTTATGGGCGCCGCATTCATAATCCCCAGCAATGAGTTGAAGGAGCTCAAGGAAGTCCTCAACCAAATCGGCGTATGGATCATGTCGGTGTTGGACATAGCTCAATTCATCATGCCCGTCATACCGTTTTGCAGTATCTTCATCGCAGTCGCTGGAGGGGCCGGTGCATCACTGCTCAGCGGCTGGGAGTTCATCGTGGCGATGTACCTTGCGACTTCCATCTGCGCAGTCATCAAATTCGTACGCGTAGCTCTCAAATACAAGATCAAGGCATCACTTCTGTGGGGCAAGCTAAAACCGCTGGTGATGCTCGCGTTCACAAGTGGAAACATCACCACCATCATGAAGCAGGAGTATGAGTTCTGCGAGGACAAACTTGGCGTTACTCCCGAGTACACCTCGTTCTGGATTCCCATGAGCCAGGCAATGTTGAGTCCTCGGGCTACCCTCAACTTCGTCATTCCGCCGTTCTTGATTCTCAAGGCTACCGACGGATCGATCTCGTTGATGTTTTTGCTGATACTCATCCTCATCACGCTAGAACTGTCGATTGCAGACCCCGGCACGGCAGTCGGATGGACGGTCCTCTTTACGGCGCTCGGCCTCTCGTCGGACTTCGTCGGCATGTACCTGACGTACGAGCTCTTTACCGCCAACTACAACGCAGCGTACGGCGCACTCCAGCTCGGCCTTGAGGCAATCGAGTCCGCGTACCAGTTCAACGCCATAGATATGAGCTACCTCCACGAAGAGGAGGGGTAAGCCGGATGCAGGCACGCCGGCTAACCCGCAACTACACACGGTTCCGGTACCAGGCGCGCACGCGGCTCGCGGAACTACACACGGTTTCTCCTCAAACTGAAATTTTGGCACTTTTTCGTTCAGTATACTACTTTTTTGAGATTTTGGAAAGAAACCGTGTGTAGTTGGGGGTGGCAGGCGCGGGACCTTTGGCCCTTTATGGGCGCCGGAAGAGGAACGTGACGGCGATGCCCGCAACGATGACGACCATGCACGCGGCCAACATCGGCAGGTGGTCCAACAAGGACGTAGAGCTGCGCACCTCTGCAGTGCCGAAAGGCATGCTCGGCCTAGCCTGGGGGTCATCGGGGCGCTGGAAACCGCTCGCACCGTCGCCCGCTTGCTCATCACCGAAGCCGGCAGCGCTGGGAGGTCCGCCCTCGCCGAACCCATCGTCAGTCGGACCTTCTGCGGTCGGCTCATCCCCGTTGTCATCTTCGGAGGCACCCGTTTCAGAGTGCTCGCCGCCGTTCGTTTCGCCGTTCGGGTCGAAGCCGCCGGGACCGCCTCCGTTTTGGCCCATCGAACCCATGTCAGAGATGGTGATTGCTGAAGCGTCGACGAGCGTGGAAGAATCCTCCTGCTGGCCTTCTTCTGTAGAGGGGATGGTACCGTCGAGCTGGCCTCGAACGCTCTGGACGCGCAGCGCGCAGAACTGCTTGAGGGTATCGGCACCTGTCTGGAACTCTTCGTAGGTGCAGAACTTCGTCGGATCACGCTCAACGTAGGGAGTTATCAGGGCCTCGGCCTCTGCGATGATGCTCTGGATGTCCACCGTATCGATGAACTCCTGGTAGAGCTCGTGATAGCGCGCGGTGTAAGACTCATCGGTGAAAATCCAGTCCACCATGGGGCGGCTGTCCGACTCCGTCGAGGGAGAGGAGCTCGCGGTGCCTCCTTGCTCGACCTGTCCGTTAGCAGGGAATCCAGGCATCTGGCCTCCGTTGGGCGGCTGCGGCGCATCGCCATCGTCAGTTCTTCCGCCCTGCTCCTCTTGCGAGTTATGGTGCATGCCACCAGAGCCGGAGGAGACGGGATCATCGATGGGACTGTTGACGAGGCTCGTGGCGTCGCCGCCGTCGAAGCCGCCAAAGGCAAGGTTGTAGTCCCAAGGGATCATCGATAGCTGGCCATCGTTTTCGCGTAGGTAGTAGTTGTGAATCATGTTGCCGGTGTAGGAGTCGCCG
>ONMP01000140.1:2338-10124 GCA_900318935.1 uncultured Actinomycetes bacterium
ACCACGAAATAGCGCTGCACTTCTTCCATGTCAAGCACGTCCTCCAGATCCTCGCACGCGCTCAGCTTGCGCAGGGACTCGATAAGACGGGCTTTGTCGGCTGCGGTGATGTCGGTCTTTGCGTTGTCGAAGATGTTTGCGTAGGAGTCGGGGTCGTCGTCGATGTACTGGAGTTTGACGTCGGCAGAGCCCATGCCGCCGCCGGGACCTCCCCCGTGACCGCCGCCGGGGCCGCCCCCACCGGGCTTGTCGCCTTGACCGTTACCAGCATCCGCGCCATCCGAACCAGCCGCCGAACCAGCCGCCGCGTCCTTGTCCATGGCCGCACCCGCGTCGCCGATCGTGGTATCGCTCTCGTTCGCAGCCTCGCTGGCGGCGTCGTGCTCAGCAAGGATGTTTTGCATGTCGAACTCGCGCCCGTTGCCGCGGCCTCCGCCGAAGCCCGTGCTGTCTGGTTTGTAGAGCTCGCCCACGTCGCTGCCATAGACGCGCTCGAGGAAGCTGTCCTCAACACCTTCCACGGCAAGGTACAAACCCCAGTCCTCGCCATTGACCGTGATGTTGGCAAAGCTTGCGAGCGGCGCGTCCACACCGAACTCGTTCATCAAGCGATATGCAAGATAGTCTTTGAGGTAGGTGTTGTCTTGAATGATGTTGTTGAGACTCAGCTTGTCGAGACCGTGGTAGGTGGTACCCGCCTCGTACTGGTCAAACTCAATCTTGAAGCTGTAGCGATCGCTGTCGAGCTGCGAGACATTCGAGAGCGACGTGTTGCCCTTCGCGCGTATTGCGACGTTCTTGAACGACTCCCCGTCCACAACCACGGCACACGGCTCGTATTCTTCGTCCTCGCACCCCTCGATGAAGCTGTCCCAGTCGCTCATCACGATGTCGATGGTATGGACCACCGCCGTATCGAAGATGCGATTCTCGTAACCCATTTCATGTCCGTCGGACTCGTCCTGTGCCGCGCGCAGCGCATACGCAACGACACCAAAGGCAAACGCGAGCGCGAAGCAGACGACGCAGACAATCCCTATACGACGATGCGTGGACATTGCTCTACCCCAGGTAGTCGCCGTTGTAGCTCACGAGCACGGCATCGGTGACGCCGGGAAGGGCCACGAGGTCGTTGACGAAGTCGGTTGAGTCGTTGGCCAAGCGCACCTCCATGTTGAGCTCGACCTCACCGGCGCGAACCGACTTGCTCTTTACGACGGATTTCTTGCAGCAGCGTGAGAGCAAGTCGCACGCAGCGCGCTCTGAAGCATCGCCGTCACAATGCACGACCACGATATAGGGGTTGAGATGGGGCTTCTTGTTGACCATCACGAGCAGGACGATGCCGACGAGCACGCTACCTACAGTCGCGAGCGGGATGAGCCCCGCCGCAAGCACGATTCCCACGGCAATCGACCAAAAGAGAAATGCAATGTCAAGTGGCTCCTTGATTGCCGTACGAAAACGGACGATGGAGAGGGCGCCTACCATACCGAGCGAGAGCACGACGTTCGATGTGACGGCCAGTATCACGATTGTGGTGATCATCGTGAGTGCCACGAGCGTGACACCGAAGCTCGACGAGTACATGACGCCCTGGAAGGTGCGCTGGTACACAAAGAAGATGAACATGCCGATAAGGAATGCGAGCACAAGCGCGATAGCCGTGTCCACGAGGCTCACCCCGGTGACGTTCTCCAAGAAGCTCGATTTGAAGATGTCGTTGAAGGTCATGATGCGTTTTCCTTTCTCGACGCGCCTCAGTCGTAGGCGCGGGCTGCGGCGTACTTCGAATAAGCCGACGTGCGGCGACCGGCAAGCTGCACGGCATCGCGGACAACGGAGGGCAAGAACTCGTCCCACTTGACCTCCAGAATGATGGGATCTCCCGGCACGGGAACGGTGGGACAGGCTGAATCGAGGAAGTCGGTACACACGAGACCGGTGCGGATTTGGTAGTCCATGGTCACGCGCACGTTTCCTGCTGGGAAGAGGTACGGCTCGCGCTTGTAGTCCACGATCGTGCGCGGACGCATACCTTGGCAGGTCATGGCTGTGGCAAGACGACGCACGAGCTGACGAGAGTCGCGCGACATCCACGCGGTATCGCCATCTACGATTGATTGCGCCTCACTGGCATCGAGCACGCAGGAATCCTTCGTGCCGAGACCGTGCGCCTTGGCTTTGCGCTCGAGGTGGATGAACGAAGTATCCCCATCGTAGTAGCGGATGCGCCACTTCTCGCGCCTGTCCACACCGTCGAGCTTCTCGCGCAGGGCTTTGTCGGCGAGGTTATCAAAATACAGGCTGCGGATGAGGTAGCTGCCATTGGTCGCATGCGGGTCAAGCGTGCAGATTGCCGAGAGCCGCTGGCGCAACGTAATGCGGTCGGAAGCGCTGATCTCATGCTTCCACTCATGTCGCCACTGCATCGTGCCTCCTCTTGTTCGGGTACAGAGAGGATGGCATGAGGCGGATTTGGCTTCTCATAAGATTCGGGACTACACGAGCGGGGCACAGGGCGCAAAGGTTTCTGAAAACACGAGGCTTGTTCGCAACCCACAGAGATGGACGGACGCGGGCAACCGGCACCTGCTTCGGCCGTCTTTGCGCTTGGTGCAGCGCGCGTCGGCTAGATTTGCGCTTGGTGCGGTAGTTTTCGGCAGGGATTGCACTTGGTGCGAGGCGGTCGGCTGTTTTTGCGTTTCGTGCGTCTCCCGACGGCGCACGTCGGTCGTCTTTGCGCTTGGTGCGGTAGTTTTCGGCGGTAATTGCACTTGGTGCAAGGCCTTCGGCCGGTTTTTCGTTTCGTGCGTCTCCCGACGGCGCACGAAACGCAAATACAGCCGATAAGGTCGCACGAAACGCGAATCCGACCAAAAACGAGCGCACCAAGTGCAAAAGCGACCAAAGCGGCTCGCACGAAACGCAATCCCAGCCGGAAGCACCGCACCAAACGCAAAAGCGACCAAAGCGCGCCGCACGAAACGCAAATCCGGCCGGAAGCACCGCACCAAGGGCAAAGGCAAACGAGGCGCTCGAGAGGATGTGAAGGGACACGGTCCTCCGTCAGGTCAGCCCAAGCCTTACAGCACTTTTTGCATACGCGATGCAATGTACTCAGTCGCGGCTACACGAACATCGCTCGCACTCACTTGACGGGATAGTTCCTTGTGCCCGTACATGAAGGAAACCTTGGGCAGCCAAAGAAGAACCTGCCGTACTGATTCGCGCGCAGGACCATCTGAGCGCCGCACTTTGGGCACTTCGGTATCGCGCTCTGTTCACGGTTACGTGGTTGCGAGGAAGGGAATCGCTGATACTCAACGGCACCAGCGCCACCAGGTCCTCCCTCCCGATAAGGCCATGAGCGCTGATACTCTATGGCGACGTTTCTATTCGTAGTGTGTCGCCTCGACCCATCGAGATTCATCGTGTACTGGCAGTACTTCGGGTAGTTTGTGCAACCGTAGAACTCACCGGTCCCGTCCCTGCGCACACGTCTCGTGAGCCAACCCCCACATTCGGGGCACTTCTTCTTATCCTCAAGAATCCTCAAATCGTTATAGGTCTTGTCACAGAATGGGTAGTTGCTGCAGCCAACGAAGTCGCCATTTGGCCCCGTCCTCCCCAACAACACGCCGCCACAGCGCGGACACCTCGCCGCAGGATCCGATCCCTCCTGGCTATAGAAGATGAACGAGTCTCCCCCGTTATCCCGACGGAGCTCGTCGACGAACGCGGAGATGCCCGGATGGCAAGAATCGTCACCCGTCACCAGCCAGACCCTGTTTCTCGTCCTCGCAAGCGCCACATAGAAGAGTCGACGCTCCTCAGCGAAGTCATACCTGTCGCTATCGGCAAGCAGCAGCTCAAGTATCTGGTCGTCAGCGACCATGTTTGGAAATCCATATCGGTCGTTG
The DNA here is from genome assembly GCA_900318935.1 of uncultured Actinomycetes bacterium. Classification (GTDB taxonomy): domain Bacteria; phylum Actinomycetota; class Coriobacteriia; order Coriobacteriales; family Atopobiaceae; genus RUG440. The sequence goes on from ONMP01000140.1 coordinate 6,262, forward strand.
ACGAGGCCGATGACGACAACGTTGTCAGCTTGCAAGCCTTTGGACTTATGGACTGTCATGTAACCAATCTCGACAGGTTCTCCTCCATCAGGGCTGTACGTGATGACTTTGTCGAACTTCTCCTCGGCCACACGTCGCCTGTTCGGATCCCGAAAGCTAAACCCATCCACAGGCTCACTCGTTCGGTAAAGAACTGCCAAGATAGGCACAGCGGAAGATCTGCTCATTCGCACCTAAGCGGTGCAGAAAAATGCCCCGCAAAGACGGACGGTTACGGAGGCTATCCGTCCGCCGCCGCGGGGTATTGCAGGGATATCACTCAGACGGACGCGCTACGAGACTGCGCTGTCGCTTCTCTCCCCGGGACTCACGAGCGGGAAGCACCCGAGATAGCGGAAAGCGAATTCGGGTCGCTCCTTCTGGACCGCGTCGAAGGCGTCGCGTCCGCCGCCCGAGGTCTCCACCAGATACGCGTAGCGCCCAAGCTCGGACTTCTCAGGACGGTCATGAACGGCTACGACCTCGAGGCCCGCCGCCTCCACACTTGTCAGCAACTCAGCCAAATCCTCGACTCCGCCCTCTGCGATGAAGCCCATCCGATCGTCGGGTCCCGCAGCCGGCGCTTCGGTCGAGAGCACGTAGAAACGCGTCTTGTTGGCGTCATTCATCTGGATTGCCTCAGCCGCAACCTCCAAACCGTAGACCTGTGCGGCGGCCCTTGCACCGATGGCAGCACAGGTACCAGCCTCATCCTCAGCCGCCATCTTAGCGCCTTCGGCCGTGCTCGACACCTCAACCACCTCAGCCTTGGACAGATGCTCGGATAGCCATTCTTTCCCCTGCGCGATGCCTTGCTTGTGGGAATAGACGGTCCGTATGTCATCTAGCTTCGTACCTGGCTTGACGAGTAGGTTCTGGTCTATGGGCAGCTCGACCTCCCCCACTATGGAGACCTGCTCATGGCCAACGACTTCGTCCAAATACTCGGCGATGGGTCCACCGATGGCGTTCTCCTGCGGGATGACGGCGTAATCGGTCTCGCCATCAAGCATAGCCTTCACCGACGCCGTCACGTCCTCGGCGGGAAGGTAGGTCCCCTGTCCGCCAAAGAAGGCCTCGCACGCCTCCTGCGTGTAGGTACCCTCGGGACCAAGGTAGCTCACGCTCGCGTCCGCATAGTCCGGATGTGCCGATGCCGAAGTCGGTTCCTCGGCAGTCGCTGCGTCGGCCTCGTTCGCGACGGCGCTCGTCTCGACAGAACTTGTTTCGGACGAGTCGCTCGATACAGCGGTCCCCGTCGAACAACTCGCACACGCAAGCGACATGGCCAACAACACTGTCAAGAAACGAGTTTGTCCGTTCACCATCTTGAGATCACTCCTTACTACCTGCATCTCATACGAAGTGAGTGCCCACGGGGACTGTCCCCTTTGTCACCTATGCTACCAGACCTTGATTGCCTGCGCAGCCGTCAGACCCATGCAATACCTCGCGAGGTTCACCCAGCTTTCGCAGCAATCCAAGACCACCGAGTCGGAAGAAATGACGTTCTTCTTTCCATACAGCAGACGGTCAACCCCACCGACAACGCAGATGTCCAAGGCAAAGGGATACGTCTCGCCCACGTCGGCTAGCAGAGACTTCAGACGACCCGAATTGGAAACCGGCTCATCCAAAAGAATGTTTACCGTCCGGACCCCCGCGTCTCGTAGCACGTCGAAGAGAAGACGTATCGCATCGGATGTCACCGGGAGGATTCTGTACGTACCACGTAGCGAGGCCAAGTCGCGGACCGCGCCGTCCATGCAGGACAGGAGCGTGGAGTCGCTCAGCATGACCTCGAGCGTAATGATCGCGTTGAAGCCATCGATCCAGACATCCTGATCACGGAGGCATTCGATGGGAATTTCTTTGGCACGACGACCTGCCAGTCGCTCCTCCGTGTCGATGCTCCTCATGATTGCGGCACGCTGCCGGTCAGACAGCTGGAAGTGGTCACCCACAAAGGTGGTCGCCTGCTTGAGTCCATAGCCATGGTTGATCAGGTAGCCGATGTGCTCCGAGGCCACACGCATGGTCTGCCGCGCCTCCTCGGAGAAGTGCCGGTCGTCCTTAGGAACGTAACCACGTTTTGCCTGCATAGAACACCCCTTCACGACGCGCTAACCTGAGAACAGCGCTATGAGTCCTGTCACGACGGCAGCCAGAAGCAGCGGAATCGCCCCGTCTATGAAGGCCGGCCCCGCCTCGAGTCCATAAAACAGCTGGTAGCAGACGAGACTGATGGCGACACCGAGCAAGCAGAGCGCCATCAGTCCCCAGCCAAGCCCTGGAGAGACCAACCCCTGCGCAACGAGGGTATTTGCCTCCAGAAGGGCAACCGTCGCCCACAAGACGATGATGAGCAGCTCAGACGTCACAGGCCGGTGCAGCAGCCCGCGCGTAACGCCCACCAGTATCACGTAGCTCACGACTCCAACGACGACGAGAGCCATGCCTGGCACGAGGCCACCCATGAAATCGAGCCCCTGAAAGATGTCGCTCAGACCCAAGACGCCCAAAACTGCCGCAGGTATGAGCAGCCAACCACTCGTCAGCTCCCGGATTGGCCGTCTGGGATTGAAGGCCACAACCCACCAAGCCAGATAGAAGGCAAAGCAGAGCACCAGCTTGATGTTCCCCGCGCGAATGTAGTTGCCCACTGTCTTCCTCTCTCGTGTGCCATTGCCATTGTGCCACGAATTCGTATCACCTACGCCGGATTCGTCGTCATGATCACCACAACCGTGGCCAAGCTCGCCATAATCGCGCACACGACGGCAATCAGGCGCTGCCTGCCCTTGTCACCGTCCCATATTGTCGTATTCAGCTGTCCCCCACCGCAATTGTTGTCAGACATGCTCCGTCTCCTCTCCTCACGTCTGTCGTTCGCCCACCCTTCGACCAAAGACACCCTACCGCAGGCATGGGACATAAATTGCATGCGTTCCTCACGGCCATGCGCTGTGGTAGGATGGTTACATGCCAAGTTGGAACGTACATATTGCCCATACGGAGAGGCTGCTCGCCTCGGAGGAGTCGTGTCTGCGCTGCGTGCGCGACCGCGACGCATTTCTTCTTGGCAATCTCGTGCCCGACATCTACGTGGGCTACATGGTGCCCGACGTCTCGCACAAGATTCCCTACAAAGATTCCCACTACGCCGACCCAACGGCCATCCCCGCACCGGACGCGGGACGTTTTTACCGCAACTACGTGCGGGGACGCGAGGCTACCGACCTCGAGCTCGGCGTCTGGTGCCACCTGTTATGCGATCATTATTACAACCTGCGCACGAGCGAGTACATCGCAAGTATCGGCGTAAAGCCTAGTGATCAGACACGTGAACGCAAGCAGGCGGACTTTGCCCTCTACGGACGTACGCTCGACATATCGCTCGAACCGCGTCTGACCGATGAGGTCTTGGCACAGTGCGCGGCGTTCAGGCAGTATGCGCTCGATGAAGAGGACTTGCGACGCACGGTGGTGTCGGCGCGCAATATACTTCGAACGAACCAAGAGGAGCATCTGGACGTTACGCCGACCTATGACCTGCTCACCGAGGAGTTCTTTCGCACGACGTCGCACGAGGTGGACGAGACGCTGATACGCGCGTTGGGAATGTATCTGCGGGGCGAGGACGCCTCCGAGCTGGGGTCGTTCCCCGCGAGTGACGAATCCTCCTCGGGAGGCACCGAGCATTGAGCACTGGAACTGCAGAGGTTTCCGAAACCGAACTTATTGCCGAGACCGCGCTCTCAAGTGGAGCCGAACCCGCCAGCAGAGCGGAAGGCGCGCTCGTAGACGACGAGGGGCCACTCTAT
>ONMP01000033.1 GCA_900318935.1 uncultured Actinomycetes bacterium
GTTCTGCACGTGTGCGCGATACTCTATCGATCCCTCATAGGGGGCATTCGTGAGCTGCACCATGAGAGCCTCGAGCCTCTTCGATTTGCCCGTGGTGCCCGCACGAGCCCCATCGGCCTTCCACGTCTGCCAACCCTTGCCCTGGACGTGTCCGAGATACTTCACGTGCGCATCCGGCTCGGGTTCGGGTGCGGGATCCTCAACGATGGTGAATTGCGTCTCCACCACCTTTTGGGCGTCAAGTGGTGCGCCATAATAATATGTCGCCGCGAGGGTGTGCTCGCCCGCATCAAGCGTATCGAGGTAGTCGGCAGAGAGTTCGATGACGGTTGAGCCCCAAGAAGCGGTGTATTGCGATGGAGCAATGGCGTTGCCGTCTACGGAGACGCTTTCGAGGTACTCGAAACAAGCGTTGTTCTTGAAGGTCAGACTGTCTGCGGTCCCCTTTTTGTGCTCGCCGCCAGCTCCCTCCGTAAAGACGTACTCGTATCCCAGGCCGAAGCCGCGTCCATAAAGCAACTCGCTCGAATAATGGAGCTTGCCTTCTCGGTCTTCTACGATTGCAGGAACTTCGATTGGGAGCGCACCGACGACGGAGGGGCTGTCAAACATAGCCGTGATAGCAGCGACAAGGTTTGCGTTGAAGGCACCGACGTTTGCGTCGCCAGAAGCCCGTGACGTCGGATCGATGTCGGTGCCCGTGCCCATATAGGCGAGCAGGATGGCATCGGCATCCTGGTAACGCGCCACGTCGTAGGGAAGGTTGTCGCTGATAAAGACGAACTTACCGCCACTCTTCTGCGTGTCAGCGAGCGGCCCATGAATTGCCTCGTACTGCGGGGCGCCTTTCTGCAGAGCGCTCAACGAATAGGTCTTTGCGACCGCGGCGACAAGCTTTGCATCGGAAATGGCGTTCTTCAGCTCGTCGGTGTAATGGGTTGCCGCTTTGGATAGGTCATAGGTGTAGTCTATGGTTATCTTCATGGAGGAGGATGCGTCTCCTCGCGTCGTGCCCGCAGCAAGGTTGTTGACGAATGCGTCCGCAGCGACGAGGCCCTCGTTCTGCAGCTTCTTTATCGCGTAGTCCAAGGCGACGTTGTCGCCCTGCGTACGACCAATCAGCACGATGTTGTTGTCGTGCCCCGACACGGGAAGCGCATATTCGTCGTTCTTTACAAGCGTGATGGCCTCCCTGGCGATGTTCATCTCCTGCTCATGATGCTCTTCGGAACCAACAGCAGAGATATCACCAGTTGGCGTCGGCTCCTGAAGGAAGCCATACTTCTCCTTGAGCTTGAGGATGCGCGTGACACTCTCGTTGATGCGGTCGATGCTAATCGACTTGCCTTCACCCTCCCCTACTTTATCTGCAATAGCGGCGATATAGTCATCGTAGAAGTCTGCCGCACTTTGATTCGTGAGGTCGGTCGGCATGAGAAGGATGTCGACCCCAGCATTGATGACTTTCTCCGCGATGTTTGCGCGTTGCTCGACGACATCTTCGCCGCCCACCATGGAGGCTTTGACCTTATCGATTGCATCCATCTCGAGCGCGTCAGTCACCACTACGCCGTCATATCCCATCTCGTCACGCAAGAGTTCAGTGATGACCTTGTGTGACATGGTCGCAGGATAGTAGCCCTTCGAACCGTCGGCAAACTGCTGCTCATCATCATACTTTGGCAGCGTGATGTGTGCGGTCATAATCATGTCTGCACCTGCCGATACGGCGGATCTGAACGGCACGAGCTCACATGCTTCAAGCTCTTCCTTCGTCTTGTTGATGGCGGCAGTTCCGATGTGCGTATCAGTGTCCGTGTCGCCGTGACCTGGGAAGTGCTTGAGCGTGGCTATGGTGCTCGTCTGAGCATGGCCCTCAATCCATGCGTTGCCAAGGTCTGACACGATTTGGGCGTCGTCAGAGAAAGAACGCGTGCCTATGGTGGGGTTCGCTGGGTTGACATTGACGTCTAGAGTCGGGGCAAAGTTCACGTTGATTCCCAAGGCGTTGAGCTCGGTGCCGATGACACTTCCCGTTACTTGCGCATTTGTCGTTGCGTTGAGCGTGGCGCCGATGGCCATGTTGCCCGTCATGCGTGTGCCGTTCGAGAGCCTTGTAACGATGCCGCCCTCCTCGTCTGCGGCGACGAAGTAAGGAATGTACGTCGAGACGCCCTGGGCATTCCTGTTGTTGTCTTGCAACTGCTGCACCAGATTTGCAATCTGGGCGTTACCCGTAATGTTGGAACCAAAGAAGATGAAGCCGCCGTATTGGTGCTTCTGAAGAGCCGCCGCCAGCTGTGGTGCCGCCGACAGGTCTGTAACGTTAGTGCCGTCCCATGTGCGACTGCATACGATAATCATCTGGCTGATCTTCTCATCGAGGCTCATGTTGTTCACGATGGCTTCGATGCTGTCAGAGTCCGCCTGTGGAGCTAGTGCAGCTTCGGATTTCTTAGGCTCGGTGCCATCAGACTCCTTCTGATCTGCCTGGCTAGGCTCTGCCTCACGGATGGGCTCCTCTTCGGCAATGGTCTGCACGGCATCCTCGGAGTTCTGGTCCTCGGCAATCGGATCGACTTCCTCCTGTATCTGCTGAACAGGCTCATCCAACGTTTCGATTTCTGTCTGCGCAGCGTAGGTGAGCGTCGGCGATAGCGCAAGAAGCGCCGACATCATCATGACCATAAATGCTCTCGTCAGCCTGTGGTTCATCTGACCATCCTCCCAGTCGTTGATTCGTCCGCACAGACTACTATACAACTCTCGGGGGACAGAAAAACAACCTTTAAACCAAACGGTGTGCCGCAATGGGCTGCGGCTCAAACCTCCCTCTCCAGCGACACACCCAGGTCGCGCAAGAGCGCTTTGACTCTATCGTAGAAGCCGCCCCTGAAGAACGCACATGACTTCTCATCCCTTCCCATGATGCCACCCGTGCTCACAGCATTGCCGCGACAGCCACCTCCGCATCGGTTTCGGTACTCGCAAGCCGCGCATTCCGGGTGAGCGTCAAAGTACGTCCTCAGTCTCGTGTCGATAAAGGACATGTAGAAGGAGTCCTTGATGGCATCGCTCAGGGACGTGTCCCGAATGTTGGGGAAGTGGCGCTTCCCGGCTTCGGTGCTGCCCATCGGAATGCAGGGCACGATGTAGCCTTCTTCAGTCAGGTACATGTAGCTCCTGGCATGCCCACACAGGCAGAAATTGTCGCAGTCCGCATCCTCACTCATGCGGACATAGGGTATATCCGCCTTCTTGTCGCCATAGCTTGCAAACATACCGGATAAGATGAGCTGCAGCGGCTCGTCGTCCTCATAGAAGTCGGGAAGGTAGTCCAGGTAGCATTGGTACTCCTCCTCGGTCGACAGGACGTGGTCGAGGATGCCCAATGCCTCGCCCTCTGGCGAAAGGCCGTTCACCTTGAGGTACTCGCATCCCAGCGAGCCGAGCAGGCGTATGCTCTGTCTAAGTACGCAGACATTGTCCCTGTGGAGGCAGTACTCCGCTGCAGTGGAGAACCCGTACTCAGCGCAGAACTCGAAGGCTCTCAAGACTCTTCTTTCTGCTCCCTCGATTCCACGCAGCCAGTCGTGCGTGCCAATCCCGTCAAAGCTCATGTTGAATTGTGGCTTCTGGCCCATGTCTTGAAGGGACTCCAGGAGCGTCCTGCCCACGAGGAGGCCGTTGCTCATTATGGTCGAGATCCTGATGCCCGCATCGGTCAGTCTCTCCGCAATCTTCAGGAAGTCGGAACGTATCAGTGCCTCGCCTCCCGTAAGCGAAACGCTTGCGATGCCAGCAGCCTCCATTTGATCGATTATCTCTTCGCATTCCCGATAGGAGTACTCGCGAATCTCGCGAGAGGGAGCTGACAGGTAGCAATGCCTGCAGCGACAATTGCAAGCTCCGGTGATCGCCCAGTGAACCTCTCGCAGGTAACGGTTCGGATAAGAACGATACGTCTGATCCTCGGTAAGGGGACGTGCGTGGTCGCATAGCTCCAACACACGCAGTTCCTCGAGCCGTGCCAACGTCTCGGCCTCCTCCGGTGTAATGAAGGGACTTCCCTCAAAGAGCATCCAGCCGAGGTCACACAGTTTCGTGTAAAGGTTCGGTTCCAAGAAGATCGCGCTGCCTGAGACGCGGTCAACAAGACCAGTGGGTAGTTTTTCCCACCCACGCAACACAAATCTATCGGCCAGGCAGTAGTACATGCCAGCAGCTCCTTCGATATCACGAACGCTTATAGTGCTCATCGCCAAACAGTATAATGAGCAGTGGTATCATACTAGTACTGTTTGGTTGTGATTGAAAGGAGTCTGCGATGAGCAAGGACGCTAGGGAGTTCGTAAGACTGTTTAACACTGATGCTGAGCTTCAGGAGAGAGTTGCTGCCGCGGCAGAGAACTATGAGGGCGAGCAGACCGACCAAGCTGTGTTCGAGGCCGTTGTCGACCCTATAGCCAAGGAGGCGGGGTTCGAGCTGACCTGGGAGGAATTCGAACAGTTTGGGCAGGAACTTCTTGCAAGCAAGCAAGAGCTTGATGAAGATGAGCTTGACCAGATTGCTGCCGGAGAGAAGCGCGATGACGAAGAAGGGGTTGGCGGCGCAGGATTCACGAGCTGCGTAAAGGTCGGCGTCGGGTTTGGATCGACCCTACACGAGGATGGCAACAGGACCATTTGCCTTGTAATCGGTGGGGGCAAGACATCTGGAATCGGAATTTGCTTGGGCTCAGGCTGGGGATGCTAGCCCTTCCCATCACGTCGGGCAGGCAGGACACAGAAGGCGGGGGCGGTTTTAACCGCCCCCGCCTTAGCTTGTCTGACTATCTATCGTTCCGCGGGTTTCTCATCTCCCTAGCGAGAGTGCGGGCCAGCCTCGCGTACTGCGGCGTCCATGTTCGGGTACTTCTTTGCGGCATTCTCCTCAAACATTGCCGCCAGCTTGCGCGCCTGCTCATCGTAGGCGTTCTTGTCGCGCCAAGTCTTGCGCGGGTTTAGCACGATGTCAGGCACGCCTTCAATGTGCTGCGGCACGTCCACGTTGAAGATGTCGTGGTGCTTGAACACGCCTCTCTCAATCTCGCCATTGAGGGCGGCCGTCACCATGGCGCGCGTGTAGGGCAGGTTGATGCGCTTGCCCTCGCCGTAGGCGCCACCGGTCCAGCCAGTATTGATAAGGTAGACCTTGGTGCCGTACTTCTCCATGCGCTCACCAAACATGTTGGCGTAGCGCATCGGGTCGAGCGGCATGAAGGGCTCGCCAAATAGCGTGGAGAAGGTAGGTGTCGGCTCGGTGATGCCACGCTCGGTGCCCGCAACCTTACTCGTGAAGCCACTCACGAAGTGATACATGGCCGCCTCTCGGGAGAGACGCGAAATCGGGGGTAGCACGCCGAAGGCGTCAGCCGTGAGCATGATGACAACCTTGGGTGCGCCACCATAGCCCAAGAGCTGCGCGTTTGAGATGTACTCTACGGGATATGCGACGCGGGTGTTTTCCGTGAGTGACTCGTCGAAGTAGTCGGGCACGCGGCTTCCCGGCGTGAGCACAACGTTCTCGGAGACGGATCCGAAGCGGATGGCCTGAAAGATCTCCGGCTCGGTGACGTACGAGATGCGGATTGCCTTGGCATAGCAGCCACCCTCGAAGTTGAAGACGCCGTCATCAGACCAGCCATGCTCGTCGTCACCGATGAGCGCGCGGCTCGAATCGGCCGAAAGCGTCGTCTTGCCGGTGCCCGAGAGGCCAAAGAAGACCGCCGTATCACCTGTGACGGGATCCATGTTGCACGAGGAATGCATGGGTAGGACGTTCTCCTCGATGGGCATGAGATAGTTCATGACCGAGAAGATGCCCTTCTTTATCTCGCCGGAATACTGGGTGCCGGCGATTACGATCTTTCGCTCTTGGAAGTTGATGAGAACGGCTGCCTCGGAGTTGATGCCGTACTTCTCGGGATCGAGCTTGAGCAAGGGCGCTGCGAGCACGATGAAGTCGGGGTCACCGTACTCGTCAAGTTCCTTCTTGGACGGACGTACGAGCATCTGCGTGCAGAAGAGTGCCTGGCTCGCAAGCTCGGTGATGACCGTGAACTTGCGCGTATACTTGCGCTGAGCACCTGCGAGGCCATGGACCACGAAGATGTCGTGGTGCGAAAGATGCAGACACACGGCTTTCTTGATCTCCTCGTAGATCTCCTGCGAGATGGGCTTGTTGACCTTGCCCCATGCGATGACATCGTGGACGTCGGGCGTGTCCACGATGAAGCGGTCCTCGGGCGAGCGACCGGTGTACTTGCCCGTCTTTACGTTGAGCGCTCCGGTGTCGGTGAGCTTGCCCTCGCGCCTCGAGAGTGCCTTCTCCACGAGCTTGGCGGGGCTACCATCGATGAGCACGGCGCCGGTACGGTCGAGAATGCCGCACTTCGTCAGCTGGTCGTCAATCATGTAATCCTCCTTGTTCCTCGCGACGTCTCATCGCCTGATTGCGGCGGAACGCCACTTTGGAGCTGCTTGGCATTGCTTGGGTACAGCAAATCACAGCCATAAGCACAATCCTGATAAATTTACACGTACTTTTCCATACGCGGCCGAAATAATCGACTTATGGCGAAAGCGTGGAGGTGCCCAAGGGGTGCACTCCTTGAGGGTACCCATAGGGAGGTACTCCCCCTTGGGCAATTAACGCCTACGGATATACCTTTGCCAAGCTAGGCGACCTGTGCCAAAGTAGGCGTATGCGTGTAGTCCAGAGAAAGGATCCTTATATGAGCGAGATCATCACCATCCGAGGCGGAGCAATCGAGGCTAGTATCGACACGGCCGGCGCTCAGCTCATGAGCCTCAAGAAGGACGGCGGCGAGTACCTGTGGCAGCGCGATCCCAAGTGGTGGCCTCGTTGCGCGCCGGTACTCTTCCCCATCGTCGGCAACATTCGTGACGATCGAGCGGACTCCTCGCAGGGCGAGATTCGTTTCGGCCGCCACGGCCTCGCACGCAACTATGAGTTCGCCGTCACCGAGCAGTCCGAGTCGAAGGTCGTCTTTACACTTGAGTCGAGCGACGACACGCGTGCCGCATTCCCCTACGACTTCCGTCTCGACATGACCTATGCCATTGCCGATGGGGCGCTCGAGCAGCGTTTTACCGTGACGAACACGGGCGACGTGGTGCTTCCCTTCGTCGTGGGCGGGCATCCCGCGTTCAACGTACCGGCACCCGGCTGCGAAGGCGAGGACTTCGCCGACTACGCGCTCAAGTTTGCCGAGCCCTGGACCTACGCCTCCCCCACCATCAACACCACCACGGGCCTCATCGACTTCCAGACGCGCTTCTCGCTGCTTGAGGACTCCGATACGCTGCCGCTCACGCATCGGCTCTTTGACGTGGACACGCTCATCTTTGAGGACGTGCCCGGGCGTACCGTCTCGATGGTTGGCCCCTCCGGTCGCGGCATGCAAGTTGACTTCGAGGGCTTCGATTACCTTGGCGTTTGGAGCGCTGCAAATGACGCGCCGTTCGTCGCCATCGAGCCGTGGCGCGGCACCGCCACCGGCACCGACGAGGACGACGTCTTCGAGCACAAGCGTGGCATGGACCTGCTACCCGCGGGCGACGTGGCCGAGTACGCGTTCTTCATGAAGCCACTATAGGCAGCTCATCGATAGCTGACGACAACGTCAACGGCCCAGGGGACGCATCCCTTGGGCCGTTTTTAACGATGGAGCGCCATAGCGCTCTGCCTTGCCGAGTCCTACCCCAGTAGTTCGGCGACGTCGAGGGCGATCATGTACTCCTCGTTGGTGGGAACGACGAGCACGCGAATCTTCGAGTCAGCGGCGCTGATGTCGCGGACCTCGCCGGAGCGGATGGCGTTCTTTTCGGGGTCGATCTTTACGCCCATCCACTCGAGCTCCTTGGCAACGCCCATGCGCATGGTCGCGGAGTTCTCACCGATGCCGGCGCTGAAGGCGAGGGTGTCGAAGCCGTGCATGGCCTGAGCCATCTCCATGACGAGCTGGCTCGTGCGATAGTAGAACATATCGAAGGCCATCTGGCAGTTTGCGTCACCGTTGTCTGCACCCTCTTCGATGTCACGTGAGTCGGAGCTGATGCCAGAGAGGGCAAGCAGGCCGGACTGCTTGTTCATCATGGTGTCGACCTCGTCGATGGTGTAGCCACCCTCGCGCACGAGGTAGCAGACCGTGGCGGGGTCGATGGTGCCACAACGGGTGCCCATGATGAGGCCGTCGAGCGGCGTCAGGCCCATCGTTGTGTCCATGTCCTTGCCGTCCTGAATGGCGGACAGCGACGAGCCGGAGCCGAGGTGGCAGCTCACGAGCTTGTGCATGTCGTCACCCAGGAACTGCTTCGCGGCGCGCCAGATGTAGCGGTGCGAGGTACCGTGAGCGCCGTACTTGCGGATGTGAAGCTTGTCCACCACGTCGCGCGGCAGAGCGTAACGCCAGGCCTTCTCGGGGATGTTGTAGTGGAAGGAGGTGTCGGCCACGACGACGTTGCCCTTGTCGGGGAAGAGGTCGCGGCAGACCTGAATGGCGTCAGCCTCGGCATAGTTGTGTAGCGGTGCCAGCGGCGCTACCTCGCGCACCCAACCCAGGGACTCGTCGGTGACGACCTTGGACTCGGGGAAGTACCAGCCACCCTGAACGACGCGGTGCCCGATACCGATGAAGTCCTTGCCCGTGGCGTTGATGATGTCGATGACGTACTGCATGGCCGTCTTGTGGTCGGGCAGCTCCGCGTCGATCCGCTGCTTGCCCTCGACCGCGATGGACTCATAACCCACGAAGGCGTTGTCGATGCCGATGCGCTCGCAGTTGCCCTTGGCATACACCTCGCGCGCGTCCACATCGAGCAGTTGGAACTTGAGCGACGAGCTTCCTGCGTTGATGACCAGAACGTTCATGGGTGGGGACTCCTCTCCTCTGCGCGCAATGGCGCCCTTGTAGATATGCTCATATTAGCAGGAAACACTCATATTTACGAAAGGCCATTCCAGATGTAGCGCACGAACTGGCGCTCTTCTTCGGTGTTGCAGTATTGCAGGGCCCAATCGAGCGTCTTGCCGCTGCCCTTGGCGTCTATGGCAATCTTGCGCAGCTTGGTCTTGTTGACCGTCACCTCAACTGCGCCGCCTGCCACATCGTCCACGTCGTTCTTGCTCAAGCTTTGCTTCTCGTCTGCCACCTCTACTCCGTTCCACGTTCTTGCCGATACCTGTCAGACTATATCCATTGTAGCCGTTTGATGCACGATGTGCCCATAAGGGGTACTCCCAGTGGATTGTCAATAACACCTATCCGGCTATGTATGAAGTGGTGGCATCGAAGTATGCGTAGAGGGCGCACATGGCATTCTTTGCACTCTGCCCGACGTCACTTCCATCGAGCACTGCCTTTGCGTATGAGAGAGCGCTCAGAGACAGGACTTGCTTACCGTCATAAGTTACCTTGAGTTGTGTTCCCAACTGATGTGCCGAAACGCCGTTCACACGCACGGAGATGCGACCGTCGCGCTGCAGAGTAATCTCTGGCTCCTTGCCATCTGCGAACGTGGCCTCTACGGCCGCGACGTCGTTATCGGTGAAGGATGTGCCCTCCTGAGGCGCGATAGTCGCCTCTACCGTGGTACCGGATTCTAGTTTCAGGCTCATGGTTGTGGAGCGTATCGCGATGCCATCGATGTCTTTCGTCGGTGCGTAATCAGCAAGAGCTGCGGTGATGTCATCCCCTTCGTACGTCTCGGTATAGTACAGATCCATCCCCGCGTAGTCAGAACCAATGGTCCATTTGTTTGCCTCGGCGAGGTAGGGCTGCGCATAGTGACCGTAGTCGGCAATCGAGTGCACGAGGGCAGCCGTCTTGGCATCGTGAGCCTTTCCGTCGGTGGCATGCTCGGCCTGATATCTGTCAAACGCCTCGACGTATGCCTTCACGGAGTATTCTTCGAGTGTGAGTTCCTTGTCTTCGTCTCCACTTTGGTAGTGGAATGTCGCTTCGATGGGGTCGGCCATCTGGATGGAGGTCGTGGGGCAGGTGAAGCCGAAGCAAGCACCCTTTGTGTCCTTGCTGAGGGGGTCGAAGTGCGCTATGTGCGTGACCTGCTTGGCGCCAGATCCGACCGTGAATTCCATATAGGTCGAGTCCAAGTCATCAACCTTCAATCCCGAGAGATTCATGAAGTAGTTAACACCGATGGTGCCGGAGAGCGTAAGAGAGGCTGACATGAGGGTTGGGAGCATTGCCGTAACGAGCTTCTTGCCAGCGATGGCGGCGATGTCGTCATTGCTGAGCGTGCCGGAGTAGGTGGCAGTTTTGTCATCCGCGTCCCTCACGAAGGCCTCGGAGCCATCGGGATAGGCTACGGTAATGCTCGAGCTCTTTCCGTGACTGTTCATGTAGGTATTGGCAGTAACGAAATCGGTGTCCTTGGAGAGAGAAAGCGTGATAGCACCATAGTTGTCGTCTTCACTCCGACAATCACCGCCAGGGCCGATGCCTGCCGCCCCGGTACTTCCTTGCGCCGTGATTTGTCCACCAGTTATGCAGACTACGCCCCCACGTTTTTCTGTCCCACCGCCGATGCCCGCGCCTCCGGCACTCTCTGGAGAAGTCTGGTATCCACCTCCCGTTGCGTTGACCGAGCCTCCGTTGATGGTGATCGTTCCGCCTTCTCCGTAGGAGCCGCCGCCGATGCCCGCGCTGCACGCATCGCCTGTGGCAGTGACCGTGCCTCCGTTGATGGTGATCGTTCCGCCAGAACCGGAGTTGCCCCCACCGATGCCTGCTCCACCAGCTGAGTACTGATAGATGCCGCTTCCCTTGCTGCCTGTAGCTGTGACCGTGCCTCCGTTGATGGTGATCGTTCCGCCGGACTCGCCCCCTTTGCCGCCGATGCCTGCAGCATTGGTTCCACCTTTGGCGACCAAGGTGCCGGTACCCTCTGTCTGGCCGTAGATGGTAAGGTTGTTGTTGCCGGTTACCCTGATGCCCTGATATGCATTGAGGGTAACCCCGTCCTCGAGTATCAGGCGCACGTCGCCCTCGACGGTAAGGCAAGGGCTTATCTTGGCGTCTTCGGTCACAACCCACCAGCCTGCCGTCAACGTGTTGTTGCTTGCAGTAACGGAGTCTGAAGTAAGCACGTGATAATAATCATCACCCGTGTCTTGCATGTCGCCTCGTTCGTCAAGGTATGCCACCGGGGGCAGGCGCACGAACGTCGCGTCGACCGTTACGTCGCAGTCAGGCATATAGAATGCGTTGTTGGTGACGACGAGTTCGATGTCGTTATCGTCGGTAACGGTCAGCATGTCAAGCATGTAGCCGTCTTGTGCGTCCACGATGAGGGCGACCTGCGCGCCTTCGGGAGCCGTTTGCCTGCTTGCCGTTACGATGCCGTGTTCGCTGGGATTTACGTTAACGGCGTATTGGATGGCAGTGGGGTCTTCATTTGCCCACGTGATGGAGATGGAGTTCAAGTACATCGCATCGCTCGCGGAGCGCAGACCGATGTAGCTATAGCCCGACGGAATCGTGAAGGCCGTGGTCTCGCCATAGACGATGGTCCCGATGAGCGTGCCGCAAGTATCATCGGAGTAGAGGTCCATCGGGCTTTCGTACTCCGTGTCCTTGCCGTAGACGTTCAGCGTGCGTCCGGATGTGGTATTGGCGTTCCAATCGACGACGATCGATTGCGCCATTCCTGCGGAGGTGGTGGTGACAATACCGGAAAAGGCATTAGAGTGATCGCTGCGCAGCTGAATCGAGTTGTATTTTCCGCCAGAGTTTCCTACATATGAAATCATGGATTCACTAGATAAATAGGACCAGTCGCTGTAGCTTGTGCCCTCCATGCCAATTACGTCCCGCGTAAGCGTGTCCGTTACCATATCGAAGGATTCTCCCGAGGACCCGTCTTGGACCGTGAGCGCGGGAGAATCAACCTTGGATGGCGTCTCCACTTCCGTGATGGTCGACGTTTCTATGACCTCTATGTCCTCTGCAATCGCTGCCGCTGGCGCCATCTGACATATCAGGCACACCACCATCAACCATGCGGTCAAGCGGCCAAACCACGAGTCTTTCTTCTTCATTTCGTGCTCCCTTCAAGGTCCGTTGCCTCCAAATGACCCAAAAAACCTTCGACTACCTCGCGATACTCCTCAGGCGCCACGAGGATGGATTCTGCGTGGTCAGCACCTGCGACATAGTGAAGCTCGCGTTTGCCCGTTGCCCTATCATAGCTCACGTGCGCTCTGCGGCGGCACCATGGTGTCCGAATCTCCCTGAATGAAGAGAATCGGGACGGTGTTGCCATCCAGAGCGTCAATCGGTCGCATGTCGTCCAAAGTATACCCGTAGCGAACGCGGACGCCAATGTCTGCGAGGGGCACGAGGAATCCTGGCATGTGCGCCGAACTGAGCTTCTGCACAAGCACGCTCTTGAGGTCGGCAAACGCGCAGTCCGACACCGCGAAGTCGACATCTGGCTCATATGCTAGCGCCTCGATGGTGGTGGAAGCACCGAACGACTCTCCATGCAGGCCCAGCTCGCTGATCTGTGGGTAGCGCTTTCGCGTGTCCTTGATAAGCTCCGCGAGGCCCTTGCCCTCTAGGATGCCGTGGGTGGCGAAAGTTGGCTCGTCCTCGCCGTGTCCGCGTATATCGAACCCGATCTTTCGATAGGCCGCCCTCATAGCCAGTCTCCGTTTCCGATTTCGGGATGTACGTCGCACCCAACGAAATCTTGGCTGTTATGGTCATGGTTTTCTGGGAATAACGTTGGCATTATACGCAATAAAGCGGTCTCCACCTGGACCGATCACCTTGGCGGCTTGGGTACTGTCCGGAGCCACGAAGTCTAGGTCGTTCTTCTCCACGTTCTCCTTCAAGACGAAGTCGGGAGGCAGCATGCCTGTCGCCCAGCTCATGGTCTTCGTCAACCGGCGCCATGCCATGCTCTGTCGACAGGGGAGTATCCCCCTTCGACACATCAGATCTCAGGCGTCACGATAGGCTTCCTTCTAGCACCGCCAGCGACCTCGTCCACGTCGGACTTCTCGAGCTTCACGGTCTCTTCCTTGGCTGCTCCGGCCTTCTGCTCATCGTTCATCTCTGCTTGCTTCTCAGCCATGTTTTGTTTCCTCCTCTGCGCATGCTTAGCCAACCATGCCATGATTAATCACGCCTCGCCTTGGCCACCACGAAAGCACCAACCGCGGCTGCCGCCAGGGCAGCAGGGACGATTACAGACGTAGGGTCGCCCGTAGATGGGGTCGATGTCTTTGACGTGGTGGTGCTGGTCCTGCCAGTCGAGCTGACGGGTGAGCTCGTGCGACTGACGCCGTTGTTGTTGCTGCTGCTATTGTTATTGCCGCTATCGCTGGCACCGGAGCCGGAACTTGTGCCTTGCTCGGCTATGTCGATGATTTCGGTTTGGGTGTCCAGGACTGTTTCGTCTGAGACATCCTCAGTCGCTAGGGCAGACATCGGTGCCCCGGCGGCGAGTGCCAAGACGAGCGCCCAAGACAACGCTGCTGTCTTTCTAAACATGTGTCCCTCCAGTTGCTTTTCCTTGTCTTTACAGGGTCGTCGGTACTCGATGCCGTTGGTCGTGTCGCCACGACCAACGGCAAACATTATAGCGCTAATCCTAGTCCTCGGGGTGCGCCTGGGCGTAGGCGTTGGCTGCCACCCGTAGCTCCTGCACCATTGCCAATCGCGTAGCTATGCCAGTCAGACTGAGGTGCCTTGTAGGTGATGCCCGCCAAGGTGGCCGCCCTATTCAGAACTTCATCGGAGGGAAGCACGCCTGCCGTCGTTTGAACCACGGCGTCCGAGCTGATGTTGATGCTGCCTCCCGCCGCATGGTAACCGCCTCCGATGCCCGCGCCTGTGTATCTGCTGCTTGGGTTCAAGGAACCCAATCGAGGAATCGTGTCCCTCGACGGAAAGGTGCCCACGAGGGGTACTCCCCGTGGGCAGCGGCCTAGCGGTGCTCGAGGTCATCAAGACGCAGCTCGTCGTAGCTGCGCTCTCCCCTATCGACAAACTCGGTGCCGGGTACCTCGCGGGAGATTTCTTGGTAGATAGCACGTACCGGATCGTCATCTACGAAATTCTGGGTAAAGACCATGCGTACGGTGCCTTGGTACTCACACGCCTCGATGGAGAACGGCAGGGTGTAGGCGCTCACGCTGGTGCGCACCTCTTGTACGTATGGCACGATCTCGTCGGGAAGGCTCACCTTGCCCGGGTAGGATATGGCATAGGTGTAGATGGCGTTGCTGTTCTCGAGCACCGATGACTCTATGGAGGCAGTGATCGCCTCTATGGGATAGGGCGTCGCCTCGCCCTCGGCCACGCCAGCCATATTGTTCGCTATCTCCGTGGCGATGTTTTCCGGTAGGGTTTGCAGGTCCAATGCGCCGCGCAATACCATCGCGCGCTTGGGAAGGTCGTAGCGGTCGAGCTTCGCCATGTAAGGGACCGAGAAGTGTGTCGCGCCATTGCCGCCCGACTCGAGGCCGAATACGCGGCGCGTGTCAATGGATGTGTACGCCACGATGGTGCGCTCCCCCACGTCATATGTCGTACGCAGGGCTCGGCCGATGAGGGCCTGCAGCGTGGGAACCACGGAGCTGTCGCTACGCTTGGAAAGACCAAGCAGCGGAGCAAGCGGTACGTCGATCTCCAGCACGCGTTGCAAGGTGCCCTCGCGTGAATATCGATCTATCGGCATGCTGAAGATGTCGTGTTTCCGAGGATCGAACTTGCCATAAGCTGGCACGTCCTCCATCCGCTCCAAGATGTGCTCGAAGGTTGGGCGGGTGTCCGAGCTGTCAGGAACGAGAGTCACGTGGTCTAGAATGCCCAGTTCGTTGAGGTAGCATCGCAGCATCGTACCCATGAACGCGAGGCCACCTCGTCCGTCTGCGATGCTGTGGAAGTAGCGCAACGCGACTCGGTGCCCCTTCCAAGCAATGTAAAATAAGTAGCCATGGGTGTCAGCCGTTCCCATGCGCCGGACGGTGCCGTCATCTTCGAAGACGGGCACGTTCTCGATGCCGAGAAGCTCGTGTCGCGGTCGTCCGTCCACGATGATGGGATGCGTGCGAAAGGTGGTGTGCGCGACCATCGCAGCCGCGACCGCGCGAGCGAGCGACGCCTCATCGACGTCCTGCGAAAGGATGACCTCCCACTCCACGATGGGCGCCCGTCCGCCAGGATTAACCCAATAGTAGTAATACTTGTCCGCAAGATATAGCTCTCTCATGGTCCGCTCCATCCAATCGTGAGATTCGAGCGTTCACAGCATAACGTAAACGTACGTGTCCAGCAAATATTCTGATACAAAGACGATCTCTTGGGTGCTAGAAGGTGGCTCGGAGCTATATCGCGCGGTACTTGTGGCCAACTGCGGAGGATAACATCAAAAATAGTGTACCTTTGAACCTGAAAATGTCACAAAACACCAGTTGACGAGAAATTTTTCAGGTTCAAAGGTACACTGGCTATTTTACACAGTGCGCATTTGAACCTGAAAATAGTCTGTTATCTGGGGTTTTGTCGGCTTCACAAAACCAAATGTACACTAATACCTCCCTGCCCCTCGAGCGCGACACCAGATTTGGGCATCCGAGATGGACGGCGGGTGAAACAACGCACTTGGCTTTGTCATGCAAGCGGTCATGACGTCAACTTACATGAGCTTTGTCTCCTCCATCTTCTCCTCAATCCATTCGTTCATGGGAACGAAAGGCTTGCGAAGCAGCAGACCAAGCACCAATGCTGGGATGAGGAACAAGGCTAGAGTGCCCATCGACATGGCCCAGTCGTTGTTGTACACGCCGAACATTGCGGCACGGAAAGCGTTCTCGGAGTGAACGAAAGGCAGGAACGGATAGGCCATCTGGAAGAGCGGCGGCAACATCTGCACGGGGAAGGTGCCACCGGAACCGGCCACCTGCAACACCATGATGAACACGGCAATCGCCTTGCCCGCATCGCCGAACGACGTGGCCAGCGCGTAAATGATGTTTATGAACACCGTTGAGGCCAACCAACCAGTAAGCATGAAAAGCAGCGGGTTCTCGCACTGCACGCCAAGGAAAAACAGGTCGCCCAGAAGCAGGATGGTGGCCTGAATGGCACCCACGCAGAGGAAGTATGCCAGCCGTCCGAGGTAGGCGTGCCGTGGCGAAGCCCCGATCTCCTCTTCCGCCTTCTTTGAAATGCCCACGTAGGTGACAAGGCCCATGAGCGTGCCACCCACCCAGAGCGCCATGGTCGTGTAGAACGGCGTCATCGCTGAACCGTTGTTTTCCACTGGGAAGAACGCCTCGCGATCAAGCTGCACGGGTGCCGAGAGGAAGCTCACGAGCGCCGCCGCGTCGCCGCCCATGATGGTGCGTACGAGGTCCATGTCACCTGACTCGAGCGCTCCGGAAAGCTTATCGTGCAGGCCAACGAGCTTGTCGGAAACCTTGCCGAGCTTCTTCGAGGCGTTGCCCAGCGCGTTTTCCAGCTCCTCAAGGTTACCGTTCGCCTCTGTGATAGCCGACGAGAGCTTCTCTGACTCTGCCTTGAGAGAATCGGAGACCTCCGTTGCCTTGGCGGCGGATGCATCTATCGTGTTTGCGAGGTTGTCGAGCGAGCCGCTCAGGTTGTCGTTGTAGCCCGCACGCATGGACTCGATTGCATCCTGAGCACCGTTTACGAGGCCTTGTAGCTGTTCGCGACCAGCCTGGGCATTGTCCTTAGTCGTCGAGATGTCGGTTATGGTGCGATCTACCGAATCTATCAGCTCGTTGAGATACCCAATCGCATTGTCCGCTCTCGCAAGCATGTCGGATATGTCGGCTGACACCTGCAACGCGGCCGTTAGGTCGCGGAAGCTCCCCTGGCGCGAGAGAATCTCGCCGTTGAGGTTGTCGAGCTTGCCTCGGAATTCAACAAGCTCGTCCCTATGCGTCTTTGCGATGTCGTTGGCACGATTAAGCGCATCAACGAGTTGGTCGGTCTTGTCGCCTGCAACCGAGAAGGCGTTGTCGAGCGCATCCCTGACGTCGTCCATAGAGCCCTTGCCCGCGTCGATTGCGGAGCCAGCGGCATCCTTGGCGCGCGTGGCCACCGAATCGAGCGTGCGGACACCGTCAGCCGCACCAGAAAGCGAACCTGCGACGTCGAGTTGCGAGGAGCCGTCGCCCAGAATCGACGTCGAGGCTGTCATGACGCTGCGAATCGAGCCAATCACGTTCTTGTAAGCTTCGATGTCCGAAGAGGAACGCCCGATGGCGGTGATGGCATTGTCGAGTGCGGTGTTGAGCTTCGTGCCCATCGCGGAGACGTCATCGCTGTTTGCTAGGCTCGAAACCTCGTCGAAGAGGTCCGTAGCAACCTCGGTGACCGCCTCGGTGAAGCCTTTGTTTACCAACGTCTGCACGGAACCCGATGCCTTGCCCGTCACGATTGAGGCGATGGCGTTACGCTTCTCGTTCACGTAGTAGTCGAGCTGGGGATGCTCTGGGGTCTTTGTGAGCACGCTCAGAAGGTTGGACGAGAAGTTCTTTGGGATGACCACGGCGGCATAGTATTCGCCTGAACGCACGCCGTCGATGGCATCGTCCTCGTCGGTGACCACGTAGCCGATCTTTTTGCTGCCGGTAAGCGAGGTGACCACGCGCTCGCCCACGTTCACCTGAAATGGCAGGACGGTTCCCTCGATTCCCTCGTCGGAGTTGGCGAGGGCAACCTTTACCTGTCCCGAGTTGCCATAGGGATCCCAGCCACCCATGATGTTGAACCATGCGTAGAACGATGGCATGATGGCTAGGCCCATGATGACAAGCAGCGCGATGGCGTTTCCCCGCACGTGTTGGATGTCACGCTTCAGGATGGCAAATATCTTCCTCATTGTGCATCGCCTCCTTCCGAAGCGTTCGCTTCTTTTTGGCCACTACCTTCGGACTTTGCAGCCTCAGCCTTTTCGATACGCTCCGAAACGCGCTGATGCACCCTACCGACGATGCCCTTGCTCTGGCGTGCTCGACGCCGCTCGATGATTGCGTCGATGGAGGCGTACGGCATGAGCTCGTCACGAAGAGTCTTTGTGAGCGCCTCGTCGAGCTCCTCCGGCGAGAGGTTGGTGAGGGTGCGCTTGCGTGTTATGCGGTCGTGGAAGTACTCGATAACGATGATGTAAACGTAGATCGCTATGAGCGCTAAGGCCAGACCCGCAACGAGCGGCAGCTTTGTGTCGAGCACGAGGGTGAGTGCAAAGAGCACCAGAGGTATGGCAAGCAGCGCGACGATACCTCGCGCTATGAGCTTGGGATAGGATGCCTCGAAGGCGGCGCTGCGCTCTTCAAAGATCTCGCGATACTCCTCGGGATCGCGCATGGCCTTGATTATGGTGGCCAGACGGAAGCGATCGTCCTCAATGGGCACGGCTTCGGCAACCATGAGGTGATCGGTCTCGCGTAGCTTACGGTCAAACAACGCGTTGATGTTTACCAGATGGCTACGTGCGGTGACGCCCACCAGAATCGAAGGCAACACAAACATGAGCAGCATGATGATATTGAAAGCATAGTTGCCGTCATAGAAGCCCGCGATTGCCTCGCGCATGGCGTTGTTTGAATACGTGAAGGGAAGCCAAGGGCCGATTGCCTGGAAGAAAGGCGGCATCATCTCGATGGGATACATGCCAGCGGAGCCTGGCACCTGTAGGATGATGAGGGTGAAGGCGATGGCCTTGCCGAGGTGCTTGAAGGCCACCGAGAGCGCAAAGATCACATTGATGAAGGTGAACGAAGCCACGATTGCGCTCAGGAAGAA
>ONMP01000090.1 GCA_900318935.1 uncultured Actinomycetes bacterium
TCGGAGATGGTGCCCGTGTCGCCGTCCTTCGCGGTCGTGAAGCCGGCCGCCTCGGCCTCGGTCACGGCGTAGGTCGCGCCGGTGGGCAGGCCGTCGATGACCATGGACTGGCCTCCCTTGAGCGAGAAGTACGCGTTACCGTCTGCATCGAACGAAAGACCACCAAAGGTCTTCGCGAGGGCGGCGGCAGAGAGACCCTTGACCTCTACCGTGAAGTCGAACTCGACGTCATTGTCCGCGGCAAGGTCGGACTCGACGGTCTTCTTGACTTCGAGACTGCCCGTCTTGCGCGTGTTGGTGAAGCTGGCGGTGGAGCCGTCCGCGGTGACTGTGCCCGACTTGGAGGGGCTGGCGTTCGTGAAGCCGTCGGGCACGGTCTCGGTCACTTTGTAGGTAGCGTTGAGAGGCAGGCCGTCGATGGTCTTCTTTCCGCCGTCCTTGAGGGCGAAGGTAGCCTTGCCACCGGAGAACTCGAGACCACCGTAGGACTTGGAAAGCGCGTCATCCGAGAGCCCGCCAAGCTCGACCTCGAAGGAGAACTCGACGTCTGTGTCGGCTGCCAGGTCAGATTTAACATCCTTGGAGACGGTAAGCGTCCCAGTGTCACGCGTGTTGGTGAACGCGGCAACAGACTCCTCGTCGCCAATCGTTCCAATCTCATCCGAGCTCGTGGTCGTCATGTCCTCGACCGGCGTTTCAACCACCTGATAGTCGAGACCCTTAGGAATGCCGGTGATGGACAGCTCGCCACCTGCACTTACTTCT
This sequence comes from uncultured Actinomycetes bacterium, assembly GCA_900318935.1. Lineage (GTDB taxonomy): Bacteria > Actinomycetota > Coriobacteriia > Coriobacteriales > Atopobiaceae > RUG440. The sequence continues at coordinate 766 of ONMP01000090.1, forward strand.
ATGCCCGTGGCCACACCACGAGTGAAACTGATGCCCGCGTAGGTGCCATTTACATTCTCATCAGCCCTTACCGTACCACCCGCCTTTGTGCCCAGCGTGACGGCAAAGACGTACTTAGTGTTGGCGTCCGAATCTTCCGCCAAGTCGCTCTTGACCATCTTTGTAATCTTGAGATCGCCCGTCTTGCGCTCGTTGCTAAAGGTCGCCGTGAGATCCTTGCCCGCAGCGAGAGCCTCCACCTTCACAGCGCTCGGCGACTCGTCAGCATCCACGTAATCCGCGGAGAGGTTTGCTTCTGTAGCATACAAATCCGCAACCGTGTAATCGGTTCCCGCCACTTGTACGCTCGTGTCCTCGGCAATCGTAAGCTCTATTCCGACCGGCACACCCTTGAAGGTAATCGATGCCGGTGTTCCCTCCTTCACATTGAGGCTGAACGAGTTCATGGTCTGGGAATTCTTGCTGTCCTTGATCTTGCTGAGGTTGATGGTCTGGGTACCGCCCCTCTCCTTCCCCGTCGCGACAAACGCGAACGCACGCGTCGTCGAGGGGATGTCCGTGATGTTCTTTACGACCGTCACGGATTGCGTCTTGCGTGTGTTGGTAAACCTGACAGCAGCCTTGTTGCTCGTGGTCGCAACATCAAATGTGGCTGTGCGGCGATTCACCACAAGGTTCTCTACCGAGTCGTCATCCGCACGCACCGTCGTGTCATAGTCGTTCACATCGCCGTCTTCAAGCGTCTCCGAGAGCGTGACCTCAGTGCCCACGGGCATATAGAAGGTGGCCGTACCGATGGTGGCCTTGCCATCAGCGTCCTTCGCGACATCGTCTCCCCCACTGATCGTCTTGGTGACCGTACCACCTTCACCTTCCGTGAGGCTGTGCTTCCTAATGCCATCGAACCACTCATAGGTATAGTCGTTGCCAGTACCTGCGAACTTCGCGCTGAACGTGAAGCTACGCGCCACGCTGCCATACTTGTCAACGATATCCTTTGTGACATTGAGCGGCACGACCTTCATCCACACGACCTTGCTGTCGCTGCGCGCTCCGCCCGTGAGACCATTTCGGTCGTTGACGAAGAGGTCCAGGTTGTCAGTTGCCCCCGTATAGCTACCAAAGTCGTCGAGGACATCGCCACGAGAGACATAAGGCTGCGTCTCGGCATCTCCCGTTACGTACACACCCACGTAGGCACCTGCGGAGAGACCAGAGGTGTTGATGATCTCATTGGTGTTTTGGTCAAGGAACACGTTGCACGCCGTCGAACCGTCAGCCATCGTATTGCTCTGCACCTTGGCATCGCCAGAGAAGGTCAGACGTGCTGCGCTACCGCCGACGGCAATTCCGCCCTTGGGTCCCTTGTTAGCAGTCGCGCTACCGCCGCTCATTGACATCGTGGCATTGTCAGCGATGAACACCGCACTGCCCGAGGATGCCTCGTTGCGCTTGATCTCGCCGGCAGACAACCCTAGCGAACCTTCCTTTACAAAGACGCCCGCGCCGTTGGTGGCGGAATTCCCATTAATGGCGCCACCCGAAACGGTAATCGTGCCCTTGTTTTCGTACACGCCGCCGCCATTCTTGGCAGAGTTTTGAGCGATTGTGCCGCCAGCCATCACCACGGCCGAGTTGCCAGTCGCGTAGATGCCGCCACCGTTGTTGCCTGCGTTGTTGTCTGTGACACTCGCATCGCCATCAACCGCGAGACTACCCTTACCGACGGAAATGCCACCGCCGTTTCCGGTCGCCGTGTTGTTCTTGATGCTTCCGCCCGTGATGGTGTTGCCGGTCGTAGCAGCGCTGTTCGACGCAATGCCCGCACCGTTGATAGCCTTGTTCCATGAAATGGTCCCGCCACTCATCGCAATCGTCGCGTTGGCATCAAGGTATACGGCGCCTCCATCAGTCGCGGAGGTGTTTCTAGCAATGATTCCGCCCGCAATCTCAACGGCTCCGGCTGCATATACTGCACCGCCCTTGCCAGCTGAGGTGTTGTTCTGGATGTTCGCAGAGCCGCTAATGTTCACGCTCGCGCCGGAGGACTTGATGGCGCCACCGTCGCCCGCCGCAGTGTAGATGGTTCCACCCTCCGGCTTGGTCGCGCCACCGTTCGCCGCGCAACCAGAGATGCTGCCGTCCACGGCCACCGTACCCGCAGCAGCGGTAATCGCGCCACCGTCGCCCGTCGTCTCGCAATCGGCAATAGTGCCGTGCATAGTAAGCGTACCACCCGCCATGTAGATGGCACCGCCACCGTCGGCCGCAGTGACCTTGGAGTTGCGCAACGTGGCATCTTCGCTCACAACGAGGGATCCACCGAGCATGTTTACGATTCCGCCCTTGTAGTCAGTTGAATACGCTTCCTTGTTGCCATCAAGAGCGATGAGGCCGAGCGTCACGTTACCGTTAGTCGCAAACATACTGCCTGTGGTATCGGATGTGCCTTCATAACCACGCTTGATGACGCTCGCCGTGCCCTCGGTACCAGCGTAGGGGTAGTTGTCCTCATCAGCTGTGCTCGCGGTAGTCAGAGTGACGACCTTGCCCTCAGCTCCAAGAGAGACACCGGACTCAAGTTCATACTCGGGCACAAGCATCTTGATTTGATACTGATTGCCACTGTAGGCCTGATCCTCACTAATATATAGTGTGCTGACGAGCTTATTGGCAACCTCGGAGGTGAGCTCTGTATAGACGGCGGGCTTGGTCAGTGCGGCATCCTCGTAGAGCAGGTTGCCCGATTCGTCCGTAATCTTGCACACCGCACGACGATTCGTTATCGGGACCTCGATGGTGCCCATTTGAATCACGCCAGTCTCCTTGCTGACCGGGATGAAACCCCGTGCGGCAGTCTCTTCAATCGTGTATCCGACGCCAATGGGCAGACCTATAGCCTTTGCATTCTTGCCTCCCCTGAGCGTGAACGTCGCAACACCGTCCTTGAAGGTCATGTCACCGTACGTCTTGCCGTTGGGAGTCTCCGGGGTAATCGCTCCAATAGTTGTATCATCGAGCGTTACCGTGAATGCGAAGTCGACGTTTCCATCCGATGCAATGCTGCTCTGGACCGCTTTCGAAACGGTAAGCGCACCCGACTTGCGTATATTGGTGAAGACAACGTCCGTACGAGCTGTGCCGATTACACCCCTGTCGTTCTCTTTTGTGGTCGTGAAGCCAGCGTCCTCTTCCTCTTCGACGGTGTAGCTGGCACCTACTGGCAGACCCCTCGCCACGATAGACTCACCCTTCTTGAGCGAGAATGTCGCGACGCCATCCTTGAAGGTCATGGCGTTGGTATCATTCGCATTGCCATACGTGATGCCATCGGGATGCTCCGCGTCTGTCTTGCCGACGGAGGTTCCCTCTAGCCTCACGGTAAAGTTGAACGCAACATCCTTGTCTGCCGCGAGGTCGCTCACCACGCGCTTCGTCACGACCATATCGCCCGTCTTGCGCGTATTGATGAAGGTCGTCTCGCTGGGCGTGCTGGCGATGTTGCCGGTGTACGCGCCTTGCCTCATCGTCGTGAAGTTATTATCTGCCGTCTCGGTTACTGTGTACTTGACGCTTTGCGGCAAGCCCTTAATAGTACGGCTCTCGCCGTGCTTGAGCGGGAAGGTCGCGACGCCCGACGTAAACGAAATGCCGCCCGCAATCGCAGTGCCGTTCTCGTCCTCTGCGTCATACGACTTGGTAATCTTTGTATCGCCGAGCGTCACTTTGAAGGTAAATGCTCGATTGTCATCGCTGTCCATCTCGCTTACGACGGTCTTGTTGACCTTGAGGTCACCCTTCTCGCGCGTGTTCGTAAACGTCGCGGTCTTGGTGCTAGCGGCGATCGTACCAGTATCTTCCGTGCTCTCAGTCGTCATACCTGCGACAGAAGCTTCGCTAACCATGTATTCGAGACCCTGGGGAAGGCCGCTGAAGGTCTTGGACACACTCGCTGCCGTCTCTTTGCTGGTAAGGGTAAACGTAGCGACGCCCTTGTTGAACTGGACGCTCGAGTACTTCTTGTTCACGCTTTCGTCGGCAACAAACTCGTTCCCATCGGTATGTCCGAGCTTGACGGTGAATGTATACTTCCTAGTCTTGTCGGCATACAGGTCGCTGACCACTTTCTTGGTAACGGTCAGCTTTCCTGTCTTGCGCGTGTTTGTGAACGACGCCTTGGATTCGGTGCCACTGATGGTGCCCGACGCCCCAGTAACCGCAGTCGAGAAGAGTGAGTCCGTCGTTTCCTTGACCGTGTATCCCACGCCCACAGGGAGGTCCGTCGCCTGGACGCTCTGACCATTCCTGAGCGTAAACTCCGCCACGCCATTCCTGAATGTCATTCCGCCGTGCACGGCACCATCCGTGTCAAAGAGCGAGGTCTGACCAATAGTCGTGTCACTCAACGTCACGACGAATGAGAACTCCCGCCCCGCATCAGTATCCGTATCTGCGGTAAGGTCACTCTTGACCGTCTTACTCACGGTGAGGACGCCCTTCTTGCGTGTATTGACGAATGTCGCAAGAGACGCTTGGTCGCCCTCAGTATCTAAGTCAGCATCAACCACGATAGTTCCCGTCGCGCTGTTGCCCTCCTCACCGTTGACGCTGGTCTCGAAGTGGCTATCCGTAGAGGTTTCGGTGACTGTATAGGTAACTTCGGAAGGAAGACCAGTAGCCGTCTTGCTCTGCCCCTTCGTAAGGCTGAAGCTTGCCGAGCCATTCGAGAATGTCATATCGCCATACGTCCCGTTGACCTTCGAGTCGCTCATCTTCACGATGAAGTCAAAGGCCTGGGTCGCGTCAGACGACAGCTCGCTCTCGATCTCCTTGCTCACAGTCAAGCTACCCGTCTTGCGCGTATTCGTAAAGGCCGCAGTCTTTTGCGAAGCCGCGATGGTTCCCGTCGCATCGCTGCTACTCGTCAAGTCAAACATGTCCTTCGCGCCTTCAACGACCTGATAGTCGATATCTCGCGGAAGACCCGAAATCGTCTTGGTGGCAGCTCCTGTTAGCGTGACGGATCCCACACCTTTCGTGAACTTGACGCTGCTGTAAGTCTTGTTGATTCCTTCGTCTGCGGAGAACGTACCGTCTTCGTTTTCGTGGCCAAGCGTAACGATAAACGTAAACCTCTCGTCTCTGTCAGCTGTGCGATCGCTCACGATAGACTTCTTTATAGCAAGCTTGCCAGTCTGCCGTGTATTGGTAAAGACAGACGTGATTATGCTGTCGTTGATCTTGCCACTCGCGTTGGTTTTCTTCGAATTCGAGAAGTTGGCAGGAACGGTCTCGGCTACGGTATATGAAATGCCTTGTGGCAGACCAACAGCCTCTACCGACTCACCATGCTTGAGCGAGAAGTTTGCCACGCCATTCACAAACGTCATTGACGTGCTGTGATCGGTACTGTAGTAGGTCTTGTTGATGCTCGTGTCGCCCAACGTCACCGTGAAGGGGAACGAGACATTGGTCTTATCAGCCGCGGCATCACTTACCACGGTCTTCGTCACCTTGAGGCCGCCAACCTTGCGTGTGTTTGTAAACACGACGTTGTTGTTCTCACCCGCTCGGAGAGGTACGTCTTGCACGACCTCTGCCCCTTCGCCATTAACCTGCATCGTGGTGGTGAAGTCCTTGTCGGCATCCTCGATAACGCTATAAGAGATGCCCGTGGGCAGCTTTTCTGCTGTCAGCGATTCCCCATTGCTCAACGTGAACTCAGCAACGCCATTATTGAACTCCATGTTTCCGTAGTAGCTGCTCAGCAACCGGCTATCGTTGAACTCACCCCTCAGCAATACCCTGAAGGAGAACTTTTTCTCATTGTCACCGTCTTCCTCGCTCACGACGTTCTTTGTGATAGTAAGGTCGCCGGTCTTACGTTTGTTCTTGAAATTGGCCTCAAGCAGTCGAGTTTGCACATCGTCAGCAGTTGCCGTATAGGTCGTTCCTTCGGTCACTCGACCATCAAAGCCCACTATCTGGGTGTCGAAATCATCAGCATTCGTTTCCGTGATGGTATAGCCCTGAACAAGGACGTCACTACGAATGTAGATGGCCGACTTATATTCGTCGTCCTTCAGCGTGAAGTTTGCGACGCCATGCTCGAAGTGCATCTTGTGGTCACCAAAGCCATAGTCACCCTCAACGCTCCTATCCGCCAACGTCACGGTGAAGTTAAACTCCCTCTCGTAATCATCAACCAGAGGGCTATCCACCGTCTTGCTCACCACAAGCGTACGCATATCGGCCCACACGATCTTGTTCGTGGTGCCCTCATAGGTACCGCGAAGGCCGTTTTGGTCGTTCACAAACAGCGCAAGCGTCTCGTCATTTGTTCTTGTGACGCGTGTACCAAACTGATCGCCCTGAACACCAAGATCGTGCCAAGTGCCACTTGCTGACTTCCCATAGCCATAGATACCAATCAGCGCATTCTCGCCAAGCTCTGCACCCTCAGTTTGTATTATCCCGGCACTCTTCTGGTTCAGATTGACGTTGCACTTGGATCCATCGCCCTTGGTATTGCCATACACATAGGGATCCCCGGAGAAATTCACCTTCGATCCTGTCCCGCCCACTGCAATGCCACCACCGGCCGTCGTGGCTTTGTTCTTTGTGATGGTACCCCCGGACATGTTCATCGTTCTGTTATTCGCCAAGAAGACGCCACCGCCGCTTCCAGAGGCCACACAGTTACGAATGGTGCCACCAGACATCATAATAGTCCCGCTCGCATTGTGGATGGCAGCCCCATCCTTTGCTTTGCAGCTTTCAATCACCCCTCCATTGATGGTCAGTGACTGAGCACTTGCAATTGATATCGCACCACCTGATACAGACGCATCACAGTTTCGAATGATGGATCCGTGATTCATGGTTACGGAGCCCGTGTTTATCCTTATCGCTCCACCATTTGATGCCATTCCATTCTGAAGTACTGCGCCTTCGTCAAGCGTAAGTGACGCATCATTCACATCCTTCAAAAGAACAATCCCACCGCCGTTATTACCTGTAATCCTAGTGCGATTGTTCCCATCGAGCACAATATTCTTGAGCGTAAACTTGACCTTCGAGGTTAGCAACGAGTTATTGCCAACACCTTTTCCCGCGATTAGCGTTGCTGAGGCAACGTTTCCAGTATAAGGAAAGCCATCGGTGTCGTCTTTCCCTGCTGTCGTGAGGGTAATCGCTTGCCATGAAGCGTTCGCTTTTTGCGTGCTCATATAGTTTTCCACGACATGTGTATCAACGAGCATCTTCACACAATAAGTACCACCGTCATAATGCGTTCCGTCAGCATTATATAGTGGGATATTAGCCTTACCGCTATTCATTAGTGTGCCAAAGGCATAGTCATTGCTCGTTGACGTCCCACTCCCAAGACTGTCATACGTCGCTGGCTCCGCTCCGTTTGCCGCACCTTTGTTGTCAAGATATAGCAAGTTACCATCGCCGTCGGTAATCTTTGCAATTGGTTTGCCTTTCCAGACAATCTGCGTGCGATCACTTCGCGAAAACGCGCCATACAAATCGTTGTAGTCACCCATGAATGCGTGACGCAGCGCTGTGTAACCTGACGGAATCGAAACACCGTCGGCAACTTTGCCGAACTGGGTGCTAACATTACCCGCATTGATGACGTAGATTTCGCTGTCGCTGTGAAGGTCCCCTGCCGCGATTACGTCTGCCTGGTTGGCGGTCAAACTCTTCGGCAAACGCAAATCTGAAGGATTCCCGTTCAGGAGGGTGTTGTCTTTCACATAGATCGGTTTCTCAAGACTTGGCCCAACCGTGAGCGTACCAATAAAGTACACGCCACCGGCATTTTCCACATCTGCGTTCGTCGTCAGCGCATTGCCAGTAACACTCGTGCCGTTGCGCAGGGTAAGGTTTCCATCGGAATAGACTCCTCCACCATAGTTACCAGCTTTGTTGCTGGAAACATTACTATTATCGAGAATCAGCGAACCCTTTGCGCCATTCTTCTCGGAAGTCAAGCTCACACCACCGCCGTTAAGGTTTGCGGTGTTATTCGTAAAGGTACTATCAATCACCGTCGTGTCTATGTGGTGGAGACGGAACGCTCCACCGTTTTGATTAGCGAAGCAGTCCTTGAATGTACATCCGCTTACCGTCATCTTTCCGATTACGTTCGCGCCTCGCATATATACGTTGAATGCTCCACCATTTCGACTTGTCGCCTGACAGTCTTCGAATCTTGAGTCTGTTACGTTGGAAGTCAGGCTTTCAATCTCAAGACCTCCACCCGCAGCAGCATAGCAGTGCTCGAAAACACAATCGCTAATGCTCGTAGTCGAAGACTCCTCATATATATAGTTATCGTCAATCCTGTGGAAAAGCGCTCCACCCTGCTGTGTTGCGTTGCAGTACGCGAACGTATTCCCGCTCAATACGAGATGCTCGGCATTTGACCAAATGGCACCGCCACCGAACTTATCTGTATTCGACTTTGATACGCACTTCTCGAAATCTGAGTTCTTTACCGTAAGCTTCCTATCGGTGAAAGCGTTGCTGTTGGAGTAGTCCACATAGAACGCTCCACCGTTGTTAGCCGTAAAGCTAATAACGGATATATTATCAATATCGACTCGGCAGTTTTTTGTATTCAGCACGCCACCATCTATTTTGCTAACGGCCACTTCTTTTCCATCAAAAATGATGTCTTTGATTGTCACTCTGGTACCAAGACCGCCGGCAGTAGCCCTGATGAATGACATCGCGTTTCCTTGATCGCGGCTAATTTTTGCGCGGGGATTCTCCTCACCAGGATTAGCAGGCGTGAACGAATACTCTCCCTTCGTCTTGCCTACGACCGCTGTTGTGAATGTGAACGATTTGCCGGAAGGCACATTGGGCGCATCGGTTCCCGGGATCAGATAATCCCGCAGCATCTCAATCTTTACGGTTTCGTAGTCGTTTCCATCCGAGTCTTTCTCGGTGACTTTATAGTCCGCATAATGTGCCGCACCGTCCTCCACTGCTTTCTGCAGTGACGCATAGAGGTGCTCTTCCTTCACAGTCCCGTCGGCATTCAGCTCCACAATCTTGCAGATGTTCGTGGCATCTCCAAACACGATGTTGATGGTTGAGGTGCTGTTGTTTGCGTTGAAGGTGTTGCCTGTGAGCCTGAAACCTTCCGTTGCCTGCGCGGCATCTAGCGACCCGCTATCGGTCCTTCTGGTAGTTCCACTCACAGCCGTGTCATACGTATACTCGATGGTTTCCTCGCCCGCGACACCCTGAAGCTTACCGTTCAGCACGTAAGCCTTGTTATTGACGCCGGGGAACATCATCTTGATAGAGTTATTCGGCGCGAGCTGCAAATCATTCGCACTAATTGGGACGAAGTGCTCGACCGTGGCACCATTTCGAGCGATAACAAAACCGAATCCGTTTGATGCCGCGTTGACAGTATTCAGCGTAAGGGAGCTGATGTCCATGGTATGGTCGGTGTTGTTCGCCACCGAGATGTACGAAGGATAAGAGAAGTACAGGATGAGCTTATCGACATTCGTCACGACGCTACCGTCACGGCGCACGAAACCCCACGTTCCGGCTGAGTTATCCCAATTGACTTGAGAGATGCACTGGTCATAGGAAGTGTCGCCATCTGCAAAGGCGCACGCAAAAGCAATGCCCGCTGCAGTCGCGCCAGACGGGTAATCCGCAGCCAGATCCGCCACGTAATTCTCGATGCCGCTCGGATAGACGTTCTCGTATACCTTCTTCCGCGCTTCCTCTCCCTCATCCGAAGGCGGAAGGTTACTCGGGGTGAACGTTTGACGATATCGCGACTCAATCGTGATGGGCTTACCCCAAACAAGCCAGCTATTGCTTGTGCTTACCGTCATCCCGGGAGTGCGGTCGTTGCTGAAGCAATTTGCGCCATCCGTAGTAGTGTAGCGCCCAAATCGCGCCTGGGACACGCCACGATTGTGATACAGAGTGCCGTCACCGGGAACGAATATGCCCACCGAGGCACCGCTGCTCAAACCGTTGGAGTTAATGACGAGCGCTGAGTCGGCACTCAGGCACACGTTACGCTGCTCGCCACCCACCACATTGTCAATGATCACAGGCTTTTCGGAGAAGTTGAGCGTGACGGATGTGCCGCCGATACCCACTGCACCACCTTCTGCAGAGGATGCGGCATTACCAGTCACCTCACCACCGGTAAAGGTCCCGCTGCCCGCTGCGATGAATATGGCCGCGCCATCTTTCGCCTCATTGCCGGAGATGCTTCCCCCAGCCACGTCGACTGATCCCTGCGCAAT
>ONMP01000301.1 GCA_900318935.1 uncultured Actinomycetes bacterium
AGACCGGCTCATGGCCTGGCTCGACCGCGTCGAGGACTGGCTCTCCTTCCGTCGCTGGTACATGGGCCACTACCACCGCGACCTGGACCTCGACGAGCGCCACACGATCCTGTACCACCGGCTCGCCAGGATCGGGGAGGCGGCTGGCGGCGTCTGAGTGTAGAACTGCAAGTTCTTGACGCTAGATTACGACCATTTGCGCAAGCCAATCCGCAGCTCTACGGCCGGTTTACCAAAGTGGCACTCCTCCTTGGCCATTCGTACGCCCAGACGGAAGAGGGGAGTGTGCGCAAAGCGCAACGGTAATCTGGTATTGTGTAGAGGTGCTTCAGCTCCTTTTGACTGTCGCACTTTCGGCAAAGCTGGAGTCCGAGCGCGCCCACCGAAGGGTGCTGAAACGCAGCGGCCCTAGGCACCGCGTTTGCTCCAGGCGTCTCGATCAGCATCGGTCGTCTGCCGAGCCAGGCGAGACGCCGCAAGGAACGCCTTGCCTTGGCCCCACGTACGAGTTCCTCCGCAAGGAGCGCGGGAGTGTGCGCAAGGCGCAACGAAATGAAGAAAGGAGAGCGTCGTGAAAAGATTCAATACAACGGCCGTATGTATTCCGTCCAAGCATTATATGGTTGACCTCTCCGAGCGTGTGCTTGAGATCAAAAGGATGGTCGATGCGGGAGAGTACTTCACCATCAACCGAGCCAGGCAGTACGGTAAGACGACGACGATCAAGGCGCTCCAGGCATTCCTGCAGAGCGACTATGTTGTTTTGAGCTTGAGCTTCGAGGGGCTTTCGAGGGCCAACTTCTCGAAGGAGCAGTCCTTCGTGAAAGCATTTTGCAGGTTGTTTAAGAAGAACCCCAAATTGTACAAGAGCATTCCGGACAACGTCAGGGACCAGTTCGATGACTATCTTCTCAGAAGGGAGGACAAGGCCGAGATGGACGAGCTGTTCCTGACGCTGGGGGAGTGGTGCATGACATCGGAAAAGCCGATTGTGTTGATCGTCGACGAGGTCGACAGCGCAACGAACAATCAGGTGTTTCTGGACTTTCTGGCGCAGCTCAGAGACAGGTACATCGCCAGGGACACCGACGACGTACCGACGTTTCAGTCCGTCATACTCGCCGGCGTGACGGACGTCAGGCACCTTAAGAGCAAGATCAGAGACGAGGATCAGCATAGGGTCAACAGCCCGTGGAACATTGCCGCCGATTTCGACATAGACATGAGTCTGTCCGAGGCAGGCATCCAGGGAATGCTGGACGAATACGAGGCGGACCATCATACGGGGATGGATACGGGGGAAATCGCGAGGCGGATCCGGGAATTCACGAACGGATACCCGTTCCTTGTGAGCCGCATCTGCCAACTGATTGACGAGAGGGTGTCGAAGGCATTCGGGGATCTATCGGACGCCTGGACGCGACGGGGAATGGATGAGGCCATCAAGCTGCTGCTGGAGGAGGACAATACTCTGTTCCAGTCCGTTACGGGCAAGTTGTCCAACTATCCGGAACTGAAGGCGTCCATCCGGAGCATCCTGATGGAAGGGACGCGGCTGACATGGAATCCCGATCAGGAAGATATAGTGCAGATGCAGATGTATGGGCTGATTCGAAATGATCGTAATACTGTGAGAGTATCCAATCGAATCTTTGAGACCAGGCTGTACAACCTGTTTCTGTCAGATGAAGAGCTGAGGGCCAACGTGTTTTCCAGGGAGGGAGGCTTGGCGAAGAGCGTGTTCGTTCAGGATGGAACGCTGAACATGCGGCTGGTCCTGGAGAAGTTCATTGAGACGTATGTGCAGGTATTTGGACCTCTGCAAGAGAGGTTCAAGGAGAAAGATGGCAGGGAGCTGTTTCTGCTATACCTGAAGCCGATCATAAACGGGACCGGAAACTATTACATTGAGGCGCAGACCAGGGACCAGACGAGAACAGATGTGATCGTTGACTATCTTGGCCAGCAGTACATAGTTGAGCTCAAGATCTGGCGGGGAGAAAGATACAATGCCGAGGGCGAAAGACAGATTGGCGATTACCTGGACTATTGGAACCTGACAACCGGCTATATGCTCAGCTTCAACTTCAATAAGAAGAAGGACCAGGGAGTTAGACTGGTTCACGTGGGAGACAAGACCTTGTATGAGGGAACGGTATGAGGCCTTGCCCTGATCAGAGGATGGAAGTGTGGGGAGTGCTGAAGGCCGGAGGTGGATGGGAAACCTGCCCTTTGCTCATGGACGCAGGAGAGCGTGTGTGGCCTTCAGGATTAAGTGTCCGGACACCATCAGCCTGGCTGTTGTGGGCCAGGGAAAGCTTCCCATGGTGCCGCACAAGGCGAATCGGAACATACCGTAGATTACGTCCCTGCGTCTCTGTGGGTTGATGCAAACAACGTCGGCGAAACCGCATGTAATTGGCGTAGCGAAACGGCCTCGATTTTGAGTCGGCAATCCACAGCTCTACGGCTGGCGCAAAGCTGGCACCACGAGCCCGTCTTGCCACCGCTTCGTCAATTTCAGCAAGCCCCAAGGTCAATGCGGTGCAAGCCGAAACGCACACGTTTACCTGCGACGGTGCAGAAACCGGGGAAAAAAGTGTCAGCTGGCGGGGAAAAAGCTGCAAGCTGGGTGTGCTAGCGTGTGCCCTCCCATCGGCGGCGTCGGGAGGAGGGCGCATGGCAAACAAAGGCTTAGACGACGGGAGAGGGAGGGGCACAGGCGGCCGGACGCGGGAGGTGGCGATAGCGCAGATCGAGGGCCTTCGCCTGGTCGACGACGTGTTCATGAGGGCGGTCCTCAGGGACCAGGTCGGGCTCGTGCAGTCGATCCTGCGCACCGTCACCGCTCGCTCGCGCTGGACGCCTGGGGCGTCGGCCCCGACGGCACCGAGTACGACATGGAGGTTCAGACGGGCATGCGGGCGAGCCCCAGGCGGCTTCGCTACCACTCCGCGTGCATGGACGTCGAGGCGCTGGGCGCGGGCGAGCCCTTCGAGCGGCTCCCCGAGCAGTGGGTCGTCTTCGTGATGGAGCGGGACCCATTCGGGGAGGGCAGGCCGACCTACCTCTTCGAGAACGTCGGTCCTGGCGGCCGCCGGCTCGGCGACGGCACGCGCAAGCTCTACGCCAACGGCTCCTACCGGGGCGACGACGAGATCGGCAGGCTCATGGCCGACTTCTGCGAGCCCGACCCGGACAGGATCCGCGACCCGGCGCTCGCAAAAAGAGTAAGATACTTCAAAAGGACGGAACGGGGGAGGCGCGAGATGGAGAGCATGTCGGAGAGGCTCATGCGGATTGGCCGCGAGGAGGGCGCCGAGGCGACCCTCATCGAGAACGCGAGGAGCATCATGGAGGCGTTTCGCCTTACCGCCCAGCAGGCGCTCGACGTCCTCAAGGTGCCGGAGGCCGACCGGCCCCGCCTCATGGAGCTGCTGTAGCGGGCGGGGAGGCGCGAGATGGAGAGCATGTCGGAGAGGCTCGTGCGGATCGGCCGTGAGGAGGGCGCCCAAGGTGCCGGAGGCCGACCGGCCCCGACTAATGGAGCTGCTGTAGCGGGCGGGGAGGCACGAGATGGAGAGCATGTCGGAGAGGCTCATGCGGATCGGCCTCAGGGGAGACTTGCCTAGCGTCGCGTCGCGGTGACCTTCGCTGCTAGCGACAGCAGGGAATCGCATGCGGTTGGTAGAGGCCCGGGCTCCAGATTGGCGAAGAAGGCGCGGAATCGGCCGGCTGGCGGCAGGAGTGCCAAAGCGGGATGCGAAAAGTGCAAGAAATTGCGAGTTCTGTGCTGTTTTTGAGGCATGTTCTTCCACCGCGGCGAAAGAGACCCTGCATTTGGGCAGGTCAGAGGGGGTGTCAGGTGGCACCCCCTCCGGACGGACACCCAAAAACCGTACAGATCTGGCAAAAAGCTGCACTTTTCCCATGCCGGTTTGGCACTCTGTCTTCCCACTCGCAGCGAGCGACAGGCGTGCGGCTTGCGATGACGAGAGGGTGCCGCCTGATGACGGGACTGGCCTTCTTGCGGTCTGAGAGGTGGAGCGTCATATGGCCATCTATGTGACCGGCGACATCCATGGGAGGGGGCTTGCCCCGCGGGAGCGCCTGCAGCGGGCCGCGGGCGGCGGGGTGAGCGACGCTGACACGCTCATCATCTGCGGCGACGTGGCCTGCATGTGGTCCACCCGGCCGGCCGACCTGCCGGGGCTCTCGGCCCACGACGACGCTGTGGTCGCCGGGCTGACGGCGCTTCCGTGGCGCGTCCTGTTCGTCGACGGCAACCACGACGCCCACCCCACGCTGCGGGCCATCCCCCGAAGGGGGCTGTACGGTGGGGAGGTCGGCATAGTGCGCGAGGAGGACGGGCGGCACCGTGGGGTCTACCACCTGCGCCGCGGCGAGGTGTACGGCATACCTGACGGCGAGGGGTCGTCGGTCCGCGTGTTCGCGATGGGCGGCGCCAACTCGGTCGATCGCGAGCGGCGGACCGCGGGCGTGGACTGGTGGCCGGAGGAGGTGCCCTCCATGCTGGAAATCATGCATGCGGAGGGCAGGCTTCGGAGCGCGGGCTGGGAGGTGGACTACGTGGTCACGCACGAGGCGTCGCGCGCGGCCAGGAGAAGGGCCCGCGGGGAGGGGCTCCTTCCCACGCCCCCGCACGAAGACCGGCTCATGGCCTGGCTCGACCGCGTCGAGGACTGGCTCTCCTTCCGTCGCTGGTACATGGGCCACTACCACCGCGACCTGGACCTCGACGAGCG
>ONMP01000065.1 GCA_900318935.1 uncultured Actinomycetes bacterium
GGTGAACGAAGCCGAAGCGTTCCAGTTGCCGTTGATGTTTTCCGGCTTTGTGATGCGTCCGCCCGTCTGCTGGTTATAAGTCACCATATTGGAGATGGAGTTTAGGGTGGTACTCCACGAGACATTGGCATTGATGAACCGCGTGTGGTTCTGTATGAAGTTATTGTAGCGTGCCGTCAGCCGGTGATTGAACGAAGGCTTCAGTCCCGGATTACCCTTGCTCACATTCAGGGGATCGGAATCGTCGGTGATGTCCAGCAAGTCCGTCATCGAAGGCTGACTGCTCGAACCCCGGTATTCCACTTGTTCCCATAGAGCGTCTTTTGAACGCGCGTCCCAGAACTCGCAATCCCATGCTGGTGAACGTCATGAGGCAAATGGACCTCTGTGAAGAAGACGGCACGGGTTGGGATATAACCGTTGATGCTTGCGAAGTCGCAAATATACCGGCTCCGCAAGCTGAGTGTGACGAGAACGCAGGCACAAAGGTTACGCTCTTTGGTGGGCGCGCATACGACAGGATGACAAAGGCTGAGCGCAAAAACGCCGTCTATTGGCATGCGTGCCTGCTTTACGCCCAGGGGGAATCCATGAGCAACCAAACGCTGCGCGAGCGCTTTGGTCTAGATGGCTCGCGCAAGAACACAGTGGCCATGTCGCGTCTTATTCGCGAGTCTCTCAATGACGGGCTCATCCGCGAAGAAGACGAAGACGCATCAGACAAGCTCAGACGCTACATCCCGTATTGGGGGTAGCTGACGCACAGTTTAGTTGCCGCAGAATCACAAATCAGGGGCATGGGGCGAGGGTCGTTGCAGGCTACAAGCCTGCTACCTGCGGTTTTTCTTCCAAGTGAAACAATTGCACCAGTCGGTTTAGTTGCCTCGTAGTTATCACGTAGTTATCAACTAGTCGCCTAATTGTGCATGATGTCGGCCTAGAAGGCCATGCGCTTGACGCAGCAATCGAAGGGCGACGAGCTTTAGCACGCGACGAGCTACACCGTGCCCTCAAAGAGCGTGTACATAGGATGCCGCTCTATCTTGCAGCTGTGTTCCTTTGTCTTTGCGTCGTAGCTCACGCCGACGAGCACGATGTCGCCACCGAACCCCTGCAAGGCCCGAGGGTAGTTCCTGTCATGTATCTGCCGTATCGCGCCGTCCGCTGAGTTGTCCCACTTCAGCTCCACGACCATTACCGGAAGTGACGACCTACGTTTGGGAAGGAACACGACGTCAGCCAAGCCGTGACCCGAGGGAAGCTCCTCAATCTTGGCATACTGATCCACACAGGAGAGATATGCCATCTTCACCACATATCTTAGGCTTTGCTCATTGTTGTAGAAGCTCGGTGCATACTCCGAATCGTGTACGTCTTGGATGGTCTTGGCAACATCTGCCTCCCTACCCGCAAGAGTATCCTCGAGTAGTGCATCAGAACGCCGAACCAGTGCGACGAGCTCCGGGTGCCTCGCACGGCGCAGGATGTTGTCGAACTCCGTGCGGACCTCTTCGTTCGGAATGCTACAGAGACCTGTCATCACCTCATCTTCGTCATCATAGAAATCCGGCACTTCCTCATACGTGAGATAGCCGAGGTGTACCATGAGCGTGAGGACGTCATCCTTACAGGTAAACGTCTCGACGTCGTTCTGAAAGGAATCGGTGTCAATCTCGACCTGTTCTCCAGCCATGAGTCGGGCAATGTCCGCCTGCAGACCATCCTGATCCATGTCGATGTAGGTCATCAGCGCGTCGGCCGCCGAGGTCTTCTTCCAGTAGGACTTGTATCTGCCCGAATCAAGGGCATGCATGACGGAGTAGGGATTGTACATGGAGCGCACGTTACCTACGGTGTAGCCGTCATACCATCGCCTCATGCGCGCGAAGCTCCTGTCCCGCTCCTCACAGAGCGTACGCACCTCCCGTTCAGTGAAACCGACATACTCGGCAAAATTGCCCGGATCCAGTACGGAATACTCGCGGAAGTCAGAGATCGCCGACTGCGAGCCGTTCTTCTTTATAGGAAGGATGCCGGTCATGTAGGCGGCCGCGACGACCTTGGGCGTGAAGCTGTTGTTTTTGAACCACGAGCGGAGCAGGTTGAGATAGCGACCCTGCGTCTCGCTGTCGTGGGTGGCCTCGCGTATGAGAGCGTCCCACTCGTCGATGATGAAGATGACCTTGGCCCCGGTTGCGTTTACGAGAGCTATGAGGGCCTCGGTGGCAGTATCCTTCTCCCCGCATGCAGGGCAGAGCTCCGCAGCCTCGCGTCGCACTGCCAAGGAGATTCTCGCCGGTACCTCGCACAGCGGAGTCCCCTCGACCTCGGCCTCGGAGACGAAGCTCGTCACGTCAAGGCTTATGACGTGGTACTTGTTGATGTGCTGGTCGAAGCTCGAATCATGCGCAATCTCGTAGTCCGCAAACAGCTCGCGAGAGTCGCAGCTCACATCGTAATAAGCGCACAGCATCTGGGCGGCATAGGACTTTCCGAAACGGCGAGGCATGCTGATGCAAGTAAGGTTTTTGCCAGTTCCGATTGTCTGATTGAGCTGGCTAATCAGCCCCGTCTTATCTACATACCCCATGCTCGTCATTCGAACGAACCCACTGTTTCCCGGATCAAGGTATGTGCCCATATCGCATCCTCCTCGCAGTTTTCACAAGTGTGTATCCATTATAGCACGGACAGGAGGACTCATGCCTTGTCACGGCTCACACTCCCCACGCGCGGACTCCGTGCACAAAGAACTGCCACGCGACCGCGGACGCTTAGGACGGACAACGCAGTTTGTCCGCCAGAATTCGTTCTTTGTGGCGGATAAAAACGGTCCCCCGGCGCAATCGCTGGGGGACCGCACATGCCCACAGAGAGGCCGCCTTACTCCTGCCTCACGCCAATCACTATGTGATGGTGGTCGCTTTCCCGCGTCTTTATCGTTTGCAGCGAATACGGCGTTGCCGCACCGCCTATCTCTTTACAGAACGTTAGGGCAAGAGGCTCTTCCTGCTCGGCCAGGTGAATCAGGTTTGCCTTGCTGGTTGCCTCCTTTACTCTCTGGGCATCGGCGTCGCTTACGCCCTCCAGCAACTTCTTCGTTACGTCCGCAAAGAAATCTGTTCCGGCAGGACGAATCTCCAGATCGCCATCTTTGCCCATGTAAAACTCAAGATAATAAGCTGTCACGACATCTACGTAGAAGATGCTCTCGAAATCGCTGGTCAGCGCCTTGGAGATACTCATATAGGTCTTCTTGGTCGACGGCGAGACTTCGACCTCTATCTGAGCGCGCTCAGAGATGAAGTGGTCGAACTCCTCATGCGGCACCGGCCTGGAGAAGTAGTATCCCTGCACATAATCGCAGCCCATGGCCTTCAAAACCATATACTGCTCTTCGGT
Organism: uncultured Actinomycetes bacterium; assembly: GCA_900318935.1. Lineage (GTDB taxonomy): Bacteria > Actinomycetota > Coriobacteriia > Coriobacteriales > Atopobiaceae > RUG440. The sequence continues at coordinate 3,403 of ONMP01000065.1, forward strand.
CTCGACGCCCTCAGCCACAACCGGCACATGCAGATAATCCGCGATGTCGATGATCAGCTCGATCATGCGCACGTCCCTTGTCTCTCCAAAGGCGCTGCGAATAAAGCTCATGTCCAGCTTCAGCGCATCGATCGGGAGACGTGACAGCATGCCCAGAGACGAATACCCTGTTCCGAAGTCGTCCATCTCTATACGGAAGCCCATGCCCATCCCGCGCAGTTCCTTGGCGGTAGAGATCACCTGGTCCGAATCGCCGGTGTAGGCGGACTCGGTAATCTCCAACATCAGGTCATCTGCGCTGAGATCGTAGGTCTCTAGGATTTCCTTAAAGATGCTCTTCAAATTCGGCGTCAGCATATCGATGCGCGACACGTTCACCGACACCGGCACGGCAAAGCCAAAGCGGTTCTTCCACTCCCGAATCCTCTTCGCCGCCTCGCGCCACACGAACTGATCCAGGTCGAGTATGAGGCCATTGTCCTCAAGCAGCGGAATAAACACTCCAGGACTGATGAGTCCGAGTTCCGGGTGATCCCAGCGCACGAGAGCTTCCGCACTGGCCAGAACGGGGTTTTCGGGGCGGATGTCATACTTGGGCTGGAAGTACACCGTGAAGCGGTCGCTTTCGAGGGACGGCTTGAAGTCTTCCAGCAGACGCTCCCTAAACAGCTCCGCCTCGTGCATCTTCGTATCATAAATACCGATTGCCTTCTGGTAACCGCTCCTCACGGTATTTGCGGCAATCTTCGCATAGTCAAAGCGGCGTTCGATCTGGAGCGATTTATCAACCTCCGAATACACGCCCATGCGAAGGCGGACTCGGTTCTTTGACACATCCTCATCCACAAGGCCCTCAGACGCCTTGCCGAGAATGCTCTCATAGTCTTCCGCATGGGGACAATAGATGAGGAACACGTCCGCTTCGCGACGGCAACAAACGCCGCCAAGCTCACGGGATATCTCGCGGACGCGTTTTCCGATCCGAGCGAGCACGCCGTCTCCATACTGCTTTCCATAGCGCTCGTTTAGCATGTGGAAACGATTGACGTCGAGCACGATGGCATCCATCGGCATGTCGCTGTAATGCTGGTCGTACATCCGGACATAGCGAAGGAAGTAGTCGAGGTTAAACAGATTCGTCAGACTGTCGCGCTCAGTGGACTGGATGATGTTGCGCTTTTCCGAAAGCTCGATACACCGGTTGACACGGGCTTGGACGACTTCGATGGAAGGATAGGGTTTGGGAATGAAGTCGATGGCCCCGACCCTGAGGCAGTCCACCTCAGCACTCTGGTCAGCCGTCAAGACGATGACCGGTATCCCCTTGAGCTCATCCTCTTCCTTCATCACCCTCAGCACTTCCATGCCGTCCATCCGCGGCATCCGCAGGTCCAGCAGCACGATGGCCAGCTCATCCTTATGGGCTTTGACCTGCTCCAGCGCCTCGATGCCGTCAGAGGCATAGAGTATTTCGTAGCTATCCCCGAGCATGGTTCCCAGCATCATCTGATTGATTTGCTCATCCTCGACGATAAGCACGTGGCGCTTCAGGTGCATAATCTCTGCGTCTTCATCTGCCGGGAATAGGGGCTTTGCGGCCTCCTCAGCATCCTCCCGCGTGACAGCGCCCATGCCTTTCAGCAACTTCTTTTCCTCATACATCAACTGGTCCGCCCGCTCGAACGGATCATGGAAGCTGGTGTCCTCTCCTGGCTTGAAATCCGAGAGACCGCCCGAAATGACGACTTCGTTCGTGCTGATATGCATCACGGAGCGGTCATGCAGCGCCAGAACCAGTTCCTTCCTGATGAGGTAATCACGCCCACGAAGAATGGCGACGAACTCGTCTCCGCCGGTTCGATAAACCGGACTGTGCTGGAAGATCTCGCATATCATCCTGCACGCGCTCTGAATGTATTCGTCACCCGCTTTGTGGCCCAGCGTATCGTTGATGACCTTCAGGCCGTTCACGTCACAGACGACGACGGCGAACTCGTCTACCGTCCCGCCTTCTATGGCAGCATCGATTTCCTTCTGCTGCAACAGGAACGCATGCTTGCTCTTTACTCCGGTCAACGGGTCGGTCATCGCCACATTGTGAGCCTTGTCTCGTTCCGCCTTTGCCTTCGCCTCCCATTTTTGCATGTACGTATAATTCAAAAACATGACAACGAGAGACACGCCGAACAATCCAACGATAACAAATATGCTAATGTTGTCTGCTTCGTGAAGCCGTGCGAGCTGCGTAGCGAGGAATTCGTCTTGGCTCTGTGCGAGAATCTCGGTGTCCGCCGTACCATCCATGTAGCTGGCAATCTCTGCCACGATGGCGTTTTCCCTCGATTCGTTCAACCTTTCCGCCCAAGTCATGGCCATCATGACGATGAAGACGAGCAGGGCAAGCCAAACAACGATGGCCTTCCCGAACTTCCTCTCCTCATCCTTTCGGATAACAAAGCTGAAGTAGAACAGTCCCAAAAACGACCAGACGGCCAACAGCACGTATGTCTCTGTTTCTATGGTATAGTCTGAAAAAGCACTTGGCAAAAGCAGGAATACTGCAAAGATGACTAGGATGGGCAGGCAGATACTACTGATTATACGATTCCCTTTAACGCCCTCCTGTCCCGAAACCTTAAACACCGTTATAGAAACCGCGCCATAGATCATGGTGGCGCCGATTGTGGTGGTGTCCACGATCCACCCAATCGCCGTTCTTCCCAAAAACGGTATGGGTAGAGACACAAACAGCACCAAGAGGATGGCATTAACGGGAATCCGCTTGTCGTTGAGTTTGGCAAAACGCTTGGGCAGAATGCCGTCCTGCGCCACGGCAAAACACAGACGGCTTACGGCACGCAACATGCCTATCAGGCTGGTAAGCACCAGTGCCATCAGGGATACCATCAAGATATTGACTCCAGCTGAACCGAGATAATGGTTTGCCACATAGAAAGCCGGCAGTCCGGCGATTCCCTCAAATTCATCCAATCGACTGATGTAGTCGAGCCAACCATTGCAGTTCTCCGGATAGGCGGTAACGCTCATAAGAATCACGAAGACATACAACGCAGTGGTGACAGTCACGGCCTTAACAAGAACGCGGAACATGCTGCTGTGCTCGAAGTTGTATTCCTCGGCGGAATGGGAAATGGTTTCGAACCCAATGAAGGCCCAAGGCGAGATAAAGGCGATGCGCAAAACCTGCTGTAGAGAGTTCTTGTCCGGAACGAAAGCCGGGCTCATGCTCATTCCGCTACCGCCGTGTCCCAACATGGAAACGGCGAAGCAAAGAGTAATGCCAGCGGTAAAGAGCAGCACCATCACTACCATGATTCGAGCGGTGGCTCTTTTGGTCTTCATGCACAGCAAGCCAACAAGCCACATCACCACCAGCGTCACCATGGCTTCCCCGAGGTAGACCTCATAGTCAAATACCGTAAAGAGATATCCTTGTTTGAACACAGCTCGCAAGAAGTATCGTGCAAACAAAGGGACACTTGTGGCATTGGCCCAAAAGATCGAGATGTAGATAAGGAACATGAACCAAGCGATGAGGAAGGCACGGTCATAGCCAAAGACATGCTTTACGTAGTTGTATAGGCCTCCCGTACTCGGATACCGGTTGGCCAAAAAATGATAGTGGCTTGACACCATGAGCATCATGGCAAATCCGATGAGCAGACCGAGGACAGAGCCCATTGGCCCCGCTTGGGAAAGGTAGGATTTGCTGGTGACAACAAGGGAGCCCCAACCTATGGCAGAGCCAACCGATAGGGCCCAAACTGCCAGCGGTGAGAGATACGGCTGAAGTTTGGCCGCATCATTGGCAGCAGGTGCTTGTTCCTTCATTTCACTCGCTCCTTCTCTTGACTTATGCTTAAATTTATAGCAAAGTCCCTTGCGGATTCCATCCCTCAAACGTGAATAGAAACCTAGAGGAGCGCATGTGGTACGCGAAAGGGGACTGAGGGGACAGTCCCCCGGTACCCAGGGGACTGTCCCTTTTGTACGTCTTACAGCAGTATGACGCCCGCCTCTTCGCAGGCAGCGGCGAAGTCATCGGACAGCCCGCCATCGGACACTACGGTATGCACATCCCTAAGACCGCATACCCTAAACGTTGAGGGACGACCCTCTTTGCTCGAATCCATGAGTACGAAGCACTTGTGAGCCCGTTTGACGAGCGTGGATTTGAACACTGCCTCGTCGTCGGACCCACACGAGAAGCCCTCGCCGCGCTGATAGCCCGTCACGCCCAAAAACACTTGGTCAAACGTCAGCGACCGCACCGATTCGATGGCACGCGCACCCATGGTGCTCTTTGAGTACCGATTGAGGCGCCCCCCTATCACAAGCGTCTTCGCACGCTCCAAGCGGGCAAGCTCAGAGGCCACGGTCAGCGAGTTGGTAAAGACCAGCAGCTCCATGTCCTCCATGACCGAAGCGAGTGCGGTCGTCGTGCTTCCCGAGTCGATGAAGATGGTACGGCCAGGACGAATGAGCTCGGTGGCCTTTTGTGCAATCGTGGTCTTTTCTACCGAACGTCGTCCCACCCGCCGTGCCAGCAGATCGTCGGTACCGACGGCAAATCCCACCGACTTGGCACCACCATGAACCCGAATGATAAGGCGCTGCTTGTCGAGCGTCTTGAGGTCGGTGCGCAACGTCATCTCGCTCACGTCAGGAAAAGCTTGCTTGAGCTGAGAGAACGTGACGGTTCCCTCGCTGTTTATGAAGTCGACGATGCGCTCACGGCGCTCTGCCATGGCCATGGTGCTGCCTTCCGATTCTACCATCCTGTCTCCAATCTACCATATGAAATGAAGCTCAACAGTTGCACAAAGGAAAGTCTCTATATAAAGAGAGAATTAAACGAAAGCAAAACGCAGCAGAGAGCGATGCCCCCTGCTGCGCACTCATTCAAACGACTTGAACTAGTCGGTCCAGTTCTCAAGCAGATAACGCTCGGCAGCGGGGCACCAGAGGCCGTTGTTGCCTTCGACGATGTCGGCGAGCCCGGCATAGCGCTCGTCCTCGGCTGCCTTGTCGCGCAGCTCGTCAAGCGCCACGAGCGGCATGGAGATATGCGTATAGATGAGCTTCTTTCCGCCCGGAATGCCGGGGAGGTTGCAGGTCGTCTCAGCAGCAGCGTCAAGACCGCCGATATGGGTAACCATGACGGCGGGGTCGATGCGACCGGCTGCCGTGAGCTCGAGCGACTCGACCATGTCGGCCGTGTTGCCACCGGTGGTGCCCATAACGTGCGTGGAGTTGTAGTGCACGTCGTAGAAGTTGATGGGGGCGCTAAAGGCGGTGTCGGTGGGGCCAGCAAAGAAGTTGAGGCAGCCGTCACGGCCCAAGATGGCGCTCGACTGCTCGATGACCGCCGCCACCGGCGCGTAGCACAGCACGTCGTCGTAGCCCTTGCCACCCGTGATTGCGCGCAGCTCGGCCACGGGGTCCTCCATGTTGCCCGTGTTCACGAAGTGCAGCTCGACTCCGGTCTCCTCCTTGACCTGCTCGGGCGGGAAGAGGCTCGCGGCACGGTCCAGACGATCCTGGTTGATGTCGGTAACCACGAGGAGACCGGGCTTGCGGTCACGGTGCAGCGCATAGGTCAGCGCGCCAAGGCCCATCGGACCGGCACCAGCGGTGATGGCCAGGTTGCCGCCCTCGCGGATGCCCATCTCGTGCGTGTAAACGCCCATCTGAGTGTGATACGCGGCGTTGAGGGCGCCAATCGAGCAGCTCAGTGGCTCGGCGAGTGACGCCTGGTAGTAGGCCTCCCCCTCATAGACGAGGAAGCTGTCAGTGGCAAAGATCTCTTGGGGGAGGATGCAGTACGTGGCGTCGCCACCGCAGAACTCATAGGAGTAGCCAGGGGAGTCCATGGAGCCCTTGTAGTTGATGGCGGGCTGAATCGTGAACTTCTGGCCGGGCTTGTACTTGTCAGCATACTTGGCGCCAACCTCTACGATGTTGCCGGCAAACTCGTGACCGGTGATGGGCGGATGCTCGGCTGCGTCGGCATGGACGCGCTTGTGATCGGTCCCCAGCTTTGCCATCTTGTAGGTGCTCATGCAGATGGAGTCGGAGACGACCTCAACGAGCATCTCGTCGTCTTTGATTGGGGGAAGCTCGAACTCCTCGAGCCTCAGATCCATTGCTGCGTGAAGTCTGACTGCCTTTGCCTTCATTTGGGTTTCCTTTCTTCCTTCCGGTGGTCCGCAGTTGCATCTTTATGGTCGATTCAACATCTGTCATCCATTCTATTATTAGAAACAACAATGTCAATACTTTCGTCTCAAAAAGTCAGGTCAACTAATAAATGGAATGCAGTTTACCGTTGAGGGCTATATTTGTGCCGTTTACCGCATGATATACGTGGAATGACATTAGTTTGAAGAAAGGGCTTGAATTGTTGTATCGCAAGTCGTATATTTTCAATTGTCGAAACAACATCTGTTTACTGACCGTACTTCAGTGGAAGGAGAAACACATGGCAGACGTCAGAGCGGCAGTGTCCAGGTTTGGCAAGGCACTGAGCGGCATGGTCATGCCCAACATCGGCGCGTTCATCGCCTGGGGCTTCCTCACGGCACTCTTTATCGAAACGGGCTGGCTCCCCAACGCGCAACTCGCGGAAATGGTTAGCCCCATCCTTAAGTTCCTGCTCCCCATATTGATTGCGGGGCAAGGCGGATTCATGATCGCTGGCCAGCGCGGCCGCGTTATCGGCTCCATCGCCGTCATGGGTGCCGTCGTCGGATCCGAGTACACCATGCTCATGGGCGCCATGCTCATGGGTCCCCTGGCCGGCTGGGTCATCAAGACTTGGGATAAGTTCGCGGACGGCTGGAAGCCCGCCGGACTCGAAATGCTCATCGACAACTTCTCGATCGGCATCCTGGGCATGCTGCTTGCGATCGGCGGCTACTATGGCGTTGGCCCCTTCATGGGCACCATCCTGGTGGTCCTGCAGGCCGGCGTCGAGATGCTCGTCAACGCTCACCTGTTGCCCGCACTTGCAATCTTCATCGAGCCCGCCAAGGTGCTCTTCCTCAACAACGCCATCGGCAACGGCGTGTTCGTGCCCATCGCAACCGAGCAGGCAAAGACCGCAGGCCAGTCCATCATGTACATGCTCGAGTCCAACCCTGGCCCTGGCCTGGGCGTACTTCTGGCCTACTGCTTCTTCTGCAAGGATGAGTCCACCAAGCAGTCCGCTCCTGGCGCCGTCATCATCCACTTCCTGGGCGGCATTCACGAGATCTACTTCCCGTACGTGCTCATGAACCCCAAGGTCATCATTGCTCCCATCGTGGGTAACTTCGTCTCCATCCTCCTGTTCTCCCTCTTTGGCTGCGGTCTTGTTGGCCCCGCCTCACCCGGCTCCATCATCGCCTTCATGGCCATGGCTCCCCAAGGTCAGACCATCATGATCCTGCTCGGCGTGCTCGCAGGCGCAGCCGTCTCGTTCCTCATCGCCTCGCCCATCGTTCGCACCTCTGATGTTGCCGACCTCGCCTCCGCACAGAACGCCGTCGCCAGCATGAAGGCTGGCGGCTCCAACGGCCCCGCCGAGGCTGGACTTGGCGACAAGATCATCTTTGCCTGCGACGCTGGCATGGGTTCCTCCGCCATGGGCGCCACCCGCTTCCGCAACCGCATCAAGCTTGACCGTCCCGACCTCATCGTCGAGCACGCCTCCGTGGACGAGGTACCCGCTGACGCCCGCATCGTCGTCGTCCAGGCCAACCTTGCCGACCGTGCCCGCAAGAGCGCTCCCCAGGCTCAGTTCGTCGTCATCAACAACTTCCTCAACGACCCCAACCTCGACAATCTCTACAACGACCTGGTGTCCGTCTCCGCAGCCGCAGGCGTTGGCGAGACTGACGTCGCCGTCGTCACCGAAAAGATCGAGTCCAATGCCGGCTCTGGCGTGGCCATCGACCGCGACGGCATCAAGCTCGGCTGCCCGTCCGTCACCAAGGAAGAGGCCATCCGCGCCTCCGGCGAGCTGCTCATGGCCCACGGTGCCGTGGACGAGTCCTACATCGACGCGATGTTCGAGCGCGAGAAGGTCCAGAGCGTGTACATGGGCCTCGGTGTTGCCATCCCGCACGGAACCAACGACGCCAAAGATTCCGTCAAGAAGACCTGCGTCACGCTGCACCAGTATCCCGACGGCGTCCAGTGGGGCGACGAGAAGGCCTACCTCGTGTTTGGTATCGCCGGTGCCGGTGGAGAGCATCTCACCGTGCTTGCCAACGTTGCCCGCTGCCTTGAGGACGACAGCGTCATCGCAAAGATGCGCACCACCGACGACGTGGACTGGCTGCTCAAGGTACTCAGCTAGCAATCGAGCACGCTAGCAAGCAAACAGCGTCCCCTTCCTTTCCTAAGGGCGTGGCACGGAAACCAGCAACCGTGCCACGCCCTCATTTGTCTAGCCACGCAGTCTTTGTACCAAATTTGCGACTTTAACACATGTCGCAAATTTGGTACATTTGTTCATACATGGCGACTTATGTCAGGAGGTTCCCGTTGACACAAATCACCTTGCCGAGACAGGTCGGGCTAATCGTGGCCCCCGCCCGCAAGGCTGCAGGTTTGACGCAAGCCGAGCTTGCGCGGCGGGCAGGAGTCTCTCGCCAACTCGTCAATCGTCTAGAGGTAGGCACAGCGAATGGCATTGCCTTCGACAAGCTACTGTCGGTACTCAAGGTCGTAGACTGCGGACTCGATATCTACCCACTCTCCGACGACCCAAGCATCATACTCAAAGAGACCTGTGCGCCACCGGTACCCTCACCACCAGTCCTCGACGACTGGAACGCATACAAACTCGACGAATCCCTGTTTGACGACCAAGGGGCACTAGCTAACGATGCGTGAGCGTTCCGTATTCATTGGCGGGATATATGCTGGCACGCTAGTGCAAGATGACCATGGTGCGCGGTCATTCTCATACGATGCGGTATATGACGGCCCTCCACTGTCACTATCCATGCCCGTAGCCAACCGCGTGTATCGCACGCGTGTGGTTGACGCATACCTGCTCGGACTCCTACCGGACGACGAGCATGTGCGTAGAGAGGCAGGGAAGCGCTTCGGAGTATCCGGCAACAACCCTTTCGCTCTCGTGTCGTGCATGGGTCTCGACTGCCCGGGTGCCGTACAGTTCTGTCCAAAGGGTAACGAAGATCGCATCAGACGACCAGAGGATCTCGTGGTCCTCACAGAGGAACAGATAGCTCACAGACTCCTGCCAAGGACGGGAAGGCAGGAGGACACATGGTTCAGGGAGGCGGAACGTTGGTCACTGGGAGGCAATCAATCCAAGTTCGCGCTGCGTTTTGATAGTGGAAAATGGTACGAGTGTCACGGGGCGGCAGCCACGACGCACATCTTTAAGCCGGGAATTGAAGGGATGAGACTGGAAGCCTTAGACGAATATGTTAGCGTCGGTTTAATTTAGCCCCAAATGGTCAGACATATTTAGCCAATCCTAGTCAAACAAAAATGGCCATCGCGCCACTCTCTCGCTCCTACACTGGTGTTGCCAATGCGCCGGCGTTAGGAGGACAGATGAAGTGAGTATCGAACGCGATGACCTACAGGAGATTATAGACAATGCGTTGG
>ONMP01000098.1 GCA_900318935.1 uncultured Actinomycetes bacterium
CGTGACGGGCACGGGACCGACACCGCTGAAGTAGCGCTCGCACACGTGGGCAATCATGTCAGTGATGCCCGCCGCCGTCTGATAGGGTGGCAGGGTAAACGTCAGCTCGGGGTCCAGGATGGACAGGCGCGGACGAAAGACGTCGCCACTCACGCCGAGCTTGCGGCTCTCAGCATCGCAGCTGATGACGCAGGAACCAGAACCCTCGGAGCCAGCCGCCGGGATGGTAAGTACGGTCGTCACGGGCAGGGCACGCTCGATGGGCACACCCTTGGCAAAGAAGTCCCACACGTCGCCGTCGTAAGGCACGCCGAAGGCCACGGCCTTGGCCGCGTCGATGGTGCTGCCACCACCCACGGCCAACAAACCGTCAACCTTCCGCTCGCGCGCGAGCTCGATGGCGTCGCGCACCCAACAGACCTCAGGATTGGGACGGACGCCACCGGCCTCCACGAACGAGACGCCCGCAGCGGTCAGGGAGGCTCGCACGCGATCCAGCGTTCCCAAGCGCTCCACCGAACCCTGACCATACACAAGCAGCACGTTGCCAAGGCCAAGCGCGGCGACCTCCGCACCCACGGCATCAGTCACGCCGCGGCCAAACACGAAGCGGGTCGGAGAACAAAATACGAAGTCGTTCATGGGATGTTCCTTCCGAGGATTTGGTATAGGCTTTAGGGCATTGTATATCAGTCTCACTCGACCGAGTAGCGTCCAGTACCGTCGCTCTTTATGACGATGGTGCCATCGGTAGCCGTGCGGTAGGTAGTCACGCCTGACTTGTCGAACAGCTTGAGGGTCTTCTTGCTGGCGGGGTCAGCCTTGCTGTCAGTGATTACGACAATCTTTGGGCTCACGTCATCGAGGAAGTCCTCGTTGTTGTCCGCCTTGTCACCGTGATGTGGCATTTTGAGCACGTCATAGTGGCCATGCTTGGCGGCCAGATACGCCTCGATACCCTCTTCCTCCAAGTCCCCTGCAAAGAGGTACGAGTCATTGCGATAGGTGAGCGCCGTCACGAGCGAAAGGTCATTGTCGTTGCCCTCATCTTCACCTGGCTCGATGACGTACTTTAGTTTCGACGGATAGATGTCCAGCTGAGCGTCTTCGAGCCTTATCGACTGGGTCTTCGTGACCGGCACCGCCTTGAGCCCGAGACGCTTGACCTCCGTCATCACTTTATTGTAGTTCTTGTCCGCACCCTCATAGTTGGGCAGGTGGACCGCATTGACATCGAAAGCCTTCGCTATGGCGCTCAACCCACCTACATGATCCCTGTCGTAGTGTGTGAGAATCAGGTGATCGAGATGTTCGACACCTTGGCTTCGCAGGTAAGACGTAACCGTGGAGGAGGTGTTGTCGTATCCCGCGTCGATGAGAACTGCCTTGTCGCCCGCCTGCACGAGAGCACAATCGCCCTTGCCCACGTCGATGAAGCTCACGCGGATGTCGCCATCTGCCTTGTCCTCGCCCTGCGCTGAGGATCTGCCCGACGAGCGGGTGTTCGATGGCGCTGCGAGGACGGGTACGCAGGAGAAGAGGACGATTAGGGCCATTGCGAACGTGGCGGTCAGGACACGCGGAGTGAGGCTTTTCATGATTGGCCTTTCGTGTTATCCGAGGTCGAGCTCCATAAGGCGCATGAGGGCAACCACATAGGTTTGCAGGGCACGCTGCATGATCTCCACCGAGACGCCCTCGTCGGGACCGTGTTCGGGACCTACCCAGTCAGGGTCGACCGTGGTTGACGGTACCGGACCAAACGCCACGGCCCTCTGGAAGTGTCGCGCGTACGTCCCTCCGCCAATGGTAAACGCCTCTCCCTCGCACTCAAACACGTCGTGATAGGCGCCGAGCAGCGTCTGCACCTCTTTGCTATCGGGCGAGGTGAGGAAGGGCACCGAAGCATCGCGCACGACGGCTTTGCAGCCATGAGCTGCGGCAACCTCGTTCAGACGCTCACCCAACACTTCGGCCGACGTGGACGTCGGATAGCGGATGTCGAGCCCTTGCACAAGGTACCGACCATCCTGATCGTCGCGCAACATGGCGACGGTGCCCGCGCAGGTGAGCGGGTCAAATACCTCGTCGGTCGCGTCAACGCCGAGAGCCGCACCACGCGTGTCGGCAAAGACAAGCTTCTGCAGGTCAAGGAAGGCGAGCTCCTTCTCGGTGCAGACACCGCTTTCTCGGAGGATGTCACAGAGCATGCCCACGGCCGAGCACGTGCCCTCGGGCATGGCCGCATGCCCTCCCCTACCCTTGACGAGAAGCTTGACGAGGCTCCTGCCTTGCGCGTCTTTGCCAGCTGAAAGAATCTCGAGCCCCTCACGTGGGACAATCTCGTCCGGCGTCGCCACGACCACAGCCTCGGCGTCGCTTGCAACCGCATTGGAGGCCGCACCGCCCGCAAAGCTCAGAATGCGCGCGTCCTTCTCCGCAATGGCGGGCGACAGCAGCTCGACGAATACCCTGCCCTTCTCGCCGCAAATCGCCGGGAAATCAGCATCGGGCGTGAAGCAAAAGATCGGCTGGGGGTAGCGCGCGAGATAGTAGTCCACGTCCACCATCCCCGTCTCCTCGTTGGTGCCGATGAGGCAGCGCAGGGTGTAAGGGAGCTTCTTGCCAGACTCGCGCACCTTACGCACGAGGTAGTGCGCCGCGTAGAGCGAGAGCACGAGCGGACCCTTGTCGTCGCGCACGCCGCGTGCGATGAGGTAGCCGTCCTTGCGAGTGAGACGCAGGGGATCGAAGTGCCAACCCGTGCCCACGGGCACGATGTCAGAATGTGCGATGGTCGCGAGGTAGCCCTCGCTCTCGCCGGGCAGCTCCGCGATGCCAAGGTACCCATCGCAGTCGCCCACCTCGAGGCCCAAGCGCTCCGCGATGCCCAAGGCTGCATCAAGTGCCTGGCGCGGCGCAGGCCCGAACGGCATGCCCTCCGCGGCGTGGTCGAGGTCTTCGACGCTCTCGATGCGCACGAGGGCGTCAATGTCACGCTCGATGTCGTCCCATACCTCCTCCACATACGCCTTTGCATCTGTCAACAAATCCTTCGCACACATGATTGCTCCTTCTCGTCGCCAATCGTCATCTGATAACGGGCTAATGGTAGCAGTTGGGACGAAGGAGGAGGGCGAGACTGCTTTTCTTCGCCTACCGAGCGCAAGGGACTTTTGTGGCAGCCTCTTCTGGCATGGTACACTCTCACGAACACACATAACGAATGCACATACGTCGCGAGGAGAGTCGCATGGGAGTACCGCAGGGACTGTGGCCGTTCGAGGGCAAGGCCGCCATCTTTGACTTCGATGGCACGCTGGCAGACACGGCCCACATCTGGCAGGAGGTCGATCGAATCTTCCTCCGTCACCGCAACCTCCCCTACCCCAACGGCTACGGCGCACAGCTTGCCGCACTTGGCTTCGAGAAAGGCGCCCAGTTCACAATTGACCTCTTTCGGCTGAACGAGACCGTAGAGGACATCTGCGCCGAATGGAACGACCTCGGACGCGAGATGTATCGCAACGACGTCATGCTGCGCGAAGGGGCGGAACGCTATATCCGCGCGCTACGCGAAGCGGGCATCCCTTGCGCGATGGCAACCACCAACGACGTGAACGTGCTCACGTCCATGCGGCACATCAATCCGAACGACCTCTTTGACGTCTGCGTGTACGGAGCTGAGGTAAGCCGGGGCAAAGACGAGCCGGACATCTATCTCGAAGCGGCACGCAGACTCGGTGTCGAGCCCGTCGGTTGCACGGTGTTTGAAGACATCCTCGTCGCCGTGCGATCCGCGGCTAGCGTTGGCATGCGCACCTGTGCCGTGAACGCGAATGACAAAACACAGCCCATTCTCGACCTGCAGGCTGCCGCTGACCTCTGGCTCGACGACTGGCGCGACATAAAGCTGTAACTCGTCCATAAAAAAGAGACGGCACCGAAGTGCCGTCCCGAGTCGCCTATATCTGAGGTGCGTCCTCTAGATCTTGCGGACGTTGGAAGCCTGGAGCTTGCCGTTCTGGCCAGTGGTGATGTCGAACTCTACCGCCTGGTTCTCGTCAAGGGTCTTGTACCCGTCCATCTGGATCTCGCTGTAGTGAACGAAGAGGTCGTCCCCACCCTCACGAGAGATGAAGCCATAGCCCTTGTCGCTGTTGAACCACTTAACCGTACCTTGAGCCATTTCGTGCCTTTCTTTCTTTGTCCCTCAGGACAACAACGCTGCGCTTGCGCGCGATTACCTGTGGCCGCGCGGCCACAGCGGATATAATACCCCAATGCGTGCGTTCGCAAACCCCCAATCTTTTGAGAAACGCTTGCGGAACAAGGCTTGACGTAGATATGCGTTCAGTGGTATGGGCGCGAGGGCTAGTTCTGTGCCGCCTATGGGGCAGCGGCTTTATCGAGGCCATTTCGGATGCCTACTGCTAGAATGCTGCATGTTTTGTGGAACGCGGACCTTAAGGAGGCATCATGTACAAGGTCCACTGCATCAACAACATCGCCAAAGTCGGCACCGACGCTCTTGGCGAAAACTTCGCGCTCACCGATGACGTGGCTTCAGCCGAAGCCATTCTGGTTCGCAGCGCCAACCTCCACGAAATGGACTTCTCACCCAATCTGCTCGCTATCGCGCGTGCTGGCGCAGGCGTCAACAACATCCCCATCGAGCGCTGCGCCGAGCAGGGCATCGTCGTCTTCAACACCCCCGGCGCCAATGCCAACGGCGTCAAGGAGCTCGTGATCTGCGGCATGCTGCTCGCCGCTCGCGACATCAAGGGCGGCATCGAGTGGGTTGGTCGCCACTCCGACGACCCCAACGTGGGGACGCTTGCCGAGAAGGCCAAGAACCGCTTCGCCGGCACCGAGCTCGCTGGCAAGACCCTCGGCGTCATCGGCCTCGGGGCCATCGGCGCGATGGTCGCCAACGCCGGACGCTCCCTTGGCATGCACGTCCTCGGCTACGACCCGTACCTCTCGGTGAAGTACGCGTGGAGCCTCGATAGGCACGTACGCCACATCAACGACCTCAAGGAGATCTGGACGAACGCCGACTACATCACAATCCACATCCCCGCCACACCTGCGACGCGCGGCATCATCAGCCGTGAGGCCATCGCCATGATGAAGGATGACGTCGTCGTGCTCAACTACGCCCGTGACGCCCTCGTGGACGAGCGCGCCATGGCCGAGGCCCTGCAGACGGGACACGTGGCCCGCTACATGACCGACTTCGCCAATGCCAATTCCACGCAGATGCCACACGCAATCGTGACGCCCCACCTCGGCGCCTCCACCAAGGAGGCCGAGGACAACTGCGCCGTGATGGCAGCCAACGAGCTGCGCGACTTCCTTGAGAACGGCAACATCGAGAATTCGGTGAACTTCGAGTCCACGACCCTCGGCCCCATCGACGGAGCCATGCGTCTCACGGTCTTCCATAGGAACGTCCCCGGCCTCATCGGCCGCATCACCTCGGCAGTCTCAGCCGCCGGCGTCAACATCGAGAACATGACGGACAAGAGTCGCGGCGACGTGGCCTACGCCCTGCTTGACCTCGGTGGCGACCTCACCGACGAGCAGGTGGCCGACATCGCCGCCGCAAGGGACATCCTACGCGTCCGCGCCATCCGTAAGTAGCGCCATCGTTTGGGAGGAAACCATGTACAAGGTCCACTGCATGAACCGCATCTCCCAAGCCGGCATCGACCAGCTCTATGGCAACTTCGCACCTGCCGCAGACCTCGCCGACGCCGAAGCCGTGATGGTGCGCAGCGCAAACATGCACGACGAGGAGTTGCCTGACGGGCTGCTTGCCATCGCACGTGCCGGTGCCGGCGTCAACAACATCCCCCTCGATCGCTGCACCGAGCGCGGCATCGTCGTCTTCAACACGCCAGGGGCCAATGCGAACGGCGTCAAGGAGATGGTCGTCGCAGGAATGCTCCTCGCCTCGCGCGACATCCTCGGCAGCACGCGCTGGGTGGCTGAGCACGCAGACGACGCGGACATCGCCGCCGCAGCGGAGAAGGCCAAGGCGCAATTCGGCGGGACGGAGATTGCCGGCAAGACCCTCGGCGTCATCGGCCTCGGAGCCATCGGCGCGATGGTCGCCAACGCCGGACGCTCCCTCGGCATGCACGTCCTCGGCTACGACCCCTACCTCTCGGTGAAGTACGCCTGGAGCCTAGATAGGCACGTCCATGCCGTGCGCAACCTCGGGGAGATATTTGCCGAGGCTGACTTCATCACCATCCATGTGCCCGCCAACGACGCGACCTGGCACATGATCGGTCGCGACCAGATAGCCCTGATGAAGCGCGGCGTCGTGGTGCTGAACTTCGCCCGCGACGTGCTCGTTGACGAGCAAGCGATGGCTGACGCTCTCGCGGCAGGGCACGTCGCCCGCTATGTCACCGACTTCGCGAACCCCCTCACGACGCATATGCCTGGCGCCATCGTCACCTCGCACCTCGGTGCCTCTACCGTCGAGGCGGAGGACAACTGCGCGGCAATGGCGATATCGGAGCTGCGTTCCTACCTGCTTGAGGGCAACATCACCAATTCCGTGAACTTTGGTGACGTGGACCTCGGTCCAATCGAGACGGACGAACGCATCGTGGTGCTGCACCGCAACGTTCCAAACATGATTGGGAGCTTCTCGCAGATCATCTCTACGGCCAATCTCAACATCGAAAACATGGCCAACAAGCGCCGAGGCGATGTCGCCACCACGCTGCTCGAGACGAGCGGCCCTTGGGATGACGACGTGGTGAACAAGATCGCTCAGATTGATGGTGTCTTCCGCGTACGTATGATACCCGGGCGGTAATAACCCCATCACGATTGACCACTTGCCCACTGTGGGCAAGTGGTCAATTCTTTCGGCTTAGGGGTATACTCGTTTCAATCAATGTCTGCCCAAGAAGGATTACGCCGTGTCGCAAGCGTATGCGCTCATCCCCCTCGCCGCTCTCGCCTTGCTCGTGTGGCTGTGCCGGAACCTACCACGCACGAGAGCGGCCGTAGCTTGGGCATCTCTGCCAGCGGTGCTACTCGTCGCACTTGCTGGACTTGGGCTGGCAGGTTTCTTGGAGGGATCCCTGATAATACGCCTCCCCATATGCTGTCTCGTGCTTGTAGGGTGCGCATACACCTCCCTCAACCGCGAACAGCTTTGGCAGCGACGAGCTTCCTGGGACGCTCGCACGCGGAGACGACGCGACATTTGCTTCATATTTGCCACCGTGTTCTTTTGCGAGCTGCTCATCGAGCTACCGTTCAACGAGGTCTTTGGCAGCTTTGGGCCGCGCTACATCCTGCTCGAGATGCTCCTCATCGCCTGTCTGCTCGCGGCACTATACTTTCTGGGACAACGCCGTGCGGTCGCTTGCCTGCCCGCCGTTGCGTTCTTTGCCCTGACGGGCTTTGCCCAGCATTTCGTGCGACGGTTCAAGAACTCGGCCATCCTGCCCACCGACCTCTTTGTCCTCGACACGGCCGCAGCCGTTACCGGCGAGTACGTCTTTTCCTTCAACGAACAAACTCTGCTCGGCGTGATGTCACTCGCACTCGTCGTCTGCGCCCTCTCGCTCGTCCCTCCCCCGAAACAGACGGACCGCAACTGGCGTGGCGTCTCTCGCAACCTTGCAGCCTCTTTGGGATCGTTCGCCCTACTCGCCGCACTCGTGCTTGTTCCTGACTACATGGGACAGCTTGGCATCGAGATGCGGTATTGGTACTCAATCGATTGCTACCAGGAGCAGGGATTCTTTCCAACCTTCATCGCCGTGGCACAAGACATGCCCATACGCAAGCCAGAGGGCTACTCCGACGAGACCGCGCAAGCGCTTGAGAGCTCGTATTCCAAGCAATGTCGCGAGAGTGCTGACCGGGACCGCGAAGATGCCCAGGCGCAATTCGACCAGCTTCGCCCCTCAGTTGTCATCGTGATGAACGAGTCCTTCTGCGACCTGTCGGTCTACGACGGCATGCACGCCGGATACGAGGGACCGACGTTCTACAAGACGGGATTTGGCGATGCGCTCGCGCACGGCCCGCTCAATGTCTCGGTACATGGGGCGGGCACCTGCAACACCGAGTTCGAGTTCCTGACGGGCAACTCGCTCTGTTACATCGGGGCTGGGAAGTACCCGTACTCCATATATGACCTCACAAACGTCGATGCCTTGCCTGGGCAGTTCGCGGCTCTTGGTTACCACACGCTCGCAATTCATCCGAATTACCCGTCCAACTGGAACCGCAACCGCGTGTACCCGATCATGGGTTTCAAAGAGTTCCTGGCCATCGACGATTTTGGCGGCACCCCAGACGTGGCCGTCGATAAGGTGACGCCCAACGAACCACACTGCGAGGTGTTCCACAGCGGCGTCAACGACGCTGCCACCTACGACGTGATCCTCGATCGGCTGAGGACAGACGCACGCCCGCAGTTCGTCTTTGACGTCACGATGGCGAATCATGGCTCCTACGACCAAAACAACCTGCCCGAGCCGTATCGCTTCGACTATCGCCCGAGCGACTACGAGGGCGAGGAGACCCCCGAACGGCTCAATGAGTTCCTCGGATGCATTGCCAAGTCCGATGATGACCTCCGAGATTTCGTGGAAGAACTGCGTACGCTCGAACGGCCCGTAGTGCTCGTCTTTTTCGGCGACCACCAGCCCTCGATTAGCATGTCCTACAACGACTGCTGGTACGCGAACGAGCCCGAAGACGTCCACGCACGACGAGCCTTCAGCACTGATTACGTCGTATGGGCCAACTACGATGTGGACGGGCGCGCGCAAGACGGTACTAAGGACGAGACGAGCGTCGACATGCTCGGTGCGCAGACGCTCGACCTCATCGGCGCGCCACTCACCGATTACGAGGCTGCCCAAATCGCGATTCGCCAGCAAATAAAGGCCTTCTCGACAGGCGGATACCAAACGAGCGATCGTAGCTGGCATGCAGCCGACGAATCAGGCGGAAATGCTGCCGCCGAGGCTTACCACGACATGTCGCTGATCGAGTATCTGAACTTTGCGACGCGAGTGTAGCAGCGCATATATAGCCCTAACCGCGGTGAAACTCGCCAAGCTGCGGGGCGTCCACCTCGCGCAGCATCCGTATGCCTCGCCATACGAGGGGCAGGTAGCAGATGATGATCACGCTGTACAGGATGATGGTCGGTATGGCATCCTCCCCCGCACTGACGTACTGTAGGTCGATCTCGAGACCTTGCAGCCCGACGGAAGGCAGCATGAGCAGAAAGTCATCCAATGCGTGAAGAAGAACCGCACCCCAAAGCTTGCGCGTCTTGAGTACAAGCGCCGCGAGAAAGAACCCGTATGTCCCCGTCTGCACGGTCTTGAGTACCCCCTGCGCAACATCAAGTGCATTCCGGAAATCAAAGCTCCCAACCACATGAGCCATGCCAAACAACAACGACGACACGACTGCAGCTGCGACGATTCCGCGCTTGTGCTTGCCAGTGGCATCGAGCATTCCCTCAAAGAGCAACCCTCGAAACGCCGCTTCTTCGCTCACACCTACCCCCAAGCACAGCGCCAACACGCCCAGCGAGCGCAGGAGCCAACCTGAGGTAAACAACGTCTCGCCCTCGACTATCGTAGACACCGCCTCAAGCAACGCAAGTATCAGGCTCACGGCAACGACCCACCATCCTTCTTTCCAGGCATACAGGAGCGAAGCCCGATCGGGCAGGAGCATCCTCTCGCCACCCATGATGCACACGCCAAGGCAGGCACCGATAGCCCCAAAGACGGTCACCATGAAGTCCAAGTCGAGAGCGGCAAAATACGCAATGATTGCCCCAATGACCTGAAAGATGAACGCGAGACCCACGAGAAGAATGCAAAGGCCAAGCGTCACCGCACCATGGCGAGGTTTGGGCTCACCTTTGGAAGGCGCACCAGGCACAGGAACGACATCTGGAGCAGGGCTGGCGTCAGGAACGGGGATGGTCTCAGCCTCCTGAGAGGCAAAAGCTTCCGCTTCTGAGCTGTCGCGTGAACCTCCAGAGGACACGGGTGAGCCGCATTCCGGACAAAATGAAGCCTTATCGGGAATGAGCGTCCCACATGTACTACAATACATTTCAACTCCGTTCTCATAGAGGGCATGAGCACAGTATAATCTACACCATGTGCGGAATAAGCCGCACCCCGAGAGACGATTGGAGCGCTCGCATGAACGTATTGCTGGTATACAACGATGGCCAGGTTGAGTCCTTCGACACCAAGGACGACATGTCACAGGAGTACACGCATGCCCGTCTGTCAACCTTCGTTGAAGAGGCAGACACCGGTGTGGATCGCTACGAGGTAGGCATCGACCTCGT
>ONMP01000118.1 GCA_900318935.1 uncultured Actinomycetes bacterium
GCATTTCCCTGCGGGTCAAAGTCAACCACAAGTACGCGCTTCCCTTTCGCTCCCAAAGCAGCTGAGAGGTCCACAGCCGTGGTTGATTTACCCACGCCACCCTTTTGATTGATTATCGCCATGATCTGTGCCATATTCGCTCCTTTCTATCCCGTCGTGGCCAACTAGGATACGACACCGATGGGACAGAAACACGTTTCACGTGAAACGATAGCGTGTTTCTCGTGCCCTAATAAGTGCCACGATTACGCTTGTTGCCTTTCCGTATTCACTTGTCTTTCGCGTACTCTAGCCCTAATACGTGCCATTCAGAGTGCCGACAGGTATTACGCAGGCTTCGTGAGAGCGAATAATACACCATGTACTACCGCTCGGCATTCAAGAATACGCGAGTGTCACACAGTACGTATTACGACCTTATACGACTGATGCCACAGAAGTAAGCCGCGAACGTGTACATGGGCATTAGTGATAACTGCAAACCAAACCGTAGTATAACAATCAGTTATGTATTACCGATTAACCTGAGAACGTGAGCGCAACTATAGTAGGTGTATTCCGATTGGACGATTCGTCCCATCTCAATCGTTTAGAATCTCCGACTTTCTCTGACATCTGCCAGTTCTTTGCTACCACCTGTGCGACTCAATCATAGGAATCAACCCAACATGAGACGATGCCGACAGTTTCCTGACAGCATCTATTAGAGGCATCAGGACAGCATCCGTTATCCTCTACAAAAGGGCACCACACTAACTGGTGACGATTAAGACGTGCTATGGATAGCATCATTCGATCCAACCACATGTCTTCGACCTTGCTTCATATATGCGTCCCAATGATGTATTACTTTTTGCAAGTGCACGTAGTATCACCGTATTCGCGTTCAAGCTGTAATACGTTTGCAGTCGTCGGATTTAAGACTCATAGGGTTTCGCTCAGGGCGCATTTCATTGTCGAAGTCCTTACTACCTCTGTGACATTCTCACTCGTTGAGAAGATACCTGATTCGTTGACAATATCTAAGCGTCTCTTAGCCGTACTTACCACTTTTCTCCTTGTCGCGATCTACACGAAAAACGATCTGTAGTACACGTATTAACTCATCAACCAAGCCATCTGTTGCTCTCGCACATCCGCCAGCAATGATCTCGTTACTGCTGATGGAAAAGCTCGACCGAAGTCATTTCTTTTTTCTAGCACTCCAGTCACATAGCTTCGCGTGATCTGCGTTCCCATGGCAACAATAGCCGCGTAAACGTCAAATCCATGGAACACCTGCTGCGGTAACGTCGATTGCATGGAATGCCAAAAGTACTGTCTCCGCTCACATGTATTTGGATTGACCCAAAATTTATTCGCAGAGTTGTTGCCGTTGTATTGCATTACTCGCTTACGACAAAAGTAATACACTGCTTCAGACGCATACGACTGCTATCTTTTCTTCTATGCATGTCACCAGGCATGTCGTGCTGCATTTGACTTCGTAGCAGTTTAACGACCTCACCACAGACCGAAGACAAAACCGCATCTTTTCTTTCTTAGCAAATTGCCAGATTAAGTTTTGCCCTACTACACACTGTCAACGAATGCCACCCGAGGCTCTACCAGCAATCATATGCACTCGTGATTTCAGCAATTCGTGTAATGCGTAGTAGATCGGTAGAATTCATCCTCATACTACAATTTGTATTTTCATTCCCGCATTGTATTCTCATTCATTACTACAGGAAGACATCACGTATTACAAAGCACATTCATTTGCGGATAATCGTAAGTACGTGACGATAAAACAACAGGCAGGAGCTTTTGTTCGAATGCGACACCGCATCCAGATGTAGTATGCAAATACGCTCATGTTGGGTCGGCATTCTTGGCGTAATCGCCTCTCCTTTTGCTACCAGCACGTCCGAGCCATATCTGCCTTTGGTCACACGTATCACAGGCGTCCCAAGCCCGCTAATCGCATCGAATAGTATTGAGAGTACCCCACCGGCATAAAGACAGATACGCCACGTATTACTCTAACACGCGATACTACGTGGCGTATTTACTGTTACTACGTTATGTATTAGGTAGACCCAAAGGGTGATGCTGCGCCATCCCTGTTGCTCGTGGTAGCCGAATACTCGGGTTTCCTACACGCTCATACGATATGACTTCCCGGTGCCCCATGCCACCAGGCAGCTCATACGTTTCACGTGAAACCCGCTTCATGCCACAAATCTTTGCTACACGATCTCCTTGCGCCAACTCTTCTTTACTGGGATGTGCCTTCGCAACGACCAGTCGTCCCCCTTTCTTCAAAAGGGGTGCAGCGTATTCCACGAGTACACCAGTCTGTGCTACAGCGCGAGCCGTGACTACTGCATAGCGACCACGCTCACGACGTGCCAGCTCCTCTATACGTTCGGACTCAACACGAAGCTGATCCTCGAGACCAAGCTCGTGCACGAACTCTCGCACCGCCTGGGCCTTCTTGCCTACGGAATCCACCAAGGTGCCTTTTCGCCCGGTGACGATTGCCAACGGAATCCCAGGGTATCCAGCTCCGGTTCCGACATCAACAAAAGCTCCTGCAGGAGCCATTGCGAAGGCATCCTGCAGGAGCAGTGAATCGACGATGTGCAAACAGACCGCTTCGTCCCAACCTGTGATGCGCGTGAGGTTGAGGCTTTGGTTGCGTTTAATCACGAGTTCGAGATGTCGGCGCAACGTTGCCCATTGCTCCCTCGACGCGAGCTTTCGCACGTTAGCCACGAAGCGCCGTCACAATCACGCGACGCGAGGGGTCTTCCCCCTCAGAATGCGTCGTCACAGAGTTGTCGCCCACTAATGCCAAGTGTATTAGGCGACGCTCGTAAGCATTCATGGGTGGCAGCGTCACCTTTGAGTGCTGCCTCTTTGCGCGGGCTGCAGCTTGTAGGGCCAGCGTGCGCAGCTTATCCTTGCGACGCATCTTGTATCCTTCGATATCAACCACCACGGGATAGTGGAAGCGAAGTACTGCACTCATGAGCGATGATACGACCATCTGAAGAGCATCGAGCGTACGACCGTGTCGACCGATAAGAACGGCTAGATTGCCACCTGTTACGTCGAGAATCAGCTCTCCGTCATCGCCCTCGTACTCGTCGATAGTAATGTTGTCCTCGCCGAAGTACGACAGGAGATTCCTTACATGTGACACCGCAATGTCGGCGATGGCGTCAACTTCGTCATCAGTGAGATTCTCTCCCTTGGCATATCGCTCGCGCATCTCTGCATAGCGATCTGGCTTTTCCATGGGAGACTCGGATGCATTCCCCTTGTCATCCGCCATATCAGATACCTCCAAACTATATGCTAAGGGCATGGCAACTTGTGCCATGCCCGTCCTGTAGCAATCTGTGCTTTAGCCCTTCTTGTGTGGGCGCTTCTTGCGGTCTCGCCGGACAACGTCGATCTCTACCGGCTTCCCCTCCATCGCAGCTTCGGCTTCAGCCTTTGCCTCGGCCATCACGCGCTTGGTAATAAACTGTTGCTGTGCAACCTGCCATATTGCCGATGTGTTGTAGTAGAGAAGGACACCCGAGGGCAGTCCCCATCCAATCCACACCATCCACACGGCCATAAAAATGCCCATCGTACGACTCGTACGCTGCTGCTGCGGATCTGTCGACATATTTGTATTGAGCAGCATGGGTACGAGTGTGAGCGCTCCAAAGAGCACGTCCAGGAATATGTATATGGCCGCAGCCGCCCAACCCGCCTCAGCTAT
Organism: uncultured Actinomycetes bacterium; assembly: GCA_900318935.1. GTDB lineage: Bacteria > Actinomycetota > Coriobacteriia > Coriobacteriales > Atopobiaceae > RUG440. The sequence goes on from ONMP01000118.1 coordinate 3,761, forward strand.
AACCTGAGCAGGACCCACCGTTAGGTCGGGCACGACGTTAAAGAACGAGGCGTGACCCCCAGAGAGCTCGCCAACGTTGCGAATCACGCCAAAGAGAGCAAAGAAGATAGGCATCTGCAGCAGGATTGGAAGACACCCACCCAGCGGGTTGAAGTCGTTCTCGGCGTAGAACTTGCTCATCTCCCTTTGCAACTGCTCGGGATCGTCTGCATAGCGCTCCTGCAACTCCTGCATTTTTGGTTGCAGAACCTGCATCTTTGCCGAAGAACGGGTGGACTTCGTCATGAGCGGCATAATGAGGATACGCACGATGAGCGTGAGTATGATGATTGCAAGTCCCCAGTCACCGCACAACCCGTGGAGCGACGTGAGAATCTGCGTTATGAGGTTGGTAAATGCATCCCACATAGTACGAGGGCCTTCGCTTTCTATGTCTCGTATGAACAAACTAGCCTAGGGAACGGGGTCGTATCCCCCCTTATGTAGCGGGTGGCATCTCATAATGCGTCGAAACGCGAGCCAACTCCCGCGCGCAGCACCGTACTTCTCCAAAGCCTCGAGTGCGTATGCCGAACATGTCGGGCTGTAGATACACGAGTCTGGCAGTAGCGGTGAGACATACCGGCGATATCCTTGCACCGCGCAGCAGAGACAACGCGTCGCAACGCCACGTTTCGTGCTCATCGTAAGTTCGCCTTAGCAATCAGTCGTTCTAGCTCGTCCGCCACTACGCTCGGCTTCGCGTCATGCGTCGCTCGAGTCGCAAATAAAATGATATCAGCACCCGCGCATGGCATATCGCATGCGCGGGCAGCCTCTCTCAATACTCTCTTGCACCTGTTGCGAAACACCGCGTTTCCGAGCCGTCTCGCCGCCACAAACGCGACCCTACCCTCATGAGTCAAATCCCGCGCTACGCACAGTCGCACGAGCGAGCTGTTGAAGCGGCGACCGTTCGTGAAGACCCACTCAAAGTCCGATCTGGACTTGATGGTCTCCATGTGATTCGTCTAGTCCGAAACGGTGAGACGCTTGCGGCCCTTAGCGCGGCGACGCGCCAATACCTTACGGCCGCCCTTGGTCGCCATGCGAGCACGAAAACCGTGGGTCTTCGCGCGCTTCCTCTTGTTGGGCTGATACGTGCGCTTCATGATTCCTCCTGTGCTATTCCGTGGACTGGGTATTATCCCAGCAGGTTAGACTCAAGTTTTTCGATTGTAGGGGAGGGCCGCCTCAGCTGTCAAGAACTGTTGTGGCATCCGATATGTTTTCTCTACCTGCAGTTACCGTTAGTTGCTGCCCACTCTCGCGGCAGACCATCTGCGATGTTTGGGGATGCTCCCTTTTGACGCATACGCGCATCCCCAAACAGTAGTATGGCAACTCCCCGATACATCCTTCGCCGTCCTTTCACACCGTGCATGAATTCTTCCTTTGTTGCGTTAACTTTCATTCATCGTGCTAGAATTTTCGCGCTGTTTTTCGTATCTATTCGCGTGTTTTCATCATCTTATTCACAGTTGTTGAAAACTTTCTTGCACATGAATTTCGTCTTGAAAGTTTTCGTCAGACGTTCACAGTCTGTTGAAATATCGAGAGGAGCGGGCGTGGCAGAGGACTTCTACCCCTTCGTGGAAAACGGGGGCGCTTCAGGGGCGGACCCTTCCGCGCTCGTTCCCCGACATCCGGCCCGCATCGCCGTCTACGACGACAACTCGGCAGCACCTCGAGTCGTGGTAGTAGAGCCCCAGGATGTGCGTCCCTACCTCGAAGAGATAACCCTACAAGTGACCCAGCTATCCCAGGCGCAGGGAGGCACCATTCCCTTCATGGTCATACGCGAGATTGTCGAAAACCTCATACACGCGTATTTCATAGAACCCACGGTTTCCATACTCAATCACGGCAACACGATCCGCTTCTCAGATCAAGGCCCCGGCATCCGCCAGAAGGAGCGGGCAATGCAATACGGAACGACCTCGGCAAGCGAAGAGATGCGTCGCTACATACGTGGTGTCGGCTCTGGCCTTCCCTATGTCAAACAATACATGACTGACAAGGGCGGGTCGCTGAGCATAGAAGACAACATGGCGGGTGGAACCGTGGTGACACTTTCAGCGGTCGCGGTTGACGCAAGTACTGCCCAGCCAGTCATGCCAGGCATGACCCAGCAGCAGGGTGGGTGGCCGCAGGCGCCGTGGCAACAGCAAGGATATCCCCAGCAGCAGGGCTGGCAACAACAGCCAAATTTGCCAAACCAACCTTGGCAGGGAGCTTGGCAGCAACAGGAATCACCCTCGCAGGCGCCCTGGCAACAAGGGTATCCCCAGCAGCAGGGATATCCCCAGCAGCAGGGCTGGCCACCCCAACCATGGCAACAGGGCATGCCCCAGCAGCAGGGCTGGCCCGCCCAACAAATCAACATGCCGCAACCCAGCGCAGGCCAGCCCCAGCCATGGCAGCTGCAACCCGAGCAACCCCAAACCCAGCCTGACAGATCCGCTACGGCGTCGGAATTCTCCTGGGTTAACCTCTCGCAACGTGGCGGCGAGGTCCTGCAGTATCTGAGATCCCACGAAAGCGTCGGCCCATCGGACCTCGCGCGTACGCTCGGCGGCTCTCAACCCACGTGGACGAGGGAGCTTCAGGCTCTCGAGGATCAGGGGCTCGTACGCAAAGAAGGTCAAAAGCGACGCCTCACATCCATGGGCCGGGCATACCTCCAACAGCTTTGACGCCGGCGTTGAATTCCCTTCGCATGACGTTTGCGGAGTTTTCGACATTCTTGACAACCGCTTACTGGTTTTCATCATATACTGTTGCCTCACCAACTCATATCGACAAGGAGAGAGATGGAGACCACGAACGAATCTGATGCCGAGGCGCTGTGGGATGACGTGGTGGCCACGCTGGAAGCAGAAGAGCTACCAGCCGCAACGGTGGCCATGCTCAGGAGCTGTGACGCGACCGCACTCGATGAGAGCTCCCTACACATAAGCACGAGCTCACGCTTCGTCCAGCGCACGCTGGCCCGCATGGCCTCTCGCCTCGACGAGGTTGCCTCAGAGGTCGCATTCTCCCAGATATCGGTCGTAGTTGACGTCACACGTGCGGCGCGCAAACCCACACGCGAACGGGAGGCGGCCGTCCCCGCGCCGCAGACCGCTCCACCCCAGGCCAAGCGGCCTGCCCCGCGCGACGAGGCAACCGCCCGCAAGGCCAACCCTCTCGTCGAAGACCTTGGCACCGCCGGCTCCACACTCACCTTCGACCGATTCGTCGAAGGCCCACAAAACAAATTCGCCCTCGATGCGGCAAAGCAGGTGGCAAACGGCAGTCGAAACTACAACCCACTTTTCATCTACGGCAAGAGCGGCCTCGGCAAGACTCACCTGCTACGCGCAATACAGAACTATATCGCCCAGAACGACCCTGAGCGTCTCTGTGCCTATCGCGTTGCCACGGACTTCATTGACGATTACTCCCGCGCCATGAAGAACGCAAGGACAGGCGCGCCGGAGGCACTCGCCGAGAACTACCATGCCATCGACGTGCTCATTATCGACGATATCCAGCTCATGAGCACGGCCGCGGGCACCATTGGCTTCTTTTACGACACATTCAACTACCTCGTGAGCCATGGCAAACAGATAGTACTCGCCGCTGATCGCACCCCCTCCGAGCTTGGCATGGGCCAATCGCGCTTCGATGAGCGTGTGACAAGCCGGCTCGACTCGGGCATGACGGTATCCATCCAAGTCCCCGATTACGAACTCAAGCTCCAGCTCATCGACGCCTTCTATGAGCGCATGCGCACCGATGCGCGCGAGCAGCACGTACCTGGCATCGACGCCCACATCGACGAGGACCTGCGACGCAAGATGGCCGAGCTCGCCGGGACAAACATTCGCGTTATCGAGGGGTACGTTCAGTCCTGCCTCATGCTTGCCTACCAGCGCGAAGCGACAGGCGGACACCTCGAAGAGGCGGACGTCGTTGCAGCTGCCGAGCAGAAGTGGCCCTCAGGTCAGCGCCGCGTCACCGTCGCCCAGATACAGGAAGCCGTAGAAAGCAGCTATGGCATCGACCACACGCAGCTCGTGGGGTCGAAGCGCAACAAGGAGCTCATGGAGCCGAGGCATGTGGCCATATGGCTCACACGCGAGCTCACCGACAACACTCTAGCCGACATAGGCAAGCAGTTCGGCGGCAGGACGCACGCCACGGTGAAGCACAGCATCGGCGTCATCGAGCTCGCTATTGCCGAAGACCGCATTCTGCAAGACCGCATCACTCGCATCCGCGACCAGATTCTCGAATAAGTCCGAGCCTGTCGAAAACCTGTTAACGGCGTGGGGACGGAGGCTCATAAGTGCGCACTTCGAGTAGAAAGCCATTTAAGACATCGTGTACAAAGACGAAACTGTTGAGCGAAAAGCCATCGAAACCGGATCACAATACGCACATCTACCTGCGAGTATTCGGACTTATTCACATTTGAACATGACCTGTTACTACTACTGTATTCTTTAATATCTAAATATTAGAAGAAGGACGAGGAGGAGAGATGAAGTTCACCGTAAGCCAGTCCGCGCTACAGCGCGCTCTCAGTGTCGTGTCGAAGGGCATTGCAGGCGCAGCGTCGATGCCCATCCTCACGGGTGTAAAGATAGAGGCGACAGAAGGCAGTGTCGAATTCCAAAGCACCAACGGCAACATCTCCATACGCCATGCCATAGCGGCCAACGTCGAAGAAGATGGCGCGATGGTCGTTTCCGGCAAGGTTATCTCCAACGTGGCAAAGAACCTTCCCGACTCCGCAGTAACGATTGCCGATGACGGCACGCAGGCTACCGTGTCATGCGAGCGGACGCACTTCAGGCTCAACACGCTTAACCCTGGGGACTTCCCCGAGTTCCCGAATATCGATCCCGAGCGCTCGATAGAGCTTCCCAGTGAGCTTCTTACCAGCATGGTTGACAAGGTTTACAAGGTCGTAAGCAAGGACACATCTCGTCCCATCCTATCTGGCGTGCTCCTTACCGTCGAAAACAATACCATCC
>ONMP01000020.1 GCA_900318935.1 uncultured Actinomycetes bacterium
TGCTTGTACCACTCGAAGCTCTTCTTCTTGAAGCGCTTGCCGGAGCCCTCGCCGCCGTCTTGGATGTCGACGTAAATGAAGCCGTAGCGCTTGCGGTACTCGCCGGTGGTGAAGCTCACGACGTCGATGCAGCCCCACGGCGTGTAGCCCACGAGGTTGACGCCGTCCTCCTCCACGGCCTTCTTCATCTCCCTGATGTGCGCGCCTAGGTAGCTGATGCGGGCGTCGTCCTCGACCGTATTGTTCTCGTCGAGGTCCTCGTACATGCCGATACCGTTCTCGACGATGAACTGCGGCATGCCGTTGTAGCGCTCGTCGAAGCGCTTGAGCATGATGCGCAGGCCCACCGGGTCGATGGTCCAGCCCCAGTCGGTGGCGCCGAGGTAGGGGTTGGGCACGTTGTGCGGGTCGTTGGCGCTCGTGGACTCGGAGATGTCCACCTCGACGGAGGAGTCGACCACGCTCGAGGCGTAATAGCTGAAGCCGATGTAGTCCACAGGTCCCGCCTTGAGGGCCGCGAGGTCGTCGTCGGTGATGTCGAGGTCCCAACCCTTGCGCTCGAACATCTTGAGCGCATAGTTGGGATAGGTGCCGCGGCACTGCACGTCGCCAAAGAAGAAGATGTGATGGTTGGCGTCGTCGGCCATGATGACGTCCTCGGGCTTGCACTCGCGCGGGTAGGTGGGGCCAGAGGCAATCATGCAACCGATCATGAGGTCGGGGTCAATCTTGTGGCCCTCGACGACGGCCTTAGCGCTCGCCACGAACTCGTAGTGCGCGCACTGGTACATCATCTTCTCGGGGTCATCGAACTCGGTGAAGACGACGCCGGAGTTAGTCCAGCCAAAGATGGGGTTCGAGATGTTGAACTGGTTGCCGATCTCGTTGAAGGTCATCCAGTACTTGACCTTGGTGTGATAGCGCTCGAAGCAGACCTTCGCGTAGCGGACGAAGAAGTCGATGAGCTTGCGGTTCGCCCAGCCACCGTACTTCTTGCAGAGGCCGTAGGGCATCTCGAAGTGCGACAGCGTGATGACGGGCTCGATGCCATTCTCGAGCATGCAGTCAAACATGTCGTCGTAGAACTTGAGGCCGGCCTCGTTCGGCTCCGTCTCGTCGCCCTCGGGGAAGATGCGCGACCAGGAGATGGAGGTGCGGAAGCACTTGAAGCCCATCTCGGCGAAGAGCGCGATGTCGTCGCGGTAGGTATGGTAGAAGTCGATGCCCTTGTGGTTGGGGTAGTACTTGCCCTCCACGACGCCGTCCGTGATGACGCGCGGGACGCCGTTCGAGCCGCCCGTCATGACGTCCGACACCGACAAGCCGCGCCCGTCCAGGTCGTATCCGCCCTCAAGCTGGTGCGCTGCGACCGCTCCGCCCCACAGGAAGTCCTTCGGTAGTGCCATGCTGTGCTCCTCTCTCTGCATGATTGCTTTGCCCTTCATACCATTCTCGCATGACGATGCCCTAACGTACCAGTCATCTCGTCAAACGGTAAGAAATGTCATGAGGTTCTGCTAGGATATCCCCTAATGTTGTCAGTAGAACGGGAGCTGCATGAAAGCACTCTTCTTTGATATCGACGGCACGCTCATCGACGGGCTGCGAGGCATCCACGAGATACCAGCCACGGTCGTCGCTCAGCTCGAGCGCCTGCACGACGCTGGCCATAAGCTCATCATCTGCAGCGGACGTCCTTGGGCGATGATTGACTCCAGCCTGAGGCTGCCCCTGTTTGACGCCTACGTCATGTGCAACGGGGGGCACGTCAAGGCAGATGGCAAGACGCTCCACGCCGATCTCATGAACCAAGCGCTCGTGCGCAGCTATGTGGAACTCTTTGACGAACTCGGCATGGAATACATGCTTCAGACGGCGCATCACATCTACCTCGACCGTCGGTTCGCCCACATCCAGCGCTTCTTCGCCGATTTCGGCCAACCGGACAGCTCGAGACCCACGCCACGGGGCTCGATGCGGCGCGAATGCGGGCAGCCGTGGAAGGGCGTGCCGCCTACACCGCCCACATGGACGGCAACGGCGGATACAACGCATTCGAGGTCTTTTCGCCCACCACGAGCAAGGCCGTCGGCGTCGAGCTGCTGCTCTCACACTACGGCATCGCCCAGCAGCAAGAGCCTAGGCTTCGGCGACGGCATCAACGACCTCGAGATGATCTGCGCGGTCGGCACCGGCGTCGCCATGGGTAACGCCTGCGACGAGCTGAAGGCGGCAGCCGACGTGGTCTGCGGCGACGTCACCGACGACGGCCTCGCCCGCTACCTCGCGACGGTGGAGTGAGCTGGGCGCGCGGATCAGTGCTGACAGACGTCGTCGAGCGACATGCGCATCACGTTACCCGCCACAAACTCGATGAGCACATCGAAAACCATCGGCATCTCCTGCTCAACGTACACCGTGATACCCGCCTTTGTGAAGCGCATGAAAGGAGGTCGACCCATCCCTACCGTGATGATCGCATCCGCATTGAGGTCTATAACATGCTCAATCACCCCAGCGCATCCAGCAACGTCATGATCGGCGTTCTTTACCGCATGCACGTCGGCAATATTCATCTCGTCATCGAAGTCGACAACGGTAAGCCAAGGAGCATGACCGAAGTGACCGCTCCGCACGCTCGACAAGCCTCCATCGGTCTCACAAGGCACAACTACGCGCATCTTTGCTCCTTCTTCTGAGCACCCAACTCCGAGAATCCGCGTTGCATAATCAGGGCATCGCAACAAGTGCGACGCCCCAATAGAGTGGCTGTCCAACGCACTGGTAAACTAAGGCGCTCTACCAGCTGAGCTACGAGCACAAGCGCCCGGCGGGACTCGAACCCGCGACCTCCTGCGTGGAAGGCGGAAAAGTAACCAGCGACAACGACTGCCTTCCTACTCATAGCACAGCCAAGCCGATGCGTCAAACCGGCTTCGAATTCCTTATGCCAAACTGACCGAGAGCTTGTTTCCCTACCGTGGCAATAACGCCATAACGACCCTCGATGACTTCGAGAACCATGCCGATGAGAATACGAGAGCGGCAATCGAAGCCAGCGCCGATGCAAAGGGCATGACCTACGAACAGTATCTGGCTAGCGTCGCTGCCGAGCAAGGCGTAAGCGAGGACGAGGCTTACGAGAACATAAAGGCAGGCCTGCGCCAACGTGCCACCGACCTCTTCACATACTCCGAAAACGATGACTGGTCGATTCCCGCCACCGACGAGAACGGTGCGCCAAACCGCATGCTCAACGGCGGCTACGTACTCAAGGATGGCAATATCCTGCCCGACTACTGGCACATGGACAATGACGTCCCCACCCAAATCAACACCAAGGGTATCGACGCCATAAAGCAAGAGCTGCTCAACGGACACGGCGTATCGATCTCGTACTATGCCGACCAGAGCGGGAGATATTCAAGGAGCAGCGACAAGGATGGCTTCTTGTTCTGCCAGTACGTGGATGAAAACCTGGGCGTTGATCACGGCGTGTGCATCGTGGGCTGGGACGACAACTACGATGCAAGTAATTTCACGCACACGACGGACCGAAGAGGCGAGCCTCTCACCGACAACGAAGGGAACCCCCTTACCGAAGAGCACGCAAGGGAAGTCACGACGCCTCCAGGAAATGGTGCTTGGATCGTGAAGAACAGTTGGGGCTCCACGTCTGACGCATGCGAGGATGACCTAGGAAACGTCGTCAATCGCTTTGAGTACGGCGCAAAGAACGCGGAGGGCGAATACACGGGGTACTTCTACCTCTCGTACTACGACAAGACAATACGCCAGTCGGAAACCTCGGAGTTCTCCGCCAACCTAGGAGCAGGCGGTTCCTTCTACACGCTGCAGCACGACTACCTACCGTCGACCTCAGGGTTCTTTATCACACAATTCACCGAGGGCGTGCAGAGTACCGCCAACGTGTTTGATACCGACCAAAGCATCGAGGTAAAGAGCATCTCCACACGGACCTCAGAGGCAAACATGCGCGTGACATACGCCGTATACCTGCTTAACGACGAAGCTCAGGAACCCACAGACGGCGATCTGCTGTTACGCACATCGCGAAACTACGAATACGGTGGCTTCCATCGACTCGACCTCGACCAACCGTTCAAGGTTCCAGCGGGCAAGCGCTTCTCCATCGTGTCCACGGCATCCAAACTTGGCGACAACGGCATGCGTCTCTATAGTACGTCTGCCAGCATGGGCGCCACCAGAGAATATGTCGAACAATACAACGCGGCGGCCCAATCAGAGGAAAGGAAGCTGAAGTACTACAGCGTGGCGGTAGTCAACAAAGGCGAGAGCTTCTATTACAGTGATGGCAAATGGCAGGATTGGGTCACCGCGCAGGAAGATCTCAAGAAGGCAGTACCGTATTTTAATGACCTCGAAATCGACAACTTCTCCATCAAGGCATACGCCGAGCCAGCGGAGGATGAGCCCGAACCTGAGCCTGAGCCGCAAGCCATCACGCTCACCTATGGCGGGCACGCCCAGACCGTCGGTGACCTTCCCGAGGCATCAGATGGCGAGACCTGCGGCACGACCGGCAAGTCAAAGCGACTCGAAGCCCTATGGGCAGAGGCCAGCGAAGGCACCGTTGAGTATCGCGGCCACGTGCAGGGCATCGGCTGGCTCGGTTGGGCATGCGACGGTGAGGATGCCGGCACCACGGGCCTCTCCAAGCGTGCCGAGGCCATAGAAGTGCAGCTCCTTCCCAAGGGCACGGTACCGAAGGGCTACGATCCCGGAACGGAAGCCCTGAGGAGCTAGGCAGAGCAAAAGGCGTAACGAACACCTTCGCATGACAGAGAGATGCTCCCCGTCGCGCGCCAAACGCAGCGTATGCGACGGGGAGCATCTCTCTGGAACGCGAACCGTCCTTGTTCCACTACCCTATCCTACAGACCCCTTCACCGTGCATCCACAGGCGAAATTGGGTCTTGCTTTTTAATTCCTACTAATTACTATGAATTAGGATGCAACCACAGACTATCTAGGGAGAGATGCCCTATGCACGATACCCTCCTCCGCGTCAGCGGAATCAGCGCGGGAACCGAGGACAAACCCATTCTACACGATATCGACCTTGCTGTCGGCGCGGGCGAAACCCATGTGCTGATGGGGCCAAACGGCGCGGGCAAGTCAACGCTTGGTCGCGTCATCATGGGCGACCCCGCCTATCAAGTCAGCTCGGGCACCATCGAGTTCGGCGGCAAAGACATCACCGACGAGGCTGCCGACAAACGATCGCTCGCGGGAATCTTTTTGAGCTATCAGGCACCCGTGGAGGTCCCTGGCGTACCCCTGTACTCCTACCTGCGCACCATCACGCAGAAGCGCCCCGAGCTCAAGATGACAGCTCGCAAGTTCCGTGCTCGTGTTGGCGAGATCGCCGACCAGCTCGACATGAGCGGATCCTTCCTCACCCGCGAGCTCAACGTGGGCTTCTCGGGCGGCGAAAAGAAAAAGATCGAGATGCTGCAGCTCCTCTTGCTCCGCCCGAAGCTTGCCATCCTCGACGAGACGGACTCCGGCCTCGACGTGGACGCCCTCTCCGTCGTGAGCCGAGGCATCGAGGCCTACCGAGCGGATTGCGGCGGCGCCCTGCTCGTCATCACGCACAACACGCGCATCCTCGAGCGCCTCTCGGTGGACCGCACGCACGTCATGGTCCAAGGACGTCTCGTAGCCGAGGGACCCGCATCGCTCATCGACGACATCGACGCACACGGCTTCGAGCAGTTCGAGCGCGCGAATGCCTCGGGTGGTGATCGCGCGTGAGCGAGAGGACCGAGAAGCGCACTCAGGTCGCCGACGTCGACCGCTCGCTCTACGACTTCACCTATTCGGAGGAAGGCTACGAGCGCTACGACGATGGCCTGACCCCCGACATCGTGCGCGCCATCAGCGAAAAGAAAGACGAGCCAGAGTGGATGCTCGCCATGCGCCTCGCCGCTCTTGACACCTATCATGCCAAGGAGATGGCTCCGAACTGGGGTCCCTCGATTGCCGGTCTCGACATGGACCACATCTCCACGTACGTGAGTCCACGCACCAAGCAGGCAAAGAACTGGGACGACGTACCCGATGACATCAAGAACACCTTCGAGCGCCTAGGCATCCCCGAGGCCGAGCGCGAGAGCCTGGCAGGCGTCGGTGCCCAGTACGACTCCGAGATCGTCTACCACAACATGCGCGAAGACGTGGCAAAGGACGGCGTAGTCTATACCACCATCGAGGATGCCCTGCACGACCCGCAGTGGGAACCCGTGGTTCACGAGTACTTCGGTACGCTCATCCCGCCCGCAGACCACAAGTTCGCGGCGCTGCACTACGCCGTGTGGAGCGGCGGCTCTTTTGTCTACGTGCCCGCCGGAGTCAAGGTGGAGTATCCCCTCCAAAGCTACTTCCGCCTCAACGCCGAGGGTGCCGGACAGTTCGAGCATACGCTCATCATCGTGGAAGAGGGCGCTGACCTGCACTTCATCGAGGGGTGCTCGGCTCCGAAGTACTACGAGGCGAACCTGCATGCTGGGGCTGTTGAGCTCTTCGTCAAGGACCACGCGCGCCTGCGCTACTCAACCATCGAGAACTGGTCCAAAAACATGTACAACCTCAATACCAAGCGTGCCCGCGTTGGCGCGGATGCGCAGATGGAATGGGTGTCGGGATCGTTTGGCAGCCATGTGAGCTACCTCTACCCCACCACCATCCTACAGGGCGACCGCTCGAACTGCGAGTTCAGCGGCATCACCTTCGCGGGTGCCACGCAGGACCTCGACACCGGCTGCAAGGTCATTCTCAACGGGGCTGACACCACGGCGACGGTCGACACCAAGTCCATCTCCAAGGACGGCGGTTGCAACACCTTCCGTAGCTCGGTCATCGTAGGACGCCATGCGGCCAACGCACGTTGCTCGGTGAGCTGCCAGTCGCTCATGCTCGACGACATCAGCCGCTCCGACACCATTCCCGCCATGGACGTGCGCAACGCAACGGCAAGCGTCGGTCACGAGGCCACCATCGGGCGCATCTCAGACGACACGATCCTTTACCTCATGAGTCGCGGCTGCTCCGAGGCCGAGGCGCGAACCATGGTCGTTGGTGGCTTCGCGAATCCCGTCTCCAAGGAGCTGCCGCTCGAGTACGCCGTGGAGATGAACAACCTCATCAAGCTGGAAATGGAAGGGGCGATAGGATAATGGCCGAGTCAGCACCCGGCACGCTCGTTCTCGAGCGAGTCAACACCCCACCGGCGCAGACGTGGAACTATCTGCGCGCCAACGACATCACACTCACCGTCCCCGTGGTCTCGCGCAAGGGCGACGTGTACTTCGCCCTGCCTCGCCTCTTTGAGAGCATCGAATGCGGCATGGGCAGAGCCGTCACCGACTGGATCGAATCTCAGGCCACTGACGCACGCTATGTGGAGGTCCGCGCTGGAGAGAATCGCGAGGAGCCTATCATCGCCGAGAGTGACACGGGGATCATGGTGCGCGCAGGCGCCGAGGCTACCGTCGTCGTCTGCACCCCAACCGGCGGGTCTGTGCAGGGCACGACAGCCGCGCTCGTGCGCATCATCGCCGAGCGTGGGACACACGTCCACGTGCTGGAATTCGTGTGCGGTGACACTGAGCAGCACCTCGAGTCGATAGGCATAGTCGCCGGAGAAGACGCTCGCATAGACGTGAGGCAGTTCTTCCTCGGTGCGGGCACCACGGCCGCCGGCCTTGCCGTCGCACTCGACGGTAACCGCGCGCGGCTCGACCTCAGCTGCCGCTACCTCGCACGCGAAAACGACGTGCTCGACATCAACCACGTGGTACGTCAGCGCGGACACAACACCCGCTGCGACGTACGTGAGTCGGGCGTGCTCGACGGACATGCCCGAAAAGCCCTGCGGGCGACGATAGACCTCGTTCATGGTTCGTCGGGTTCCGAAGGTGCCGAACTTGAGAACGTCCTCGTCCTCTCGGATGATGTGACGAACAAGACCATGCCAGTGATCCTGTGCGATGAGGATGACGTCGCGGGCAACCACGGTGCCTCCATCGGATCCGTAGCGCCCGAGCAAATCCAGTACCTGCGAGACCGCGGCCTCACACTCGAGGAGGCGGAGCAGCTCTATGTGCGCGCACTCTTTGACGAGGCACTCATATGCGCACCGACAGCCGAGGCACGCGAGGCAGTGCTCGCACGCGCAACTGAGATTCTTGGCAGCGAGACGGCGGGTGACCTCGTCGAAGGCTTGGACCTGGCCGAGAAATCCGGTCCCTTCGCGACCATGGAGGCGTGACCATGACCACCACCTTGACTCCCGACCAACTCGCAGTCATCGAAGCCAATCCCTACAAGGCGGACTTCCCCCTGCTCGCGCAGAACCCCCAGATCACCTTCCTCGACAGCGCAGCCACGGCCCAGCGCCCTGCCGCGGTGCTCGATGCCGAGCGACACTTCTACGAGACGATGAACGCCAATCCCCTGCGCGGCCTCTATCGCCTCTCGGTCGAGGCAACACAGAGCATCGCAGACGCCCGCGAGCACATCGCGCGCTTCATCGGGGCGTTCGATGAGGCGGGACAGCCCCAAGGCGATGCGATCGTCTTTACCCGCAATGCGAGCGAGGCGCTGAATCTCCTCGCGCGAACACTTCCCCAGGTCGTGAACCTCGGCCTTGGCGACGAGGTGGTCATCTCCATCATGGAGCATCACTCGAACCTCATTCCCTGGCAGCAAGTCTGTGCTGCGACAGGAGCCAAGCTCGTGTACCTGCGCCTTGCCGACGACTTCTCGATTCCCGAATCAGAACTGGCGAACAAGATCGGCCCGCGCACCAAGCTCGTCTCGGTGACACAGGTCTCCAACGTCCTTGGCGTCCAAAACGACGTCACCGCCATTGCCGCTCGTGCTCACGAGGTCGGTGCGCTCTGCATCGTTGACGGCGCTCAGTCCGTTCCACACGTCAAGGTAGACGTACGCACACTTGGCTGTGACTTCTTGGCCTTCAGCGCACACAAGCTCGGCGGTCCCATGGGCATCGGCGTCCTCTGGGGACGGCCTGAACTGCTCGACGCGATGCCTCCCTTCCTCGTGGGCGGCGAGATGATCGACTCCGTCACCGAGACCGATGCCGTCTGGTCTCCTGTGCCACAGAAGTTTGAGGCTGGCACACAGGACGCAGCAGGCTCATTTGCCACCGACGCGGCGCTCACCTACCTAGAAACGCATGGTATGGATACCCTCGAATCCCGCGAGCGACTGCTTGCATCCTACCTCTGCGAACAACTTCAGTCGCGGGACTACATCACGGTGATTGGCCCCGCCGAGCCCGACCGTCATATAGGGGCCGTCTCGTTCGACGTGCGCAACATCCACCCGCATGATGTGGCATCCATCCTCGACATGAGCAACGTGTGCATCCGAGCGGGACACCACTGCGCCCAGCCCCTGCTCACCTACCTCGGCTGGCACAGCACCTGCCGCGCAAGCGTGGCGTTCTATAACGACAAGGCCGACATCGACCACCTCATGGAGGGTCTCGACATGGTTTGGGGGATATTCAATGGACGTAACTAGCCTGTACAACGAGCAGTTTATGGATCACGTGACCCATCCCGATTACAAATACCCACTTGATGACGCCACACATGAGCACGACGGCGTCAATCCCTCCTGTGGCGATGAGCTGCGCCTCTACGTTCGTCTCGATGAAGACGGGCGCATCGATGAGTGTGCCTACACCGGCCACGGATGCGCTGTCTCTATGGCCTCGGCCGACATGATGAGTGACCTCATGGTTGGCAAGACGCCTGAGGAAGCTCTACGGCTTTGCGCCCTCTTTAAGGGCATGGTCACAGGAGCAGAGAAGGATACCGAACTGCTCGAGGACGAGCTCGACGAGGCGGCACTGCTCAAGGACGTGAGCCACATGCCTGCACGCGTCAAGTGTGCCGAGCTTGCGTGGCGCACCCTCCAAGAGATGCTCCAAGAGAAGGCATAGTCATGGCTGGGATGTTCTCCACAAAGGGCCAATACGCACTACGTGCCATGGCCGACCTCGCCCAACACGAAGGCTGGGTATCTCTTGGCGACGTCGCGAAGCGGCAGAACATCTCACGCAAGTATCTGGAGCAGGTCATCTCGCTCATGAGCCGCGCGGGCTACGTAAAGAGCCTGCGCGGCAAGGGTGGTGGCTACCAACTCACGCGCCGTCCGGAGGAATACACACTTGGTCAGATTCTGCGCGCCGCCGAGGGATCCCTTGCTCCCGTAGGCTGCCTTGACTGTACGCGCGGGCGTATTTGCCCAATCATAGACACCTGCTCGACCATCTCGGTGTGGCGTGAGCTGGGCAAGGTAACGTCGGACTACCTCGACAGCAAGACGCTCGCCGACATCATTGCTGAGTGACCATTAGGCAACACTCACGTTGCCTAGCCAGCCCCAGCGCACAGGCACTGTGGCACCGTAATGATCCACCCATTCTTTGAGCGTGCTCGTGCGTACATGGCCTTGAACGCTGTCGAGCACGGTATTGTCGCCAACGTAGACACCCACATGGCCCCAGATGCTGCCCGCTGTCGTGTGCGGGTGCGTTGAGACTGCCACTATCATGCCTGCCTTGAGCTGAGAGTACTCCGACGAGAAGCAGTACTTATCATAGAGATCACAGGCGTCGCCATAGAACCTTCCATACCCAGCATTCGCATATACGTTCTCAACCCACAGCGCGCAGTAGCCCGTCGGCACCGGCGCCGTCGAATGTGCTACCTGCACGAGTGCTCGCTGCGCCGCATTTGCGTCGGCGAGGGCTTGGCCACTCCTGGCCGCCTCGCGCGCTGCTTCCTCAGCCGCCACATCCTGCGCAGTGACAAATCCCGTCGCATTCGCATCGTAGTCGCTCGGCACCTCACCCTTGGGTAGCAATTGCACCTCAATGCTCTCGACGCGCAGACTCAGCCCCTCAGTTCCTGCCTGCTGACCGTTGCTGACCCATCCCAGCCAACCATACCGCTGCGCATGAAGTCGATACCAGACGTCGTAATAGACTGACACGTCGCCCGAGAGGCGCATGGTCATGGCCTCGATTCGTTTTGACTGGCCTGAGGTTCCTGCCACACCTCCGTCAGACACCTCATCCTGCCAACCGTAGGTCTGGACGTGGGCACTATAGTGGACGCTCCCCTCGTATTGTGTACCCGAGATGCTTGCCTTTAGGGCCTCCATGCGCAGGCTCTGCCCCACGGTCCCCACCGAACTCGTGCCACTCACCCAGCCAAGACGCTGCACGTGACCTTCCAACACAATCGTCGCGCCATCGACGAACGCATCACCGTCGGCATAGTCAGGCGGCAGTTCGCCCTTCGGCACGACGCAGATGCAAACGGCCTCCATCCTGCATGAATGCCCCGCTGAACCAGAGGCCTCGCCATTCTTTGCCCATCCGAGCCAGCCATAGGTTTGGATGTGCGTGCGGTACCATACGTCATAGCGTGCGGCCAACTCGTCTGAGAGCTTGACGCGAATCGCCTCGACCCGCAGACTCTGTCCCTCAGTACCGCCCAACTCACCGTCGCTCGCCCAATCCTGCCAGCCTATGCGCTGCACGTGCATCTGGTAGCTAATGCCGTCCACATGATTGCCCGCACCGTCGCTCAGCTCAATCCTGAACGCCTCCATACGCAGGGATTGGCCCGAGGTACCAGCTTCCTCGCCGTCACTCTTCCAGTCCTGCCAGCCGACCCGCTGAACATGAGTGCGATAGCGTACAGAGAGTGTCTGCTCGCTCTGCGCATCGAGGGCAACGACCTCCTCTTGTTCGTCGTAGTCATAGTCGCTCTGGGAATCGACATATGCCTCATCCGCGAAGGCAACACCGGAAACAAGGGCGAGCACAAGCAGCAGGGCAATGTTTGCACGCAGCGCAAAACGACTCATGTGGCAATCTCCTAGCCAAGGGTTCAAGACCCAGATACTATACCAGCATGAAAGCATCATTCCGAATTGCAGCACAAAACACCCACTTGACCTCTTGACCACTTTCCCACAGCGGGATCGTGGTCAAAAATGACCACGATCCCGCTGTGGGAAAGTGGTCATCTAAAGAGAGGCGCATAGGCCTCAAGAAGCCGCTCCATGTTCCAGGCAGCGTTGGCGGGGCTTGTGGAGGGCAGACGCACCGCAGGCATGCCGACATCTTTCTCGCAGTAACGTCGATAAAGCTCGTGGGCCTTGGCACCGGTGCAGTAGATGGCCTCGATGGGTGCGGCCCGCGTAATGAGCGTGAGGTCGTTGGGGATGACATTGCGGATACTCGCGTCAGACGCACCCGCAATCTCACACTCCGCAATCACGTCCCAGAGGGCGATGCCATGTCGCAGACAGAACGCGCGCTTTTCTTCGTTGGTCGTTGGCAGCGGCTCGTCGGCCAATCGCGCAAGCACGCGCCAGAAGCGGTTCTGCGGATGCCCGTAGTTGTAACCCGTCTCGCGTGACTTGGGGCTCGCCATGCTGCCCAACACGAGCACGCGGCTGTGCTCATCGAATGTGGGAGGGATGGAGTGAATCACATGTTCTGTCAATGCCCGTCCTTTGTCTCGACCTTATGGCGCCATAATACCGCATGTCCTCCCTCATCACAAAGAGGGTCGCTCCCCCACTAGAGCGGAGGAACGTCCCTCGTTTCGACGCCTATACAGCGCTATGGCTTATGCCAAAGCGTATGTCAAAGCTTATGCCCAGCCCTTGTAGCGGTAACTTTCTCGCGTATTGAGCCATCGTGGACCCAGTGTGACAATTCACGCAGATCGTTCGGTTGCGTAACGGGAGGTGCCCACAATGGCAGAGCACGGATCGAGAGACTTCTGGCGCACTAGGTGCGAGCAGCTGGTCGCGAGCGGCATGAAGGTCCACGGGTGGTGCGCGATCAACCACGTGCACACCGCATCGATGTACGCGTGGCTCAAGAGGTTCCACCGGGAGGACCCGTCGATGTTCGGCGGCATCGGCCTGCCCGAGGGCATGGACGGCTACGGACACAGCTGGTACGAGGCGGTGCGCAAGGCCTACCGCCTAGGCGCACGCGATCGTGCCGCGGCACGAGGCCCTCAGGGCCGACCACGACGCCCTGCTCGCCAGCCACGGCGCCCTCGAGAGGGACTACGCCGCCCTCAAGGGCAGGTACGACGAGGTGGAGGCGATGCTCGAGCGCTGTCGTCGAGCAGATGCGCCTCGCCGCCAAGAGGCAGTGGGGGCCGAGCTCGGAGGCCTGCCGGGGCCAGCTGCCGCTGCTGTTCAACGACGCCGAGGGCTTCGCGGACGCGACGCTTCTCGAGGCCTCGCCGAGGAGGACCGGGGGCAAGAGGGGCAGGGTCGACTGGTCCGCCCACGAGACCGAGGTCGTCGTGCACGACATGGCGGAGGAGGACAGGTCCTGCCCCGCCTGCGACGCGGAGCTCGCGCCGATGGGCTACGAGGTCACGCGCGAGCTGGTCTTCGTGCCCGCCAGGGTCAGGGTCGTGGAGCACCGCACCATGAAGTACGTGTGCCCCTCGTGCAGCGCGGCCAACCGGGCCGACGGCGGCGAGACGCCCGCCGTGGTCGTGAGGGCCGAGGCGCCCGAGGGCCCGATTCCCGGCAGGCCGGCAATACGCGAGAAAGTTACCGCTACCGCCCGCTTGGGTGCGGGACATATCGTCTACACCAAAACGCCCCCATCGGCTGGAGCCGACGGGGGCGAGCGATGTCCGAGGGGCTGTTCCCCCACGACCATTAGCGGCGGTCGAACCAGATGAAGTGGGCGTAGATTTTGATGTTCTTTACATTATCGGTGTTAAAGACATGCCATAGGTGGTCCACTTCGTATTCCATGGCGTTCTCCGAGGTGATCTGCTTGTCGGGCCTGATTCCCCTCACCCATGAGTAGATTTCTTCAGTCCAGTCACCCGAATCGCCCCAGTGATAATCTCTATGACCCACGTCCTGGACGAAGGCGATGCCAGCGTTGCCGAACATGTGCTTGTACTCCTCGGTCTGGTTGGGGTCCCCCACATCCAGGCCGGCGAACTTGAGGTCCTCCCAGATGTCGCCCTCGTAGAGGCGGTCGCGGTACTTGGTGATCAGCTCATCGTTCGTCCTGAGCTCCTTCTGGGAGATCGAGCAGTTCCTGCCTTCGAGCTTGCCCGGGTCGCCGAAGGCGTAGCCGGAGGTGACGTACCTGCTCTGCTTAATGGCGTAGCCGAGCGAGGGGCTGTACACGTTGATCTCCTGGCCCGCCTGGTTGAGCTTGCGGACCTCCTCGGGCGACTGGCCGGCGGGGCGCAGGGCGATCTGCTGGAGCGCGGCCCCCACGTTGTTGAGGTCGGGTTGGAACTTGTCTACCATCGACGGGTCGGTGGCGTTGTTGAAGGTGGAGACGATGGCCCAGGCCTCCTGGATCGTAACCGTGGCCTCGGCGCGGAAGGCCGCCCTAGCGTAGTAGCCCTGGGTGTCCCAGTTGAACTTCATGGCCACGAGCTTGTCGAGCACGTCGATGGGGTTGGCACCGGAGTTGACGGCCTTCTTGTCGATGGACAGCCACTTGCAGGTTTCGGAGAGCTGGGACTGGAGGCGATTCACGGTGGCCTCGACGTTGGCGAACATGGGGTCTGTGATCTTGCCCTCCTTCCTGAGAGCCTGCTGCTGGAGCATGAGGGTGGAGAGCTCGGCGTTGTACTTCACGGCCTCCTCGTTGGAGGCGTCGGCGGCGGGCGCCTTCATGGGGTTGTCCTTGCGTTCCGCGAGCATCTCGGCGGCCTTGTCAAACATGACGTAGCACCTGTAGATGTCGTCCTGCATCTGCTTGAGGCGCACCTCGGCCGCCGTGAACCGGTCCTCGCGGTTCTCCTTGCTGATCTCGTCCGTTTTGAGGCCGAGGGACTTGACGACCTCCCTGAGCGACTTCACCTCTTTGAGCACGTCCTTGGGCGTGACCTCCTTCTCGCCGGGGGGGATGATGCCGCACATCTGCAGCATCCCGATGCCGCCCTTTATGACTCCGACCCAGTCGCCCTTAACGAAGTCGGATGCCAAGCCGAAGACGGAGCTCCCGATGTTCGCGACGTCGCCAAGCGCGGGGTCGATCTTCTCGACCCAGCCTGCGGCGTACTTAAAGCCGCCGCCGATGCTGGCAAGCTTCTTGGACTTGGCCTCGTCGGCCTTCTTCTTGGCCTCCGCGGCCTTCTTCGCGGCGTCCTCGGCGCTCTCGCCAGCCCTGCCCATCTCCTCGGGGTAGAGGAGCGTGGTGGTGGAGACGTCCTTGGCGGCGTTGCCGTACTCGTCGATGACGGCGCCCTCGGCGAACCTGAGCGTGCCCGCATAGAGGTAGTCGTCCTCGGGCTCCTCGCCCTTGGGGAAGCTCACCTCCACCTTGAGCGTGTCGTTGTCCTCGCCCTCCTTGGACACGGACTCCACCTTGCCGCCTTCGAAGCCGTCCTCGAGCGCGATGTGTTCGGGCTTCACGTCACCGAAGGTGCCAAGGTCGGCGACCAGGACGAGCGTGGCCTTTGCGGTGTCACCGTCGAATCCCACGTATTCCGCTTCGGAGAGAACGGAGGCGGAGGCGAGCGTCTCGTCGCCATCCGTGTTAAACGCGTCGTCGGGCAGGTCGATGGGCACGAAGGCGGTAGCGGCCAAGGGGCTGTTCTCGAAGCCGTTTGCGGCAACGGTAATCTGGCCGTCCACCCATGTGGACTCAGTGTCGTAGTCGCGGGTCGGCGAGCCGGAGAGGTGCACCGTAAGGGTGTCGCCCGCGGCCTCCACGCCATTGACGGACATCTCGCGGAAGGAACCGCCGAGCGTCACGTCGCCTGCAGTGACGCCGGACGCAAACATGTCTTCGTCAACCTTGATCGTTACGTCGCAGGACTCGCTGCCGCTCTGCACTCCGCCGGACTCCACAGAGAGCACAGGCGTGGCAATGTCAACGCTTACTGTCGCAAAAAATTTGAGGGAGCCAATGGACACGACGTAGCTGCTCGTGGCGTTGGTAGCCGCGTCGGGGTCGGTGAACGAGATGGTGAGTGCACCGTTGCCGTTGCTGAGAGCGTTAACCTGCGCCTCGCGCACCTCAGGAGAGGATCCGTCGTCTGTGGGATTCAGGACGTATTCCACCTTGACGTCCTCGGCCTTTACGTCGGCGAAGGTGAGTTGTGTCTTCTTTTCCTCTGACTGGATGGCGTCGCCCTGGTCCTGGTCCTGGTCCTGACCCTGGTCCTGGACCTGGTCCTGGTCCTGGCCCTGGTCCTCGAGCTTGGCAACCTCCTCCTCGGCGGACTTGACGGCCTCCTCGGCATCGGCGAGCTGCTGCTCGGCCTGCACGCGGGCCTCGGTAGCCTTGGCGAGGTCGTCGGACGCGTCCTGGGTCGCGGTGTCGCTCATCATCTGGATGCCATCAGTGGACTCCACCATGGACTGTTCGTCAGCCTCGTCCTCGGCCTCATTGGCCTCGTTCTCGGCCTCCTTGGCCCTGTCCTCGGCCTCCTTGGCCTCGTTCTCGGCCTCCTTGGCCTCGTTTAGCGCCTTGCTCGCCTCGTCGCGGGTTGTCCTGGCTTGCTCGAGGGCCGCCTTGGCCTGTTCGATAGCCTCGGCGTCGGCCTTTGTCTGCTCGCTGTTGGAGGAGTTGGCGTCCGTGCTCTGGCCGTTCTCTGTGCTCTGGCCGTTCTCTGTGCTCTGGCCGTTCTCTGTGCTCTGTTCGTTCTCTGTGCTCTGTTCGTTCTCCTCAGCCTTTTGGAAGTCGGCCTCCTTGAGGGTCACGGTGTAGGCACCGGCCTTGCTAAAGGGGACCTTCTTGCCCTGGGACTCTATGTCCTCGTCCGCCCCCCTTACCATGGAGTCGGCGCTCGTGGCGTTTTGTGCCTGCTGCGCGTTGCTCGCGCAGCCCAACAGGGGTGAGGTGGCCAGCAGCGCGCAGAGCGCCGCGGTCACCGCCTGTCTTGCCTTCGATTCTACCTTCATGACGTGCTCCTTTCTTGAGTTGCCTCTTTATGTGTGACCGCCGTTCCGTTGCGGTCAGTCTTGCTGATTCTAGTTACAATTACTTCTACGCATCCGAAACGGCGCATCCCATAGGCGTGACATGTCTTCACACTTTCTTCACACGCGACGCACATCCCGGAATGAGCGCTACTGCGGCTGGACCTCGACCAGGCGCGCCTGGCCACCCGACACCTCAAAGATGCCGTAGTCGGAGGTGAGGCTGTTTCCCGCAATGTCTGTCGCCACGTACTGGAAGCGATACCGCCCGTCCTCCAAGGGAGCCTCCTCCACGTGGTTTGCATCTTCGTCGCTTGTTCCCTGGGGAATGGTGACCTCCTCCAGAAGCGTTACCTCTTCCTTCTTTGTACTCGTGGCGGCGTATGCCGCGATTTTGTAGCCTCCCTCCAGCAAGGCGTAGTTGCGCGAAGGAATCCCGTTGGCGTCCAGTCCACCCCACAAGGCTCCATCAACGTACTCCCCCTCCCGATAGTTGTCGCCAAACGCATACACCGCATAGAAGTCCCACGCCTCGTTGTTTGCGCGAACCGGGGCCGAGAAGGCCACCACGTGCGGAAGCATGAGGACGATGCTTGTGAGTAGCCGCTGCCCCCACAAAGACGGCCATGTGGGATAAAAGTCGCTGGAGAAGGTAAGGTGGTCCCAGTCCTGCTTTATGTTGCAATCCGACCCCAAGAGCATGTAAGTGTCGGGATCCTCGTCGCTCTGCTTGGCAAGCGTGTACGTGACGGACGTAAGATAACGTGCGCTCTCTTCAGAAAAGGAAATCTTAAAGTCGCCGTCGGGCGTTATGCTTCCCCTGTCCTCAAACTCGAGCATCTGCGCTGGCAAGTTGCTGTAGCGACTCTTCAGAAGCTCAGCATACGCCTCCATGGGACAGGTCTTTATGTATGTTTGGAACTCTTGCCGGTCGTAGTTAAACGGGAAGTACAGCGATACTCCCGCGCTTTCGGTTTTGTTGCCAGTGATTTTGTACACAACGAACTCGTCGAAC
Source organism: uncultured Actinomycetes bacterium (assembly GCA_900318935.1). GTDB lineage: Bacteria > Actinomycetota > Coriobacteriia > Coriobacteriales > Atopobiaceae > RUG440. The sequence goes on from ONMP01000020.1 coordinate 18,044, forward strand.
ATATCGGCGACCTTTTGCGTGCTGGGACTGTCGTCAAAGAATTCGGTCGCATTCGTAAAGCCTTGGAGGTCAAACAGGTTACTTATGTTTTTGGCGCCACAGATGGCGGAGGACTTGGTGGCGTTTTCGATCCTAAAGGTAGCGTCCTTTGCGTCTTGCGTCATTTCGAACTGCTCGCACAAGTCGTTAACAGCCTGGATCATGCTATTGGTTTGCGAGAGGTCCAAAAACGACAACTCCGCCGCGTCATCCAGTTCCTTTGCCTTGCATTTTGCGAGATAGCTGTCACAGATGCTCTCGCCAAGCTCTTTGTTATTCTTTGCAGAGAAGTCCTGTACCAGTGCCTTGTAGTCTATGCCGCCCGAGGGTACGACCTCCTGCGAGACAACCATATATTGCGCATAGTCGCTTATCAGAGCCGCGTTTTCCAAGGTGGACATAAAGCAGGTGTCAAATATCACCATGTCAAAGGTAAAGGGAAGCTGGGCGCCCTTGAATGCCGAGGCCAGCTCCGTTTGCTCGAGCGCATCGTAGTCGAAGTTCTCGTCGAAGCACACCTTGTCGGCCGACTTGCCACCGTGGTCCCACATGACCAGCATGTTTCGTTTTGCGGCGTACTCGCCCGCGCCCCACGTGAGAAAGTTCTTAAACGTACTTTCGTCACCCATGCTTGCATTTTCCAACTCTTCCAGCAGTACGAGCTGCTTGTCGCGAACTTCGTAGCGCTGGAGCTTGTCGTTCTTTATGTTGTGGGAACGCCAAGTGGTTGAGCCGCCCGTTTGCACAACGACCTTTGTGTCACTGGGGATATCTGCTTCCAGCAGCTCGTCCAGGTTCTTGCCCGCAAGGCCCTGCTTGGTCTCGAGGTTAGAGCCACACAGATATATGTAGATGGTACAGGCGTTGCTTTGGGCTTGCATGGCGCAACCGCCGAGCGCGACGCATGCCAGAACGAGGATACACACCAGATGTGCAACGAGCCTTTTTTATGTTCCGGCTCCCTTCGGCAGCAGTTTATCATACATACGGATGAGGGGAACTGACCGCTGGCGTAGCAGATAGCTTGGGCAGGTAGCTCGGGCTTCAATGAAAAACCAAGCGCAACGTCGCAAGGATAATATGGGCAGACGCGAAGACCTCGTGCGCGTATTCGGGACAGGCCACGGTGGCGGCGCCGATGGTCACGAATCACCCGCACCTCCCGCGTCGCCATCAAACGTTCGGTGCGATTGTCACCCTGAGTCCGCGCAGGCTCAAGATGCGAGATAGTTACCGCTTCTACGTATGTCAAAGCTTATGCCCAGCCCTTGCCGTCGGAACCGAAGTAATTGCAACGCGGCCAAGACCGGGCCGCGCGCCGCCTTCGGTCCCGGCGGAAAAAGGGCCCCGGTTGCCCGGGACCCCTAGACTCTAGGCCTTAAGCCCAGTCAAAGCTTACGCCCAGCCCTTGCCGTCGCAACCGAAGTCGACGATAAGCTCCTTGGCGCGATCGACGATGGCGTCGAAGCCCGGCTTGAGGAGCTTGCGCGGGTCGTAGTTCTTGCCCTTCTTGGCCTCGCCGGACTCGACGAACGCCCACGTGGCCTTGGCCATGGCGACCTGAAGGTCGGTGTTGACGTTAATCTTTGCGATGCCGTTGTCGATGGCTTCCTGGACCATAGCGGTCGGGATGCCGGTGCCACCGTGGAGAACGAGGGGCAGGTCGCCCGTGAGGGCCTTGATCTCGGCCAGACGATCCATGGAGAGGCCGGCCCAGTCATCGGGATACAGGCCGTGGATGTTGCCAATGCCGCATGCGAGGAAGTCAACGCCGAGGTCGGCGATGGCCTTGCACTCCTCGGGATCAGCGAGCTCGCCGTTGGAGGCGACGCCGTCCTCGACGCCACCGATGCCGCCGACCTCAGCCTCGACGGAGATGCCCTTGCCATGGGCGAGCTTGACGATCTCGGCGGTGCGCTCGAGGTTCAGATCGAAGGTGGGCTCATGGGAGCCGTCGTACATGACGGAGGTGAAGCCAGCGTCGATGGCCTTGAAGCAATCCTCATAGGAGCCGTGATCGAGGTGCATTGCAACGGGAACCGTGATGTTCATGTAGTCAACGAGGTCGGCAACGACGTCGCGGACGACCTTGAAGCCCATCTGCCACTTGGCGGCGCCAGCGGTGCACTGGATGATGACGGGAGCCTGGAGCTCCTCGGCGGCCAGAAGAATGGAGCGCGTCCACTCAAGGTCGTTGGTGTTGAAGGCGGCGATGCCGTAGTGACCCTTTACGGCGGCGTCGAGCATGTACTTGGCGTTAACGAGCATGTGTTACCTCCCGAAACAGCTTTTGGCGTACCAACGGTACCTAACTCAGCACATCTTAGCGTGCTTTCGTCCCAAAACTGCAAAGGGATTGGTGAGCGGTTCGTTCAATCTGCCAACGGAATGCCAAGATTCACGCGTCACGTCTACGAACGGTAGGCTATGCTATCAAACGCTGAATCACGAGCATTAAAGGAGGAAACGCATGGAGCGACCCAACGCATGGTCATGTTATGAAAAGCCGCAGCTCGACGAGCTGGAAGCGCTTGCACAGGACTACATCGCCTTCATCAGTCACAACAAAACCGAGCGCGAATGCACAAGCACAGCCATACGGATGGCAGAGGACGCAGGGTATCGCAACCTCGACGAGCTTATAGCCGAGGGCGCCACGCTCGCAGCTGGAGACCGGGTCTATGCCAGCATGCGCGCCAAGTCCGTCATTCTCATCAACATCGGCACCGCTCCTCTCGTCAGCGGCTTCAACATCCTCGGAGCACACATCGACTCACCCCGCCTCGACGTAAAGCAAAATCCGCTGGAGGAGAAGAATGGTCTCGCCTACCTCGACACGCACTACTACGGCGGCATAAAGAAATACCAATGGGTCACCATGCCTCTGGCACTTCACGGCGTCGTGGCCAAACGCGACGGCTCAGTGGTGCCCATCTGCGTCGGCGAAAACCCAAGCGACCCCGTCCTCGTAATCAGCGACCTGCTCATCCACCTCGCACACAAGCAGATGGACAAGAAGGCCTCCGAGGTCATCGAGGGCGAGATGCTGGACGTGCTCTGCGGCAACCGTCCGCTCGTAAGCGACGGCGACGACAAGGACCCTGTCAAGGCCTATATCCTCGATCTCCTACGCGAGCGTTATGGCATCGAGGAGGAAGACCTGCTCTCCGCAGAGCTTGAGGTCATGCCCGCAGGTCCGGCTCGCGAGTTGGGACTCGACCGTTCCATGATTCTCGGCTATGGACATGATGACAAGGCATGCGCTTACCCGAGCTTACGCGCCCAACTCGAGCTCGCAGAGACACCTACGCACTCCGCCCTCACCATTCTCACCGACAAGGAGGAGATAGGTTCCGTGGGGTCGACCGGCATGAGAAGCCGCTTCTTCGAGAACGTCGTGGCTGAGGTGCTCGCGCTTGCCGGCTATGGCGAGGGATCGCTCGCCCTTCGTCGCTGCCTTGCCAACTCGCGCATGCTCTCAAGCGACGTGGCCGTGGGATTCGACCCGACCTTCTCAAGCTCGTTTGAGCCAAAGAACGCCTCATACCTTGGACGTGGCCTCACATTCACCAAATTCACCGGCGCGCGGGGAAAGTCTGGTTCCAACGACGCTGACGCAGAGTATGTTGCACACATCCGCCGCATCATGGACGAGGCAGATATCCACTGGCAGATGGCCGAGCTAAGCAAGGTCGACGAGGGAGGTGGCGGCACAATCGCCTATATGCTAGCTAAATATGGCGTTCGTGTTATTGACTGTGGCGTGCCTGTGCTCTCCATGCACTCACCATGGGAGGCCATCTCAAAGGCCGACCTCTACGAAGCACTGCGCGGCTATAGAGCTTTCCTCGCGTCGTAGCCGCGCCACCTGAGGGCCGATGCTGGGCACCTTGACTAACGATTGGTGCCCTCCACGGTCCTACCAACCCAGTCCGACGGATTCCCACCCCCATCAAACTGCTCGTCGTCCTTGTTCTCTTCGGCCTCTTTCTTTTCCTTCTCTAACTCCTCGTCGGTTTTCCGCAGATTGGCATCCCACGGCTCCACGAGCTCGAGCGAGAGTTCCGTCATGGCCCGCCCCTCTTTGTTCCAAACATAAATGACGTTTGCATAGGGCGAGGACTTCATGTCATAGAACGGCTTCTCAAAGAGGCTCACGTGGTATTCGACAAAGACCTTATTTTCTAGCAGCGCGCTCTCGTTGTTGCAGCCAAGCACTGAGAGCAACTCGTCGAGGCTCGATCCGCCACCGATACCTATCTTTGAAGAGAAGTCCACGAAGGAGTCCAAAGGCCTCAGCTTAATGGCCACTACGCTCAGGCCGTTCCATTCGACGATGTCCTTTGTCGCGTTCTTGAGCGTCACCTTCACGTTGAAGTTCGGGTCATTCTTGTACCACAGCTCGATTTCAAACGAAAAAGCAGGATCGTAGCGCACGCCCTCAAACGTATAGCCCTGCTCGAAGCCCCATCCCTTGTCGAGGAACGCGCTGACTGGACAGGGCAGCTTGTACTCCTCGTCCTCGATGGTGAGGTCAAACAGGTCGCGTACCGACTCCTTTTCCACGAGAGGGTTGCCGTGGTCATCTGCAGCTCTCTTCGCGATGCTTCCCAAGCAGGAAGAGAGCGTCTCGTGGCTTGAATCCGCTGCATTTGTGTCGCTCGAATACCGCTTGCGGTCAGCCTCCTTCTCGTCCTGCCCAATCTCGACGATAGTCAGGGTCGAGTTTCCCTCTGACTTGCTGGAAGCCTCAGAACCCCCACCACACCCCACCAGGGCGAGACAGAGCACCGTCGAGGCAACACCACGCAAGATACAAACGCTCTTTGTGCTCACCGCACTCCATTCGTCTACAACATTACAAGGTATCGTAAAATCGTAACACTCATCACGATACCCATGTGAGAATAACCTACTCCGGAACACGCGCTCCACAACAATCTCCCCAAATTGTTGCAAGTAACCTATGAGTTTTGCCGCTATCGCGCCACTTCCGCACCAAGCAAACCCATCACCTCGCGTTTGGCATCCACGTAGGCGTGCGTGACCGAGAAGTCTTCGACATCAGGACGCTCGATATGAACCTCCCCTACGATCGCACTCGGCTTGCCCTTGGCGGGGCTTCCCGCGAGGACGAGGACGCGGGAGGCCAGAGACACCGCCTCGTCCACGTCATGGGTAATCACCAGCGAAGCAATACCCAGTTCACGAGACATGCCCACATACCACGTCCTCAGCTCCTGACGCGTGATGGCATCGAGCGCCGAAAACGGCTCGTCAAGCAGTGCCACCTCATTGCCCATGAGGTAGGTACGCAAGAAGGCAGCCCGCTGTCGCATACCTCCCGAGAGCTGGCTCGGCCAAAGCTCCTGCGTACCTTCCAGCCCGAAGCGTGCAAAGAGCCCATCGGCGCGCTGGCGTGCCTCCGCGCGTGACATCCCCCCGAGCACGAGAGGCAGGGAGGCATTGTCAAGCACGCGCAGATTCGGAAGGAGCAGGTCCTTCTGGAGCATGTAGCTCACCCTGCCGGGCTGGCCCGTGACGTCCTCCCCATGGAGCAGCACGCGTCCGCGCACAGGCCGTGTCAGGCCAGCGAGCGCGTGAAGGATGGTCGTCTTGCCGCAGCCCGACCGTCCCACCAGACAGACCACCTCACCGCCATGCACATCGAGGTCGATGCCGTCGGCGACCACATGCGTGCCACCGTCCCAGCTAAGTGTGAGCCCACATGCCTCCAAAGCAGGACGACTACCGGCATCGTCTGGCAGTATCATGCCAAATACTCCGTCGTCCACCCAGAGGCGGGGTCAAGCTTTGTCTCGACGAGATCGTTGTCATTGAGCCAGTTGAAGAAATTCGCCCATCGATCGGCATCGATATCGCCCCAGCTCGCAGCCTCGGATTGGTACTGACCCGCTAAGTACGCTTGGCTCTCGGCCACGAGTGCGGCATCGAGCTCGGGAACAGCCTCGCATAGGATCTCTGCCGCCTCCTCGGGATGCTCGATAGCAAACTCGTAGCCCTTCTTTGCGGCGCGCAAGAAGGCGCGCACGGCCTCGGGATTCTCTTCGGCAAACGCGGTATTTGCGACCAGCACGGGCGTGTAGTAGTCGAAGACGTCATCTACGGAGATGAAGCTGAAGTAATTGACGTCAAGCCCCTGCACCTTGGCATTCTGTACAGCCCATCCCTCAAACACCCACACGCAATCAAAGAGGTTCGCACGCAGCCCGCTCACCTCATCATCAACCGTATAGGGCACCATCTGAATCTTCTTGAAGTCCCCGCCGTCCCTCTCGACCACCTGCTTGAGCGTCGCCTGCTCGACGGGAAGCTCCCACGTTGCATAGGTGTGGCCCTCCATGGCAGCAGGACGCGTGACGCCGAGCTCCTTCTTGCTCATGATACCGGAAGTGTTGTGCTGAATGATGGCCGCGATGGCTTCGAAACCGGTGTTGCCTCCAGCGTAGGCGTTGGCGAGATAGTCCTGATAGCTCACGCCGAGTTGTGCCTGCCCAGTACCCACTATCGCCTCGGCACCATCCTCAGGCGGTTGCACAATCTCAAGCTCGATACCCTCATCGGCGAAGTAGCCCTTCGTCTGCGCCACGTAGATGCCTGTGTGGTTGGTGTTTGGCGTGTAGTCAAGGCAAAGCGTGAGCTTCTTCGCGGCGGCATCCTGCTGCGCACCGTTGTCGTCAGAACTCGAGCAGCCCGCAAGCAACCCTGCCAACGCACTACTTGCGAGCGCGCCTGCCGACCCCGTCACGAATGCCCTCCGAGATAGTCCCATGCCAATCACTTCCTTTCCGCCCGCCTCCAAGGCAGGCATAGACGCTCCAAAAGATTTACTGCATACATAAGTAAGCACGAGCATGCGGATATAACCACGATGGACGCAAACATCCGGTCGTAGCCAAAGGATTTGCGCACGCGTGTCATGTAGACTCCGAGCCCCGTGAACCCACCCAGCCACTCGGCAATTACCGCACCGACAATGGCATAGGTGGCGCTAATCCTGAGACCGCTAAAGAATTCCTCAGCGGCAGCTGGAAGCTTGACACGCCAGAATATCTGCCACTCGTTGGCACGCATCGTACGCATGAGATCGATGAGGTCCGGATCTACGGAACGGAAACCACCGACGAGCGAAATCGCAATAGGAAAGAAGGTCGTAAGCGCGACGAGCAACACCTTGGGCAGCATGCCATAGCCAAACCACAGGACAAGCAGCGGGGCAACGGCCACGGTGGGAATGGTCTGGCTCACCGTGAGGAGAGGGTTAAGCGCAAGTGCCACTAGCTCGAAGCGATCCATGATGACAGCAACCACGAATCCCACGCTTACACCCAACGCAAGGCCGAGCAAAGCCTCCCCAAAGGTCGACACCGCATGGCCAAAGAGGAGAGGCGTATCCTCCACGAGGGCTGCCGTCACCTGCGTTGGACTCGGTAACAAGAAATTGGGAACGATCCCGCTCCGAATCACAAGCTCCCACACCACGAGCAAAGCCACTATGGTGATAAGTGGTACCACAATGTCCCTGACATTTCTGCGCGCATCATGTAGCGGCAATCTCATCATCCTCC
>ONMP01000106.1 GCA_900318935.1 uncultured Actinomycetes bacterium
AGGGCCGCCCCCTGTCTTTCCCGTGCTCAGACAGCTCGCTTCGCGAGAACTGCGCGCGGGAAAGACAGGGGGCGGCCCCTTGCGCAAGCCGGGTGCCCCGGGGCGGGGGAAACTGGTGCGGGGCTCCGCCCCCCTCCTCATCTTGACCTTCAAATAGCTGCGCCTTACTGCCTCTGTGAACTAGACGATTACGGTTGGTCCAGCGCGAATTGGGGCTATGTATCAGAAAGGCTGTCCGTGACGGTAGCTATGTCTTCCTCGCTGAAGCCTAGCTGGTGGAGACGACCGAGTACCTCGTTGATGCCCTCCTTGCGTCCCTCCTTGCGTCCCTCCTTGCGCCCCTCCTTTAGGCCTTTCTCGCGTCCCTTTTCTTCTCCTTTCGAGAAGCCAATGCTTTCGGCCTCGCGCTGCGCCTCGTGAATCATTTGGTTGTACTCCAGCCGGGATTCGATATACCTATCGTATGCCCTTTTGAGTTCGGGGTCGCCCATCGCGAGCTTATAGCGCTCGGCGAACTCCTGAATTGTTGGGAAGTTGCTCATGATTGCGTCCATTTCTTTGTCATCTCGGTAGCCGTTGGCAAGGAGGTACAGCCAGGCGAGCGACTCATCGCCCAATACTTCCTCTACATTTGCAGTATAGCGTTTCTTGACTTTGTCGAGTTCCACGACTACAAAGAGCATGCGATCAGTTCCGTCGATGACCTCTTCGCCTCGTTTCCAGCGAATTTGACCGACGCTTACAAACACATCATCATCACTGGAGAGCGTATGGCCCTCGAGAAGAGTGATGGTAATGATTTGCGTGATATCATCGTAGTCATCGCTGTCGCCCTTGTATGAGTGCTCGCAGAGCAGCTTCGAGGCGTAGAAGAGTGCCTTGTTGCTCACGTTTGTGTGGCGGCGCTGTGCCTCGAGGTCCACCAGCGTCCTCTCGGCCGTGGCGACCAATACGTCTGTTCGTCCCGTCCTAAGCTTGACGCCCCCAGCGCTTGCCGCATCACATCTCAACTCGCTGATTTCTCCGATTGTGGGGATTCCAGCCCTCTGTAGTATTGCGTTCACGAGCGATTTCGTTATGGGTTTCGACTCATGCCTACCGAATATCCAGAGGAACGCATCGTTGAAGAGCGGTGAGATGCGCAGTGGACCTTCTTCATCGCGCCCAAACAAAAGCCTCGTATCGTTGTTGACCATCTTTCCTCCCGTCTCCAAGCCAGTTGGGAGGGCGATGCTAGCACATCGATGTTGCACGTATTTCCCCGCTAGCTGACAGCAATTTCCCCGCTTTTTGCACTTTCGCAGGTAAACGTGGTCGTTTCACTTTGCACTCAATTGAACTTAGGATAGTCTGAATTTCGTGAGAGAAAGCGCGTAAAGGCGAGCCGAGCTGGGGCAGCAACGAAGGATTCTTTTGGCGGAGTTATCGGTCTGCGTCGAGCCAGCGCTTGCGACTGAGGAAGTTCCATACCATGACTACTGCCGTGGCTATGACTTTTGTGATAGTGACAGCAAGGGCGGACTCGCCGGCCATTGCGGTGCCTGCCCACATGATGAGCTCGTTGATGGCAAGGCCGACCACTGACAAGACGACGAAGATGGTGAACTCTCGTTGTCTCGGCATGTCCTCGCGGTGGCGAAACACGTAACGCATCGAAGCTAGGTAGTTGAACGTGCACGACACGACGAACGAGATGCCTGAGGCGAGCACGGCGTTCATACCAAATAGTTGCGAGAGCAGCATGAGTACGCCGTAGTCGACCAGAAACGCCGCAAAGCCTACGACGCCGAACTTGAGGATTTGCTCGGTTAATGTCTTTGCGCTTCCCATGCCATCGCACCTCCGTTGCTATGTGGCGGGCGGGTCGTTAGTGATTCCCAACACGAGCGCTTGCTATGCGTCTTCCTATAATCTCGTACTCAATCGTCGTTTCCTTCTGCGCTCACAGCTTGGGGAACAGTCTTACAGTAACTTATCATGACGGTATTAGCCACGGGTGGCCGTGCAAAGAATCAGTTCGAGCTATTTGTCGAACCGTGAGCGTGGATGAACTACAGATGCGCGCATGGCATCGAGTCCACCGGTGACGCGCGTGTCTCCCTTGGCACATCTGCGCTACAATAGTCCCCCGTGGAAAGGGGAGGGACATGGCCAAACAGAAGCGCGACTTTCTTGACGAGATTATCGACATCCAGTCAGACTGGGATGCCCTTTCGCATACGGGCGATGACCTCGTGAGCCAACTGGCAGCTGAACCCGAAGAGGAACGCTTCTTTGATCCAGCCGATTACCAGGAGCGACCACGCGCCAACTCAACGTACTGCGCCGCCGCCGTAATGCGCGACCTGAGCGTCTGCCGCGCGTGCAAGGATGTATGTCCGGTGGATGCCATCGTCATCGACGGCGCAATGGTGCGCGTCAGCGATGCTTGTCTGCGATGCGATTTGTGCGTCGCAGCGTGTCCCACGGAGGTCTTTCAGATTCGCAGCAACGCGCCGCTTGCCCTCTACGACAAGGTTGCAAAGGTCGCGGCTGCTTACGAGCAGTGCTACATCACCTGCACGCGCGCGCTGGGCCGTTTGCCTGAGGCGAACGAGATTCTTCTGCCTTGCGTTGGTGTCGTCGCACGTGAGGTGTGGTTCAACCTCTTGTGCGAATTCTCCAATCTCAGCGTTTACCTGCCGCTCGGCATATGCGACGAGTGCCGCACGAGTACTGGCGAAGAAACTCTTGGCGAAGCCATTGCCGATGCGGAGGAGTGGAGTGGTGAGAGCGTGGGGCTTGAGGTGGACGAGGCCGATCTCTTGCGCGAGCAAAAGCGTGCCTACAAACGCAGCCAGTTCGTGAGCGGCATGACTCAGGCGGGGACACGGCTGGTATCGCGCAGCGTGCCCGTCTTGGCCGGAGCACAGGCCGTGGCTAAGCGTTTGCAAGCGCACACGAAGCAGATCAATGATCTTCAGCGCTCGCTCGACAACGCGGTGGGAACCCAGTCCACACAGACACGTCGGCGCATGCTCACGCGCAAGCGGAGGCTCCTCTTGGCCGGTCTGCAGCGTTATTCTGACCTTGCCGAGGAGATGCGACTGCCCTTCCCGAGCCTGAATGCAGATATCTGCACCATGTGTGGAGACTGTGCCAAGGCTTGTACCGTGCATGCCCTCGAGCTCGACAGCAACGGTCGTGTGCATGTGGAGCGCGCTTACTGCGTATGCTGTGGTTCTTGTGCACAGGCATGTCCTGAGGGGGCCATTCAGATGCGCGAGGATACCTGCGAGGAGCTCGTGGTGCCTGATCCGGAAGCCGAAAAGAAGGCACGACAGAAGGCGCGAGCGGCCAAGGCGCGCAAGGAGAGCAAAAAGACCTTGGAGAAGGGTCTCGACATCCTCGAGAGGCTGGCAGATGATTAGCCATCACAACGAACAATCGGAAGCGAAGGAGTAAACCGACATGGCACTATCCATTGGCATCGTAGGACTTCCCAATGTGGGCAAGTCGACTCTCTTTACGGCGCTCACAAAGAAGGGCGGGCTTGCTGCGAACTACCCCTTCGCGACCATCGACCCAAACGTGGGCATCGTAGACGTGCCAGACGAGCGCTTGCAGGTACTGGCCGACATCGTGCATCCGGGTCGTATCGTGCCCGCAACGGTGGAGTTTGTGGACATCGCTGGCCTCGTGAAGGGCGCGAGTGAGGGGGAGGGCCTCGGCAACCAATTCCTCGCAAACATCCGTAACACCGACGCCATCTGCGAGGTTGTGCGTCACTTCTCGGATCCGGACGTCATTCGGCACGAGAGTAGCGTCGACCCCGCATCAGACATGGAAACGATCCAGACCGAGCTCGTGCTCGCCGATCTAGGAACGCTCGAGCGTGCCATTCCGAAGCTCGAAAAGGAGGCACGTCGCGATAAGGCCAATGCCTCGAAGCTTGCCATCGCGAAGCGGTTGCAGGCGTGGCTCGATGAGGGCAATCGTGCCGCCACGCTCGACATGACAGACGAAGAACGTGCTGCTGCTCATGACCTCTTTTTGCTGACCATGAAGCCCATCCTCTATGTGGCGAATGTCGATGAGGACGCGCTTGGCGAGGAGTTGCCCGCTATCGAGGGTGCGAAGGTCGTGCCGATAAGCGCGAAAGTGGAGGCCGAGCTGGCGGAGTTGGCCGAAGACGATCCCGAGGAGGCAGCCGAGTATCTGGCCGACCTAGGCCTTGAGCACTCGGGCCTTGAGACGCTCGCTCGAGCTGCCTACGAGCTGCTGGGTCTGCAGAGCTACTTCACGGCGGGCGAGCTGGAGGTCAAGGCTTGGACTATCCCCGTGGGTACTAAGGCCCCGCAAGCGGCTGGCGTTATCCACTCCGACTTCGAGCGCGGTTTCATCAAGGCTGAGGTTGCGAGCTACGATGATTACGTGACGCTCGGTGGCGAAGCGGGTTGCAAGGCGGCTGGCAAGCTGAGGATGGAGGGCAAGGAATACGTCGTGCAGGACGGTGACGTGATGCACTTCCGTTTCAACGTGTAGGCAGGGATTTCAACCGAAGCGTTCGGACAATCGAAGTGCCCCGGAGGGGAAGACCTTCCTCTCCGGGGCATATTTAGATGAAAGCTCAAGCTGCGAGCAGCTTACCATTCCGGCTCGTAGTAGACTTCCTCCGGCTCATACTCCGGTTCTGGCTCATAATACACCGGCTCTTCGGGCTCATATACTGGCTCGGGCTCAGGCTCAGGTTCGGGCTCAGGCTCGGGTTCTGGGGCTGGAGTAGTCTCTTCCGACGTGTTCGTCTGATGCTCAGATTCTTTCGTATCCTCGCGCTTGTGTGGTTGTCCAGCTGCGGCCGCCTCAGCCGCCTTCTCTCCTGCTTCGCCGACGCCTGCCGCAACGCCTGCCGTCGAGTCGAACTCTCCATCCGCATAGGGCGGGAGGCCCTTGTTCACGCGATTCATCATCTTGTTCCACTCGGATTTGATGCAGACCTCGTACCATCCGTCGCCTAGCTCTACGCCCTCGGTGGGTTCCATGCCCGTCATGATGTCCTTGTCGACATCGATGGATTGCATCTGACCAGCAAGGTCAAGGATGTAGGAGAGTTCCATGTCCGTGGTCACGCAATCGGCCATCCGCGTGATCGTCGCAACGATGGTAGCGGGGTCGCTGCGCATAACCTTTTTTATGATTTCGGAAAAAATCATACGTTGGTTAGCAGCACGATAGAGGTCGCCATCGCCATACTCGTCGTAGCCATGACGACAACGGCAGAGTAGCGCTGCCTCCAGGCCGTTGAGTTTCTGCTTGCCAGCTGGCAGGTTAAGGCCTGTGTACTCAGGATCGTACACTTTGACGGGCAGGTCGACTTCGATTCCGCCGACGACATCCACTATCTCGATGAAGCGGTCTAGGTCTACCTCGGCATAGTGCGATATGGGCACTCCCGCGAACTCCGAGATTACCTCGATGGCGTAAGCCGCGCCGCCGAACGCATAAGCTGCGTTAATCTTCTGTTGTCCATACTCGTCCATGTCAATGAGGGTATCGCGATGAATCGAGACCATCGTGACCTTGACCTTGGTGGGATCGATGCGGCAGAGCATGATGGAATCGGAGCGATAGGCGTGTTCACTTGAGCCGTAGTTCTCGTCATCCGCCACACGGCCCTGGTCCTTATCAATGCCGAGAAGCAACAGGTAGAAAGGATCTCCCGGCTCGGAGTGCTGGAGTTGGTCGCGAAGGTCGCTCGTGACGTCGTGCGTAAGGCGCTTGTTGATGTCAGAGACGTATACGGCGACGGCAACACCTACAGCCATGATGACTACGACGAGCACGGCTGCCACGACCTTGAGCATCGACATACGACTCCGTCGACGGCCCGTACGCCGATAACGGTTGACATCGAAGTAACGATTGATCTCTTCGGAGTCCATGGCCTTGCGGTGCTTGGACCTCGGAGCCGTTGCCGTGACGTGAGGGTGTGCGGATTCGCCTTCGCGGCGAATCGCGTCTTCGACGAGCGCAGCATCTTCCATCTGCTTGAGTTCGTCAGCAGGATTCCAGAAGTAGCCGTCTTCGGTGACGTCGGAGGAAGGAGGGACGGTGAACATCTCTTTCTCTGCGTCTGGCTTGGGCGTCCAATCCGCAGCATCCGAGTCGGCATTCTCGACCCGATGCGTCGAGGGAGCATCAACCTGCGCGTGGTCCACTTTGAAGTGAGCCCCCCGTTGCGCGTCTTCGTTTGAGGTGCGGTAATCGTGCAAGAAACTGCCTCCCTATTTTGCCTGAATTCTTATCATACACGCTTGAATCCGCGCCCACACAAACCACGTAGAACTGGCAAGGTAATGAAAGAACGTCACAGGGCGCATAGGGCCAAATGTTAAATACTCATTCGCAGTGATTGACTATATCCTAGCCCAAGACTAGTATTTACTCTACGTTAATTACGTATAAATGTGTGCATTTGGGAGGAACAGCATGAAGTCTCTGAACACCATTATGCTTGACCGCCGTCATGTCGTTGCGCTTGGGCTGGGGACGGCCGGTACGCTCACCCTCGCTGCATGTGGTGGCGGTGGCTCGGACGATGCGGCGACTGAGGCAACCGATGATTCCGCTGCCGGAGAGGCCTTGGTAGACGAGCAAGAGGCGCCTGAGGTCGATGCCGCGGCGTTCGACGCGCTCCTTGCTAAGGGTCCCGTGGCTGCCGATGATGCCGTCGAGGCGAGCGAGTGGGCGAGCAAGGTGAAGAAAGCCGACGAGTTGCGCGTGGGCGGTGTCGAGACCTCGACGTTCTTTAGTCTGCGCAACATCGACGACGGCCACCTGCGTGGGTTCGATGCGGGCCTGTTCCAGCTGCTCGCTCGCTACATCACCGGTGACGAGAGCAAGTACAGCTACACGCAGGTTACGTCTGACACGCGCGAGTCCGTCCTACAGAATGACACCGTCGACGCCGTCTTTGCCACGTACTCCGTGACGCCTGAGCGTCTGGAAAAGATTGAATTTGGTGGCCCGTACTACACGTCGCAGCAGTCCATTCTCGTCGCCAAGGGCAACACCGACATCAACGGTCTGGACGACCTTGCGGGCAAGAACGTCGCGGTGCAGTCGGGATCTACCGGTCCTGGAATCATGGAGTCACTCGCACCCGATGCAGTGCTCCAGGAATTCAGCACGGACGAGGAAGCTCGCACTACGCTCGAGCAGGGTCGTGTGGACGCTTACGTTATCGATAACACGATGCAGATGGGTGCTGTCGCACGCAACCCGAGCAAGTACAAGATCGTTGGCGAGCCGTTTGGCCCCATCGACCCGTATGGCATCGGTCTTCCCAAGGGCAAGACGGATGCCGTCGAGTTCGTGAATGCCTTCCTTACCGAGATTGAGAAGGCCGGGCTATGGACCGAGCTCTGGCAGATTAGTATAGGCAATCGTATCGGCCAGACCGATGCACCTGAGCCTCCCGCCATCGGCAAGTTCGAGTAGCAAGATAGTTGCCGCGCGGGACAGACGACTTGGAGCGAGCGGTTCCTGTTGTCTGTCCCGCTTTTTCATTTAGTCCGATTGTTTCGCGCGATAGGAAGGAGCTGCGATGGGTTACGCCGAGCTCTTTGCAGCGTACGGCGAGAAATACCTGCTGGCGGTATTCGAGACGCTGAGCATGACGGTGCTCTGCTTTGCAATCGCCATGGTGATCTCGGTGCTTGTCACAGTGATGCGCGTCTCCCCGATCAAGCCGCTTCGCTTGGTGGGTGACCTGTACGTGCAGGTCTTTCGCAACATTCCGGGCGTGGCGCTGCTCGTCATCGTGGCGTATGCTTTGCCCTATCTCAAGGTCCTGATGCCTTGGAAGGTCTGTGTCGAGGTGGTTGTCGTGTTGCTCGCCTCGGCCTTCGGCTCCGAGAACTTCATGACGGGTATCAACGCCATCGGTGTTGGGCAGATTGAGGCGGCTCGTTCCATCGGTCTCACCTTCACCCAGACGATGACAAAAATCGTGATACCCCAGGCGCTGCGCTCTGCCGTGCTTCCCATGACGAACCTGCTCATAGCCACGATGCTCACGACGGCGCTTGGCTCGCAGGTGCCGCTCAACCCGCAGGAACTGACCGGCCTCGTGAGCTTCATCACCACGCGCGAGACGGCAATTGGCATTCTGCCCTTCACCGTCTCGGCGGTCATCTATGCGGGCTTCTCTGTGCTGCTGGGCCTCGCGGGCAACGCCATCGACCGGAAGGTGAGGGTCATACGATGAGTGCACATACTGTCTCCATGCGTGATGCTCTCTACGAGGCTCCCGGTCCAAAGACACGCCGTCGCACGCGCATCATCACCGGTATATCGCTCGTGCTCGTGGCCATCGGCGCGGGGCTCATCGTGCGACAGTTCTACGTCACCGGACAGCTCGACGCGAAATATTGGTCATTCTTCCTGAGGCAGAGCACGTGGCGCTATCTCTTTAACGGTTTCCTCGGCACCATGCGGGTTGCTGCGACAGCTGGTGTCATCTCGCTCGTACTCGGTGTCGTCTTCATGCTCGGACGAACGAGCGGCATCAAACCACTTGAGGTCATCTCACGCGTGATCATCGACTTCTTTCGTGGGGTGCCGAGCCTCCTGCTCATCTACTTCTTTTATCTGGCTTTGCCACAGTACGGCTTGCGTATCTCCGCGTTTTGGATGATAACGCTCCCCGTTGCGCTTGCTGCCTCGGGCGTGCTGGCCGAGGTCTTCCGGGCGGGCGTCAACGCCGTGCCGAAGGGCCAGACGGAGGCGGCGCTCTCCATCGGTCTTACGCCGGGCAAGACGATGTTCAAGATTATCCTGCCGCAGGCACTGCGCATCGTGGTGCCCTCGCTCATCAGCCAGCTTGTCGTCGTGGTCAAGGACACGACGGTGGCCTACGTGGTGAGCTATCCGGACCTCATGCAAAACGCCCGCGTCCTCATCACAAACAACGACGCGCTGGTGCAGGTCTACTTCGTGGTCGCAATCCTCTATATATTGGTGAAGGGTATCCCATTCCTGAAACCCTCCCTGTTTTCTCTCACTTACACCTCGGAGAATGTCTCTTTCCTGCCCTCCATCCTGAATACGGTTATCATCGTGTTTGGTTCTCTCCTGGTGGCAGGCCCTTTAGGAATCTGTGCTGCCATCTATACGGTGGAATACGCCCGCCGCGGAAACAAGATCGTGGGACTGGTGCGGATCACTACCGAAACCCTTTCCGGAATTCCCTCCATTATCTACGGTCTTTTCGGAATGCTGTTCTTCGTGACCTTCCTGCACCTGGGATATTCCTTGGTTTCCGGTATCTTGACCATTTCCATCATGATTTTGCCCCTGGTCATGCGCACCACTGAAGAGGCCCTGCGTTCTGTTCCAGATAGTTATCGCGAAGGTTCCTACGGCCTCGGGGCAGGTAAGCTCCGTACGGTTTTGTCGGTAATATTACCGTCAGCCGTTCCGGGAATCCTTGCAGGTGTAATCCTAGCGGTGGGCCGTGTGGTGGGAGAGACTGCCGCCCTTGTCTATACGGCAGGTACGGTGGCGGATTTTCCCAAGGGAATATTCTCTTCGGGCAGGACTCTGTCTGTTCACATGTACGAACTTTCTCGAGAAGGTTTCCATACCGGCGAGGCCTACGCCACCTCGGTCATCCTCATTCTAGTGGTCCTTCTCATCAACTGGATTTCTAACAAATTTGCAAAGAAAATCGG
>ONMP01000044.1 GCA_900318935.1 uncultured Actinomycetes bacterium
AGTGTAGGAGCGCGAGAGTGGCGCGATGGCCATTTTTGTTTGACCAGGATTGGCTAAATATGTCTGACCATTTGGGGCTAAATTAAACCGACGCTAACATTGTCCCTAATGACGGCCAACTCGAGCGCATGGAGGACCAGCGTGATGCCGTAGCCGAGCAACTGGTACTCCGGACGCGGTGCATCAAGCTTGTCGCATGCAGCCACGATCTTCTCGATGCCGCGACCCCAGTTCTCGACGTTGGATTTACGTTTCGTGCGTGCCCCCTCGGCCGGAATTGCGTTTGGTGCGAGCCCCTCGGTTGTTTTTGCGTTTCGTGCGACGAATATTGGCTAGGATTGCGTTTCGTGCGAGCCCCTCGGTTGTTTTTGCGTTTCGTGCGATGGGTTTCGGTCGGATTTGCGTTTCGTGCGATGGGTTTCGGTCGGATTTGCGTTTCGTGAACTCTGACAGCCCGCACGAAAGCAAATAACGGCCGAAGCCCCCGCACGAAACGTAATCCTGGACGAAGAGCGCCGCACGAAGCGCATTTCCAGCCAAGGCCCCCGCACGAAACGCAATCACAGCCGTGCCACTGCGACGTCGGTTCCGGGGGACGCCCCGCGGGGCCAAACGGACGGCTCCCTCTGTAGCCCGAACGCCCGAACGGTTGCCACGGCGTGGAATGGAGCCATCCGATGCTGGCCCATCTGCGGCTTCCGGCCCACAGGTTTAGGAACTGAGCTTTTTTTGGGCGGCCACTAACAATCACTCCCTCCCGGCATGGCCTCGAGCTCCGTGAGCCCATGCCGATCATCCATGACCGCACAACCCTCGTAAAGCAGCTCCGGAGCCATGTCAACCATATCGTTCCACACCACCGTGCCGCACTCAACGTGGGCCAACATGAATAGGCCAAGGTTGTTCAGCGAGCGATACGGTCGTCTCTCAAGATACGGCCCCATGTCAAAGCGGCCGACTTTTCCGTCAGAGAACTCAATATCGAGCGTATAATTTCCGTAAGGTGTCACAGAGGTGACCACCCATTTTGGGGTAGCCATGCCATAACTCCTGACGCAGTGAATCATCGTCATGCATCAGGATAATACTATAGCGCATGCTCATCAACGGCATTACCCAGCCTCCCTCGTAAGCGCTTGTCGCAACTCGTCGAGTCCTTCATCCAAGTAGTTCGGACGCGCACGGAGCCATTATGAATGCCCTGGCTCATTCCCAAAACCTGTGGGTGGAGACCATGCCTTCGGTAATCCGGTCCGCTGTCGGGGCTCGCACCTGCGTATCGGGTTCCCTAGGTTTTGCGTTGGCGTGGGGGTAACCCTCGTGCGCCACCTCTCTCCAATCCTCGATGAAGTTGCCCATCAGCCATGAGCCGCCGAAACTCTCGCGTTCTCCCTGGTAGATACACTCAAACCAGTCCTTGTACACGCCAGGCCTGTAGAGGGGACTTCTCATGAGCTGTCGCGCAAACCAAGGCCACAGCTGGTAGCAGGGCAGGTACGCCACCAATCCGTAAATTGGTTCCTCTTCGCAGGCCACTCGCCGCTCGTGCGCCGCATAGAGACGCATCGTTTCGGTAGGGAGCACGCTCTCGGCATCCCGTATGTGCCAGTCTTCGATGAATGTACGATTGTAGTCGTCATAGGCGCGCAACTTGGATTCCACAAGCTCGTAGAGCTCGGACTCTGTCCTGCCATCGATCCTGTCGAGGAGTACCTTCAGCGTGTCCTTCGCATGGTAGCAGTAATACGCATCCTGAACTGTAAGGCACCCATAGTCGAGAGGACTGAGCGCGCCTCTGTGCATGGACTGCAGGTAGCGGGTATTGGCAACCGCATTGGCCGTACTCAGGTTTGCAAGAAATGCACGGGTGGAGAAGCTGATTGAGAGAGGCTTGGCCATATGGCGCCACATCTCTTTGGGGATGTATGCAAGCAGGGAGATACTTCTGCACAGGAGTCGATGCATGGGATTCTCCTCTCTGGGCTGAATGGGAGGACTGCCGTTCATTTGTCGTCGTCATGACGCGTTAAGTATAGCAGCCGTCAAGCCGCATCACGTAGGCTATACTTGCCCAGACACAATGCATGACACGACACAACTGACGGGAGCACGGCATGGCAAGCGAGATACGAGACATCAGCCTGGCAAAGAGCGGCATGCAAAAGATCGAGTGGGTGCGGCGCAACTGCCCCTTGCTAACCATGCTGAAGGAGGAGTTCGCCGAGACCAAACCCTTCGCGGGCAAGAGGATCGCCCTCTCCATCCACCTCGAGGCAAAGACGGCCTACCTCTGCGAGGTGCTCATGGCGGGTGGTGCCGAGGTATACGCCACCGGCTCCAATCCCCTCTCCACGCAGGACGACGTCGTGGCAGCCCTCGTCACCGAGGGGGCCGAGGTCCACGCCTGGCACGACATCTCGCCCGAGGACTACGACCGCTGCATCGACGACGTACTGCTCGCGGCCCGGCCCCACATCGTCATCGACGACGGCGGGGACCTCGTGGGCGCTCTGCACACCAAGCTCTCCGAGCTCCTGCCCGGTATCATTGGCGGCTGCGAGGAGACCACGACGGGCATCATCCGCCTCGAGGCCATGCGGCGCGAGGACAAGCTTCGCTTCCCGATGATCCGCGTCAACAACGCCCAGATGAAGCACTTCTTTGACAATCGCTACGGCACGGGCCAGTCGGTATGGGACGGCATCAACCGCACCACGAACCTCGTGGTCGCGGGCAAGGTCGTGGTCGTCGCCGGCTACGGCTGGTGCGGCAAGGGCGTCTCGATGCGCGCCAAGGGCCTCGGCGCCAAGGTCATCGTCACAGAGATCGACCCCGTCAAGGCAATCGAAGCCATCATGGACGGCTTCGATGTGATGCCGATGGTCGAGGCCGCCGCGCTCGGCGACGTCTTCGTGACGGTGACGGGGTGCGAGAAGGTCATCGACGAAGAGGACTTCTTGCAGATGAGGGACGGCGCGATCTGCTGCAACGCGGGTCACTTCGACTGCGAGGTCGATATGGCAGGCCTGCGCGCCATGGCCGTCGAACGCCGCGAGATGCGTGAGAACATCGTTGGCTACCAGCTGCCCAACGGCAGGTGGATCTATGTTCTCGGGGAAGGTCGTCTCGTGAACCTCGCGTGCGGAGACGGGCACCCCGCCGAGATCATGGACATGTCCTTCGCCATCCAGGCACTCTCGGCAAAGTGGCTCGTGGAGCACGAGGGCCAAGACAAAGACATGCTCATGGACGTGCCCGCCGAGGTCGACTACGCCGTGGCGCAAAAGAAGCTCGCCTTCATGGGCAAGCGCATCGACACGCTCACCCCCGAGCAGGAGCGCTACCTCAACGAATCTGGACTGTAGACGACCCGCATCGGGCGGGATATCAACCCCGAAGCTGAGCGCGTCCCCCGCATATCACAGGCAGTTGTTCGTAACGGAGATTGTTCCGCCCTGTCCGAGACGGTCCGAGTCTTCCGCGAGTTTCTGGACGCAGCGAATCATCATGCCAAGCAAGATGCACTCGTTGTAGTTGTCCACATGTACGAGCTTGGGCTGGCGGTTACGTGGGATGTGGCGTGCGAGCGCCTCGGCAACCTCTTCCATATCTGGCAGCAGGTCACAGCGCAGCGCGATGACCTCGGGGTCGAAGGTCGCACAGGCAACGGCCAGCATCTGGCTGACCATCTCGAGCACGTCATCCGGCGCATACGGATTGAAGTGCAGCGAATGGGTGTAATGAAAGCGATCCGCTATGTAGCGTACCTCGCCAGCGTTACCGTGAGCTCCTTCGACCAAGCGGCCGTTGACTACGTAACCCTGTCCACCCACGGCCCATCCGTTTGCCTGCGAGTGAAGGACAACGTTCTCGTACTCATCTTGGCTGCCATACCAGCCAAGCGCGGCGGCATTCGAGTTGTTGCAGAAGTAAACAGGTACGTTATAACGATCGTTGAAGTACTTAGCCATGTCGAAGTCGCGTGCTTCGGCCAACCGTTCGGCAAGGTCTCCCTCATCAGTATCAAAGATTTTCGATAGACTCAGGTCAAACATGCCGTTGTCGATCGCCCCGGGAATCGCGATGCCGATGACCTCCACCTTCGTGCAACCCGTACAGGTGCAGACCTGCGTTTCGATGATGTCATTGAGGTCTGTCAGCGAAAGGCTTCGCTTGATGACTTCGCGGTCGAGCGTCACCTTGCCACAGTCATACACCCGATAGCGGATAGTCACCTTGCCAGCACCAGCGTGCGTCGCGATGACGAGAATACGCTTGTCGTTCGCGAGGTCGTGCGCAGCATGCTCGAGCGCCTTCTCCTCCGAGGTCTTCTTGCGGCTTGCCAGCTCCTCTCGCAGCCAATCAATGCAACCCGCAGCATCGTAGGCGGCAAAGATCGCCGTGGGGATGGCAAGCACCGGCACCGCGGGCAGCGCAGCCTGTATGCGCTGTGTCTGGTAGCCAATCTGCGGAGCCACCAATACCGCTGCCTTGTCTCGACCATGCTCGAAAGCCTCAGTCGCAGCGACTGCGGAGAAGTGCCAATCCAAGCCCATGGCCTCGGCCACCCGGTTTAGGCGCTCCGCAAAGAAGGACGTCGTCATGCCCACCGTACAGCAGAGCAGCACCTCGGTGGTCTGCTGGTCCTTGAGCGCGAGCAGCACCTGCACCATCTCACGGTAGAGCTGGATGGCATGGTCGCGCTCCTCTGCGTGAAAGTGCAGAAAGAACTTCACCTCCCCAGTCGCCTTTTCTTCGATGTGCAGCTCCACGACCTCGGGATCGGGACTCATGTCGTAGAAGTTGATCTGGGCGGTGGCGTAGTCGGTCTCCAGGCGGAAGTGGTCGTTGTCACTGAGGTCTGCCGTGTAGCCTACGTGGCGTTGCTCGCGAATCCAACTACGCAGGTCAAAGGTCTCATCTGCCATGGCATGCTCCTTGCGTCGGGAGAAACGATGCGTCCATGATAATCGAACGCACCGCCGGTGTCGCGAACTGCGCCGGTCAATTCGGCAGACAAGTGCGCAAAGACAGACCCCTTTGGTTCGCTTTTTATGATAAGGTATAACAAGATAATCACCTAAACACAATGCTTTAGGAGGACCCATGGCATACGCAACAGACTATCTGGGACACGACACGCCCAAGCTGGGGTTCGGCATGATGAGGCTGCCCAAGCTTGAGGATGGCTCAATGGACATGGACCAGATTTGCCAGATGGTGGATGTATTCATGGGCGCAGGGCTGACGTACTTCGACACGGCCTACGTCTATGACGGGGGCGATTCGGAGATTGCCACCCGCAAGGCACTGGTCGAGCGCTACCCACGCGACGCTTACACGATCACGACCAAGGCGAATGCTTGGCTTGGCAGCCCCACCGCCACAGAGGTCAAGCAGCAGCTGCAGACGTCCATGGAGCGTCTGGGCGTGGACTACCTGGACTACTACCTCCTGCATGCCATACAGGACAACAACCAGCAGACCTACGACGACTTTGGTCTCTGGGACTGGATTCGCGACCTCAAGAAGCAGGGCATCATCCGCCATTGGGGATTCTCGTTCCACGCAGGTCCAGAGCGGCTCGAACGCTTACTGAGTGCCTACCCCGACATCGACTTCATCCAGCTACAGATCAACTACGCCGACATGGAGGACCCGGGCGTTCAGGCACGCGCCAACCACGAGGTCGCAAAGGCGCATGGCGTGCCCTTCACCATCATGGAGCCCGTCAAGGGAGGCTCTCTTGCCACACCTCCTCGCGCCGTACGCGAGATCTTTGACGCGGCAAACCCGGAAGCATCCTACGCCAGCTGGGCCATCCGCTACGCGGCGTCCTTGGAAGGCGTGCTCACGGTACTTTCGGGCATGTCGACGCTCGAGCAGGTGCAGGACAACGTGAGTTACATGCGCAACTTCAAGCCACTTACCGCCGACGAGCAGGCAGTGATCGCTCGCGTGCGGGAGGTCTTGGACGGCGTGCATCAATACAAGTGCACGGCCTGCCACTATTGCACGGACGGATGTCCCATGGGCATCCCCATACCCGACTTCTTTAAGGCCATGAACCGCAAGCTCATCTTTGAGAATGAAGAGGAAGCGCTGCGTCGCTATGGCAAGGCGTCAAAGAAGGCAGGCGTCAACGCTAGCGACTGCATCGGTTGCGGCCAGTGCGAGGCGGCATGTCCACAGGGACTGCCCATCATCGAGTACCTGCAAGAGGTTGCCGACGCATTGGAGTAATCTGGGCGTAACGAACGAAAACCTTACCACCGCGCGAGCCAGCTCTTGCCTGAGCACGCCCGAACGATGGCGCTACGCACAGTGAATGCGTCGTCCATGGTCACGAGCGGCACGCGCACGTCAAGGCGAAAGCCGAAGGATCCGTAGCCCTGCTCTATGAGGTCGATGGGGAGTCTAGGGTCGCGCCAAGGCTTGGTGGCCACCTCCACGGAGGTGCGCACCTCATTCTCAACCTTGGCCATGTCTGCCTCGGGGCTGACATCAAGCGATATGGTGACGGAGCGTGCGGAGAGCGGCGCGAGCTTGCGCAGCGTCGTCGTGTTGAGGACCGAGTTTGGGATGACGATGACATCCCCTATGAGGGACTTTACCGTGGTAGAACGCCAAGTTATGTCGGTCACGATTCCTTGGTAACCGCCCACCTCGATCCAGTCACCCACCTTGATGACATGCCCAAGCATAAGACCGAGGCCTGAAATCACATTGGAGACGGTGGTCTGCAGACCAAACGAAACGATGACGGAGGTCACGCCGAGGGCAGCAACGAAAGCCGTGGGTTTTATGCCAAAGACAGGCTCGAGCACCGCGAGCAGGGCCAACACCCAGATGATCACGCGAACGAGATTGATGAAAATCGACCCCTTGGGGACGTTCCCAGTTTTGAGGATGCGCCGCACCGCCTTCACGGCAAGGTACTGTATGACAAGCGTGATCAAGAAGACGGCAACAAAGAACAGCACCTTGTATAAGCTTTCGTTGTCGAGCATCGGTGCCCCCTCGCTGCTACGGGAAACGGGAACGAGCTAGTTCTGGCGGTACCAAAGCATACCACGCAACGCCACGTTACGGAAACGAACTGTAAAAGCTTGCGGCACACGAAAGGGATGGCCCCCTCCTTTCGTGTACCATAACCGAGGGAGGTGAGCAAATGAGAGACGCATGGATCGCACTTGGCGACTTCATCGGGTCGCACCTCATGGTCATCGTACCGGCGGGCGTGGCTATCGGCGTGCTCTTTCCTGAGCTCCTGCTACCACTCAAGCCGCTCGTCCCGACCTTCTTTGCAATCATGACCTTGCAGAACTCGCTCTCCAATGACCTCGCCGCCATGCGCGTGACGCTTCGCAGGCCCGCAGCCATCCTGGTGGCCATCCTCGTCGTCCACGTCGTCATGCCCCTCGCCACCTTCGCCCTCTCCTCCCTCATCTTTGGCGCAGACTCCCCTACCGTCGCAGGCGTGCTGCTGGAATACACCGTGCCTATCGGTGCCTCCACCGTCATGTGGATCGGGATGTTTGCCGGAGAGCTCTCCCTCGGCCTCGCCACCCTGCTGTTGTCCACGCTCGTCTCGCCCCTCTCGATTCCCCTCACGCTCAAGCTGCTCGTGGGTACGACCGTGGAGATAGACGTCCCGAGCATGATGGCGAGCATGACCTACATGGTGGCATTGCCCGCACTCGTGGCAACCGCATTCAACGAGCTATCGCACGGCTGGGCTAAGCGGACGTTGGCACCTGCAACTACGCCCGTCTCGCGTCTGCTGCTGCCACTCATCGTGGGCACGAACGCCACGGGCATATCAGAGCCACTGCACCACCTCACGCCCAGGCTTGTGGGCATCATGATGCTCATGCTGTGCTTCGCCGTCGCGAGCTTCCTTTTCGGCATGGCATTGGGGAGGGTTCTCGGCCGACAAGACGACGCACGTTTCGTCGCCGTATCGTTCAGCTGCGCCATCCGCAACGTCACAGCCGGCGCAGTGCTCGCATCTCAGTACTTTGGGCCTGAGGTATTGTTTCCCGCCATCATCACCACGCCGTTCCAACAGGTCCTCGCCGCAGTCTTTGGGCGCGTCATGGAGCGAGTCTTGCGCAGGTAAGGCAGGCTGCTGCTAAACTGTGGTCATAACGCACCCATACAGACAAGGATGACGTACATGAAGCAGCCCATCTATTCCCATCTTGATGAGATTCCCAGCGGACGTGCCAGCGATGAAATCACCGAGGGTTGTATCGCCCTCGAGGGTGGAGCCTTCCGCGGCCTCTATACGCAGGGCATCCTCGACACCCTCATGCTCCACGGCATCAACCTGTCCTGCACCATCGGTGTCTCCGCTGGCGCACTCGGCGGCATGGACTACGTCTCAGGGCAGATCGGTCGTTCCGCACGAATCAACATCGGCCGCCGACATGATGACAACTATATAGGGATGCGCGCATTCCTACATAGCCGCAGCATTCTCGACGTTGGTTTCCTCACGGAGGAGCGAGGCCTGTACGAACCCTTCGACTTGGAGCGCTTCGAAGACCCGCGCCGTCGCTTCGTTGCCGTCGCGACGAACTGTCTCACCGGACAGCCCACCTACTTCGAGAAGGGAAGCTGCTCGGACATCGCACTCTGCGTGCGCGCATCGGCGACCATGCCCCTCATCGCCCCAATGGTCATGATTGATGGGGTGCCCTACCTCGATGGGGCTTGTTCCTGCAAGATTCCGCACGCCTGGGCGCTCGAGCAGGGCTTTGAGAAGGTCGTCGTCATCCGCACGCGAGACATCAGTTTCCGCAAAGAAGTCAAGGAGTCTCCGCTTGTCGCCCGCGTCTATCACAAGTATCCTGAACTCGTGCGAAGCATCGGCGAGGTGGACGCCCTCTACAACCGTCAGTGCGACGAAATCGAGAAGTTACACGCCGAGGGCCGCATCTATCGTTTCGCCCCGTCCGAGCCCGTCACCATCGGCAAACTTGAGGGTGACGTCAACAAGCTTGGCGACCTCTACTGGCTCGGCGTCTACGACTGCACAGAGCAACTAGACGAGCTGCGGGCGTACCTCGCATAAATCTGCCCCCAAAGAACGGCAATGCCGATGGGGGCAGTAAGAAACTATCAGAAGCTAGCTTCGGCGACGACCGCGACCGCGAGCAGGTGCCTTGGGCTTCTTTTCCTTGCTAGGACAATCCATGTTTACGCAGATGCGCCAGGGGCCGCGCTGCGTGGTGACCTCCACCATCGGCGCACCGCAGTCGGGGCAGGTCTCGCCCAACGCACGCAACTCACCACGTGCGGGAAGCGGATAGCTCGTTCCGCACTCGTCGTAGTTCTCGCAGCGGATGAAGCGCTTGCCCGTACGCTCGCTCTTGTGTGCAATGAGGTCGCCGTGCTTTCCAGCTTCGGCACAGGCCTTGCACTCCCCCACCTTGATGTCCGGCTCGAAGTTCGTGGGACACTTCGGATTGACGCAGGTCTCGTAGGCGCGCTGGCGGAAGGGCTGCACCTTGACGCGCGGGGCACCGCATTCAGGACACGCTCCCTCAATCGGCGAGATGCGCCCCTGTGGGACGGGATAGGTGACATCACAGTCCGGCCAGCCCATGCATCCCACGAATGAGCCGCGCGTCTTTGCCGAGGACTTCATCACGAGGTCCTTCCCGCACTTCGGACACACGCCAACCTTTGCGTCGGCGACCACCGCGTCGGCGATTTCGTTGCCCAAATCGTCCAAGTGGTCGATGAGCTTCTCGATCCAAGTGGCAAGCGCCGCACGCGACTGGTCGACCACATGCCCCTGGGTGTCCTTGCCCTCGCTCACGGCCGTCATGCTCTCCTCGAGCTCAGCCGTCATCTCGGGGGTCGTGATGGGCGGCGCGAACTCGTGCAGGGCTCGGATCACCGCCATGCCCAACTGGCTCGGCTCAACGGGGTCGCCCTTGAGGTACTTCACGTCATAGAGACGCTGGATGATGTTTGCGCGCGTGGACTTGGTGCCGAGGCCACGCTTCTCCATCTCCTGAATGAGACGACCCTGGCTGTAGCGCGCTGGCGGCTCTGTCTGCTTCGCCTCGAGGTCCAT
Source organism: uncultured Actinomycetes bacterium (assembly GCA_900318935.1). Taxonomy (GTDB): domain Bacteria; phylum Actinomycetota; class Coriobacteriia; order Coriobacteriales; family Atopobiaceae; genus RUG440. The sequence goes on from ONMP01000044.1 coordinate 10,091, forward strand.
CTTGAGCACGTCACAGATGTCGCCCACCTCGAGCGGCGGGAGCTGGTCATCCTTCTTGAGCCCGAAGGGATAGATCGCGCGAAAGCCCGGCTTCACGAGCACGCTGCCCGAGGTCACGAACGGCTCGCCACAGATGTCGAGACTCACCTTGGTACCCTCGCTCACAGAAGAGTCCATGAGCGTGGCCAGGAACCGGCGCGCAACGAGGTTGTAGAGCTTCCACTCTGCTGGCTGGAGCTTGTCCGGGTCGGCTGCAGCAGTGGGATAGATGGGCGGGTGATCGGTCGTCTCCTGCTTGCCGCGCGTAGCGGTGAGCTTGGGCTGGGCAAGCAGCTCACGACATACAGGCGCGTACTGCGGCACGGCTTGGAGAGTGCGCACGCACTCAGCAAGGTCGAGAGACTTCGGATAGACCGTGTTGTCCACGCGCGGATACGAGATGAGACCGCTCATGTAGAGTGACTCAGCCAAGCGCATGGTACGCGCGGGTGAGATGCCTTCGGAAGCTGCAGCCGCTTGCAAGGAGGTCGTGTTGAAGGGCGCGGGCGGCTTCTGCGTGCGAGCCTTCTTTGTGACGTCCGTGACTTTGGCCTCGCGAGCGTCGCGCACATGCAAGAAAGCGAGGTTTGCGGCGGCCTCGTCCTTGAAGCGCCCCGTCGCATGGGTCGTCTTGAACGGGTCTGAGCCGTCATGGGAGAGCTCGCCTGAAATCACCCAGTAGTCCTCCGGGACGAATGCGTTGCGCTCCTCCTCCTTCTCGACTACGAGCGCAAGCGTGGGCGTCTGCACACGACCTGCCGAGCGAACGTTGCCAAAGCCACCGCGCCGCGCAAGCGTGAGGTAGCGCGTAAGCACCGCACCCCACACGAGGTCGATGTACTGACGGCTCTCGCCGGCGTCGGCCAGATCCTGATCGAGGTCCACGAGGTTGGAGAAGGCGTGGTCGATCTCGGCCTTGGTGAAGGCGGAGTAGCGGGCGCGTGACACGGGCACGTCGGGAGCCACCATACGTATCTGGCGTAGCGCGTCAGAACCGATAAGCTCTCCCTCACGGTCGAAGTCGGTGCCGATCACGATGGAATCGGCCTTCTTTGCAAGGTTCTTGAGCGCGCGAATGATTTCCTTTTCGGCGGGAGTCTTCTCAATCGGAGCCCATACGAGATAGGGCAGACTCGGAACCTTCCAGCCCTTGATATCGACGCCATCGGTCAAGAATGGCTTGCGCTTGGTCTCGAATGGCGGGTGGGCAAGGGCTGCAGGCACCGCTGCCGACATGATCTCCCCGTCGGACGAGACGCCGTACCATCCCTGCGCCTCATCGTACTTGAGCTCTGTGGGAAAGTCAGGGGCCAGTATGTGGCCACGTAGACCGATGGTCACCCAGTCCTCGCCCCCACGCTGGAACCGAAAGATGGGCGTGTTGTAGACCTTGTCAGACTTGGGCCGCCCCACGTCGCACAGCAAGCGGGCAATCTGCGTGGCGGCATCGTTCTTTTCGGTGACGACTAGCTTCAAGGGTGCCTCCTCGGATGGGTGATGGCAGGGTGTCGGTCGGTGTCACACGTATACCCAGTGACATTGCGCCTTATGCACACAAAACGGCACGGTGCCCGAGTTCACTCGCCGTCAAACTAGACCTTAGCGAGTTCGTGTTCGGCGTATTCGTCGCGCGACCAATACAGTGCCTCCTTGCCGTCACGCAGGACGATGACCCTACGTGCCACGGCAAGCGACACCTCATAGAGCGCAAGCATAACGGCATACATGAGCAGCATGGTGATGGGTGAAGCGTCTGGCGTGACGACGGCGCATATCGTGAGCAGTCCCACATATACGTAGCGCCACTGCCCTCGGAAGGTTCGATACGGCACTACATGCAGAATGGATAGGTAAAAGATGATGAGCGGCAGTTGGAACGCGATGCCAAAACCCACCTCCAGCAACAATTCGATGGACAGGTAATCCTCTGCATTCAGCAAGACGCGCGCAAACTCGCTGCTCTGCTCGATGAGCCAGCCGAACGCCGTCCGCAAGATGACGAAGTAGCAAAAGATCATTCCCAGATAAAAGAGCGCCACCATTGCGGAGATAGTTGGGACCACCCATTTACGCTCCTTCTTGGTAAGTGCAGGCAAAAAGAAGCCTAGGACCTGCCAGAGTATGACGGGCGTACACATGATGGCGCCAAAGAACAGCGCGATCTTGAAGCGGATCGTGAAGCCACCGAGTGCCGAGAGTACCGTCAGGTCCTCAGAACCATTGGGAAGCACCTGATAGATGGGATTCATCATGATTTTGATAAGCGTAGGCGTAGCCATGTACACCACAAGCGCGGCGCAGATGACCGACACCACGACGATGGTCACACGGCGACGGAGTTCGGCCAGGTGGTCGAACAAGGGCATGCGAGCTGGTCCGATGGGCATGTGTATGTGGGAGACAAGGCGTTAGGCCTGCTCGCTCCCGTCCCCCTCTCCGCTAATCGGCATGGCAGCATCGTCCGCGGCTGTCTCGCGCTCGCGATACCTCGTGCTGTGACCCAAGCTGGCGTAGAGGTCTAGAGCACTCGCAGGTGCGTCATCCTCCTGTGCAGAGACTTCGCTTGACGCCGTCGCGGCGTCTGCCTCGGCCTTCGCGTCACTCTCAACGCCCTCGGCCCCACTAGCCGCACTGGCCTCTTCCTGCTCACGCGCCTTGCGCTCGGCCGCAAGACGCGCCTTGCGCTCCGCGAAGGTCTCGCGTCTCGGAGCAGGTGCTTCCGCCGAGCTCTCAGCCGTCGCTGAACCATCGGCGCCGGCCGACTCACCCGCAAGCTCTTCTGCCTCGCGCCTGCGCTGCTTGGGAGACTTCTCGAGCTCCTCGGAAGCAGGATCCATGATGTTTGTCTGGACGACCTCGGTAAAGCCCTCCGACGCCTCCCTGAACTGGCGCAAGACTCTGCCGATCGTCCTGCCCATACCCGGCAGCTTGTCAGGCCCAAAGAGCATGAATGCAAAGACCACTATGATGACGAGCTCGGTCTCCCCAATGCCAAACACGCGCCACTTCCTCCCCTACAGGCTTCGGCTCCCTCACAATGACTGGCAGCGCAATCCCTACAAATCGACCCCTAGCTCCTCGCCAACGCCAAGCAGCGAGAGGACACGTGCGACGTTGCGTTGAGGATTGCATACGACAAGCGTCGCATTTGCTTCCTCGGCGCGTCGTGCGGCGCCGACGAGCACGCCAATACCCGTGGAGTCGATATAGGGCACCTGACCAAGGTCGACACGGATGGCCGTGGCATTAGAAGCAAGAGCCTCGTCAAGTGCGGAACGCAGCTCGTTGGCATTCGAGACGTCCACCTCTCCGACGACGGTCACGCTGCGCTCGTCGCCGAGCGTTTGGTTCGTTACGAGCAATGACATGTCTTCGTCCTTTCTAGAAGCCAAGGTCGTTGCCGTTGAGCTTCTCAAGGAGCTCGGACTGGCCGTCGGTATCGCTGCTGCTCTCGATGCCTGCGTCGCCTGGGTCTCCCACGGAGTCAACCTTGGCGTTGATGGCGATGATACGCTGGTTGGCATAGCTCTTGACGCCGTACGCGTCATCGGCATCAAGCTCGACCGCCTTGCGATACGCCTCGGTGGCTTCGTCGTTCTTGAACTGCGACTCGTAGAGGTAGGCAAGCTGCGCCTGTGCAAGCGGGTTCTCGGGATACTCCTCACATACCTTCTTGAGCGCTTCGATAGCTGCTTCGGTCTCTCCGCCGTAGTGCTGGGCGATGGCACGGTTAATCTTTACCGTGGCGGAATCGTTGAGCTTGAGGTAACGGTCGAAATACTCTATCGCGGTATCGAGCAGAGTCTTTGAGTAGGCCTTCTCCTCGTCTGTCGTGCTGCTGCTATAGGCGGAATATCCCCAGCTCATATAGGTCTGTCCGAGGTTGAGCAGGGCTGCGAGGTTGTTTTCGTCCTCGTCAAGACGGGCGAGGTACTTCTTTACCTTCTCGACATTGGTCTCGGCTGACGACTTGAGCGTCTCGTTGTCGGGAATGTTCTCCTCGCCGACGACCTTGTCGGATGCCTTGTCCTTCTTTGCGTCCTCGGCCTTGTCGCCATCCTTGGCATCCTTGTCCTTGGTCTCGTCGGCCTTTTCGTCCTTGGCCTCCTCCTTGGTGGACTCATCGTCCGTAGATGTGTCGGCTTGCTCCGTCGCGCCCTCGTCGGCAACGGAGCTCCCTGCAAAGATCGGAGCCAAGCTCGGGAGCATCATGGACAGCGCCATGAGAACGGCAAAGACGACAACCAGAATCTTTGCACCCTTAGACATACTACGAGCTCCACCGAGTTCCTTCTCCTTTGGCTTAGCCATGCTAGTCCACCTTTCAAACTGCCTTACGACGATCACCGTGCTTGGCGATGAGTCCGATTCGTTCCAGATGCAACATTTAGAGATATGCCCCCGTGCCACGCCACGTCAAGTCATGGGCGCACACGTTTGCGCATTCTACACAATTAGTCATGATGGCACAGTGCATGCCATCGGTTTCTCGGTGTGTTCGTCCCTGACGGACTCCGATTGGCAACAAGCGGCGCATGCGACGCAAAGGATTGCCAAACGGACAAGCCAATACTTAAGTATCGGCTCTTTAGCGCTCGGCAAGCGCGAGGCGGGCACTGACGAGCTTGACGGCCACCACAAAGACGTCAAGCGCGGCACCGAGGTTTGTGAGGGAGGGGAAGGTCGGGGCGATGCGAATGTTTGTGTCAAGAGGATCCCTGCCATACGGCCAAGTCGCACCCGCACCGGTGAGCGTGACGCCAAGCTCGGCCATGAGGGCCACGATGGCCTTTGCCGAACCTGCAGGACCGTCGAACGACACGAAGTAGCCTCCACGCGGATGAGTCCAACGGGCGACATCAAGACCACCCAAGCCCTCTTCGAGCTTGAGCTGGACGAGCTCGAAACGCGGGCGGAGAATCTCGGCATGACGCGCCATATGGGCACGAATACCGTCCACATCGCGCAGGAAGCGCACGTGTGCGAGCTGCGAGAGCTTCTCGGGGCTTACACGCTCGATGGCGAAGGCCGCGCGAATCTCGGCGATGTCGGCAGGGCTTGCCGTCACGAAGGCCATGCCCGAGCTGGGGAAGGTCACCTTCGCCGTGGAAGCGAACTCGTAGACGAGGTTCTTTGTGCCGACCTCGGCGAGCGCTTCGAATATGTTCAGCAGATCGTCACCTTCGTCATAAAGGTCATGCACCGCATAGGCGTTGTCCCAAAAGACGCGGAAGTCGGGTGCGGCAGGCTTGAGGGCGGCGATGCGACGCACGACCTCGTCAGAATAGGTGACACCCGTGGGATTGGCATACTTCGGCACGCACCACATGCCCTTGACCGTAGGATCACCGTTCACCAGTCGCTCGACCTCGTCCATGTCGGGACCGTCGTCGCCGATGGCGATGGGCACGTTGCGGATGCCATAGCGCTCGGTGATTGCGAAGTGACGGTCATAGCCCGGACTCGGGCAGAGGAACTTCACCTCACCTTGGGCGCACCACGGCGCGTTTCCACCGATGCCCTTGGTATAGGCGTTCACCACCACGTCGTGCATGAGGTTGAGGCTCGACGAACCTGACACAATCACGTTCTGCGCGTCTACGCCCAGAAGCTCTGCCGCGAGGCGTCGGGCGGAGGGAAGGCCATCGGGGAAGCCGTAGTTATCGGCGGAGGCTCCCTCATCCACGAGTTCCGACTCGCTGGTCAGAAGGTCCAGCATCGGCCGCGAGAGGTCGGTTTGTTCGGAACTCGGCTTGCCACGCGCCATGTCGAGCTTGAGGCCGAGTGCGCGAATTTCTGCGACCTGCTCCTCGAGCTGCGCTATGGTGGCATCAAGCTCTGCGGTCGTCATCTGCTGGTATGCGTTTGGCATGATTGCCTCCTTGAATCGTCGTCGTGCAAAGTATAGCGGAAGCTCACTCCACAGTACCGTAAAGATAGGCCCAGCCATGGGCCGTGATGATTGAGTTGAGCTGGTCGCAGAGACGTGCACGCTTGTACGTACCCGCTGGCAGGAGCTCCACGATTTCCAAGAGATCATCCGCAAGATCGTTCACCTCTGCGCGCACGAGTACGTCCATGCGAGCCACCGCGCCGCCGGGACAGTCTGCGTACAGGTCGTCGACGAGTCCCTGAAGCTCGCCGAATTCTTCGGCAGGCCTGGATGGGGATATCATGCTGCCTCCTTTTGCTTGTCGGAACGCTTGCTCGCCAGCGCGTCCGCAACGTAGACATAGACGATGCCGAGTGTGGCCGAGGTCACCGAGCCAGCTAGGATGGCACACTTGGCTGCCATCACGAGTTCGGGATCGGGAAACGCCAGGCCCGCAATCAGGATTGACATGGTGAACCCCAGCCCACCCATGATGCCAACGGCCGTTATCTGCATCCAGTCCACGTGGCGCGGCAGCTTGGCAAAGCCAATGCGCACGAGCACGAAGGTCACCAGGATGATACCTATCGGCTTGCCAATGACCGCACCCAAAAACGCCCCCTGAGTCACCGAGTTGCCGATGATGGTACCGATATCTACACCCACCAGCCTCACCTGCGCGTTCGCAAAGGCAAAGAGCGGCAGGATGACAAAGTTCACCGTCACCGAGATATTGCGCTCGGCTCGATGCAGGGGTGGCGTCACGCGATGCATGACGCGCTCGACGATATTTGCATCGTCAGTGAAGTCATGCTGACCAAGCACGTGCGCCTCATCGTCGTAGGTGTCATCCAGTTCGGTCGCCCACACGTCAAGCCAATCGTGCAGCGCCGAAAGCCTGACCTCGGTCTGCGCCGGCAAGAAGAACGCGAGGATAACGCCCGAGAGCGTCGCGTGAATGCCGCTCTTGTACATACTTGGGTTCTTTATGTAATCGGCAATAATGGAAAGTGATTGCACAATACCATATCGTCCCGAATCTACAACAAAATCGGCGGTGTTTTTACCATCAATGTTGTAGTTGCCGTAATAGTAAAATGTAGCGTTATTCTTAGAACTTGTTGGAGCAAAGCCAACCGCCTTTGCGGAATTATCATCAAACAACAATATGCTCTTGTTGCCGTTTATGTTTAAAAATGTGCTGGCATAATAGCAACTCCAACCACATCTTTTGTTAAGTTGGTGCATAATAATTTCAGCATATTTCTTTGCCTTTGGGTTATCATTAACAACAACATCGGGCATAGGCGTTTTTGAATTGTTTTTCATAATTCTGTCAAAC
>ONMP01000011.1 GCA_900318935.1 uncultured Actinomycetes bacterium
GGCTATACCGCATTTTCTACTACGACTGTCCCCCGATGGCGGGGAACATATTTCATCCGCTCCTGCAGAAGACCATCGAAATGAAACGGACAAAAACTTATGAATGGACGACAAGGTTTATCGAAGAGCTAAGCCGCAAGCGAAAAGTCGCCATTCGCCTAGGGGAACTACAGGAGCGCGAATCAGCCTACCGCCTCAAGCGCAGGTCTACGAACGCCCTCTGCCGAAATGAGATTGAGGTGGCCGACCTCACAGAGAAGGACTTCGAGCCTGATTTCGTGCAAAAGGGGGTAGATATGAGGATAGGGCTCGATATCGCTTCCCTCACTCACAAGAGCCTCGTGTCTCGCATCGTGCTCATTGCCGGAGATAGCGACTTTGTCCCCGCGGCAAAGTATGCGCGACGGGAAGGTGTAGATTTTATCTTAGATCCCATGTGGCAATCGATTAGGCCAAGCCTTAACGAGCATATCGATGGGTTACGCTCATGCGTGGCAAAAAACCCAGACCCTGCAACCGAGAGGTTGCACGCAGACTATGTTCCCACGCCTGACGACAGCGAGGACGAGCAGGTGGGGGACTAATTTAGCCCGACTCTCGTCTAATACTCCTTCGCGCGTCATCTACGATTTGGAGCGCCGCACACTCGTGTCCTGGGGACTGACGGACGTGCCATACGACGGCATCGTTGAGGAGTATGTTAACGTCAAGAGAATTCAGCCCCCTGTCGGTTGAATTTTCTCGACGCAAAAAACAGTTTAATCGGATATCTTCGACACGGATAACAATGGAGTGCGTGAATAACCACAGGCGTTTGCGCCTTACCGTGGCAACAAGGCGTCAAACAGCTTTGACTGTCGAGTGATTCTCCCCTTATCTACACTTACGACGGTCTTGAATTTGCGCCTTGCTCTATCACGTCTATTGATCATCAATTCCACGGGCCTATACAGCCATACGAGCGGAAGCAGCACGGGGACACGCTTTAGCACGGGATACGCTTCACTCATCTTGTCGTACGGCAAGAAGAACCTACTCACAAGATAGAGAGCCTTTCGTGTGACACTCGCATCGCCCCCCATTTTTCTGCCAAGCATGTTTACTGCAGATCCGTATGTTCCTGAGCCTAAGATGTAAGCCTCAAAACCATCCAAGACGGTCTCGTCTACCTCTAAGGGAAGATTTGGCAGCCCAGTAAGGTCAAACCATTTATGTGCCAACATGAGAGAGTATCTTTCGAAGTCAACAAGTCCGAAGCTCTCCAAGAGTTCATCCACCAGGCCTCGGTTCCATGAGCTCTCATAGTGACGATTCATAACCCAAACATCCATAATGGAACGAATTCCCGTACCCGCTGTCAAGAAGTGGTTCATCATATGCATAATCACATATGTATAGTGGTATTCAGGAAGAAGTTGCCTCGCAAATTCACGTCCCTCCAAAGGAATGGAGTTTTCCCAAACGTCCATGTGCTTTGCAACTGTCCGCCCGTCCGGATATAGTTTGCCAAACACGGCCTCACCATACGCGCTCGTCAGCGCAACTAGTTCTGGGTGGTATTCAACTTTGACCATCTCGCCCAGCATGTATTCATAGTGGTTTCCTTTACCAATAACACCAGGCTGATATCCTAGGCTCAACATGAGCGGGTGGAGTACTTCCATGTCCTTCTCTTCAGCGTAAACATCCACGTCGGACATCGAGCGAATGAACGGTTGGGGATAGAGGTCGCAAAGCAGCGTCCCTTTTAGGAATATGCCACGAATATGATGCCTGTCCAGTTCGGAGTACAGCACTTGCAGCGCTCTTTCGCGGTTCAATTGTTGCGCAATGATCACCAACTTTTGCCGCTCAAACTTTTCCTTCACTTCCTTTGGAATCTCATCCATGTCACATATGCAGTCGGCAACCGTATTAGCAACACTGTTCCTGCGTGCAATTGAAAAGAGCACATCATAGTCGACGGATGGGTTCATTTGGGCAGTGCATTCCCCACCAAGAATGCCCTTAATAATGTGAATTAGCTCACAACACTCGTTAGAAATGACGTTCATCACTTCACCGTCCAAATAATAAGCATCTGAAAAACAGCGGCTAGTATAATGGCATTATTGAGGTGTGCAATGCGGTTTATGCACCAGCCAGAAAACAAACAGCAATTAATCGCAAGTCCGTACTCGCTGAGCTGGGCATACTCCGCGACGCAGGAAGAGATGGCGGAGATAAGGATTAGTCCCAATTGACCTACGAAGCCCTAGAGCTCCTTCAAGAAAAGACTCTCATACATGGTAACTATATGATCCCATGAGTAATGCTCGTGTATTCTGGCCTTCGCCTTGGCACCGAGCTCATCCCTCTGCTCTTCTGTCATCGTCTCGGTCATCTGAATCGCCTTTGCCAAGTTGCCCGCTTCTTTTGTCCAGTACAGCGCGGTATCCTTTCCAACCTCCCTGTTGAACTGGACATCAAACAGCAGGTTGACATTCGTCGTTCCCATAGACTCGAGCAGGCTCGGATTGGTCCCCCCAACAGAATGCCCATGTATGTACGCGAAAGCCATCATTCGCACAACCGTCAGAATTCTCCTGTCAAAAAGCGTTCCAGCGAAGCAGATTCTGTCATCCTTATCAAACCCGATTCTCTTCTTTAGTTTTGTATATAGCTTCGTTCCTTCGTTATCTGCGATTAGCAGCAGTTTCTTCCGCGTGTTTGATCTCATGAACTCCCGTAGAATACATTCGAAATTATTTTCTGGCACAAAACGCGCAACCACAAGATAGTATTGCCCTGGCTCTACCCCCATGCCAAGCAACCAGTTGCGAGCGTCTTCTCCTGCCGTTATCAAAAGCTCACTTGTCTTGTCCGAATCGCCTACGTAGCAAGCCCCATACGGAATAAAGTAAGTCTCTAGCTGACGAACTCTGTACTCGTTTTCCACGTAGTCACGGATTGCCTTGCTATCGCAAACCACTCTGTCCATATTCGCGATCATCCACTGCCCGGACAGTTTCCAATAGCACCTTATCGGCATACTCCACTTCTGTCTCTTCCAATCGAAACCATCGGGGTTTAACATCAAAACAGTGTTCCACGCCTTTAATTTCGCTCGGAAGTATCCGACAAACGGGCCGATTCTGCTGCAAAGGATATATACAATCGCTCCAGTAATACTGTGCTCTTGAATATATGACACACAATATTGCAATGCCATGAGATCATAGATAACTGCCCTCGCGCTTCCGATGTCCCTTACCGGAACGTAGAAGCAGTGGACGCCATTCCACGTTACGTCTCGCGTTGGCTTATCCGGACCACCCCTATAGAAGTCGCTGCAAGCCACGTGGTAAACAATCTCTTCCGACTTCTTGCGCAGTACCAGCTCCTGCACAAACGTCTCGAATCCGCTGTAGTTGGCTGGAATACCTTTGGACCCGACAATGAAAACGTGCTTCATGCATCTGTCTTTCTACTCTGGTCTCAAAACTACTTTCTTCGGACAAGTCGGTAGTGAATCCACATTACCGAATACAGCGACTTCTCCAACCCCGCTTTTCCGAGCAAACCCGTAAGTCTGTACCTACCCTTCAGCGTACGCAGATCAACTCTGGAAAAAACCTCTTGCCACATCGAGTCCCGAAAAGACTCCTCAAACCGCCTCCACGAATCCACTCCGTCACCAGCAAACACATATAGTCTCGCCAAAATAGTAAAGTATTCCACCGCGGCAGTGTAATAGTACCTTGAATCAGTCTTTGGCCACTGACATATCTCCATCCAATAGCACTGAAAGAGCCTTTTGAGCTCATCCGGAAAGCCCTCTCTAGCACGCTGAGTCGCACTGAAGCTTTGCTCCCAGTAACAGTATGTCTGCAAATCCGACACGAGCAGTCTCTCCGCATTATTCAGCAGGTCAAAATTCCAAATCACGTCCTCCCCAAAAGTCAAGTCCTCTCTCATGGGACACCGAAGTGCCAGTTCCCTTGTCAGAAAACGCCCATGAGGACCTCGGTTGACCCAAGTGTTTCGGCTCCTAAAACGACTATCCTGGAGAGTCGTATAATAAATGCGAAGGCTCCTACGCAATTCCGGAGAATCCTCCAGAAAGACTGGAGTGCGCCTATCTGCATCCGTTTCTACTGCGGCTTCGCTCTCCCTCGCAATTCGAGTAATGAGCAAATCAGGCTTTCTCAGCCGAAGAATCTCAAGAACCTCATCCAATGTGTACGTGACCAACTCGTCGTCCGCATCTAGAAACGTCACATATTGACCAGAGGCTTCCAAAAGCCCCGCATTTCTGGCCGCCGATACTCCCGCATGCGATTTGTGTAGGACGCGCACGCCAGAATAAGCCGATGCCAACCGATTCAGTTCCTCCGCTGTTTGCGAGGTATTGCCATCGTCCACAAGGATTATTTCTTTTCCTTCACACCTATGGGACACCACACTCTCGATACACCTTTTCACATATTCGACGGGGGTTTCCCAGACAGGAACTATAGCCGAAAGATCGACAGGCCTCACACTCCGTCCTCCGTCCGAATATGCTGCTCCTGCCGTTCATCCTCGGGCACTTCCATGGGAAACTCTCTGCGGCCGTACCGCATGAAGAGATAGTCTTCGTAATCTCGTACCAGCATCAGGTGAGCATCCTCAAATGGCACGCGGACATATGCGTCAAAAATCCGGCTCTCGTACAGAATCCCTGAAAATGCCGCTGAAAGCAACTCCGCGCAAAAGGGATCACCTTTCCCCTTTCTCCTCCTCACGAAGTCATTCAAGCTCTCATACTTCTTCAGTAGATGCCGATCATCCTTTGCGCCAGGAAGATTGTTGACTATGGCTCTTTTCCAGCCAGTTCTCGGCACCATCTCGTTCTTTCGAAACAGGTACGTGTAGACATATCCAGAATAAAGGTGCGCCAAACGGAGATACGCCCGGTTTGGTACACCATCAAAGACCGTGATGTCCACAAAAACCCTTCCATCCCGCACGGTCCGGGCGATTTCCTCTGTCACCGTCGTCCTCGTGTCCTCGACCCTAGCAAACAACATGGGAACGTTGTCGGTGCCATCTGTCGTAAAATGCCGCAGATGATAGTGCGGAGCCGCAGCATGTGGGTATATCTCCAAGAAGCGATCGTAGTTCTCCCTTGTCATCATCAAGTCGATATCATCGTCCCAGGGGATGAAGCCTTGATACAGATGCGCCCCAATCACGGACCCGCCGCAGAGGGAATAGTCTATTTCGTACTCCTCGCAGACCCTGTCTATATCCTTCGCAATGTCTAAACAGCAAGCCTGGAGCTCATTTAGATTCATGGCTGTCCCTCCTCAACCGACTGGAGAATCCAACCACGCTCATATAGCGGCGGCTGATATTCGCTGTTGAACCAGTGGTCTGGCGCAATCACTATCTTTTCCGGATGCCGTCCAAGGAACTGTGCCCACCAGCTGAAGGTACTATTGGAGATGATGAAATGCTTGCAAGAGTACATCAGCCTCAGCTTTTCCCACACCGGATCACATCCGCTCTCATACAACGCTTCCCCGGGGATTCGCAGGTTTCTTTTTGCCCACTCCACATCATCCGAAAAGACAACAAATAGGGGCTGATCCACCAGATCAAGCATCTTCCTAGCTGCTTGTTCGAAGTAGTACTTCGTGCATACGTTTAACACAGGATACTCAAGAAAGTTTCCCCTTCGCACCGTGATGCAGACAGAGTTGTTGCTTTCAATCTGCCTCATCAGGTTCTCGTTCTCCTCACGCAAGGGATACTTGGGCACAAACTCCTCCAGCAGCATGTCTCTGATTTCTTCGCAATACCGCGCACACTCAAACGGACCGCAGACAAGCTTTCTCCCCGGCACCCACCGGTAGGGGTAATCGTATCCGACAAACATGTGATAGATGCCGTGACGGTTGAGTATCGGCAGAAAGGGCTTCCTTATCGCGATGCGCCTGAGTGGCCTATCACCGATTACCTTATCAGCCGCCTTGAGTATTCCCAAGATGAGTTTCTCTAAGAAGGAAGTCTCATTCATGATGATCCTTCCCTCTTTGTTGTACTCCGAATAAGGACGCACACGGAAATGCTGAAGAGAATCCTCCCATCCGGACATCTCTTCCCTTCTCTTCTCCCCCGTGACGAGAGAAAAGTCCATTACCAATGCCTCGTCCGTCGCTCCCTTGCTTTGTAGCCACCTTGCAAACGCATAGCGAAACATCTGATTTCCCAGACGTCCGGTCATCTCAACGTAGATCGGACCATCCCTCATGGCAGATACCTCTGATTCTTCCCAAGCGATCCGCTCAAACCATCCCAGATGGCATCACGATACAATATATAGAAGTAATATCCTATCGCTCTGCTCGCATTGGATTATGTTTGAAGTCCTCATAGGTGAGGCGTATGCCTTCCTCAAGCTCAGTTGAATACGTCCATCCCAACGCCATCGCCTTGCTCACGTCAAGCAGCTTCCGAGGCGTGCCATTAGGTTTGGTGGAGTCCCACTTCACAGTACCTTCGTACCCCACAACTCTTGCCACGATTTCGGTCAACTCTCTGATAGAGATCTCCTTGCCCGTACCAGCGTTCACCGTTTCGTTGCCGCTATACTCGTTCATCAGAAACACGCAGAGCTCTGCAAGGTCATCGACGTAGAGGAACTCGCGCATCGGACTGCCGTCGCCCCAGCAGGTCACGAACTCAGCACCGGACATCTTCGCCTCGTGGAAGCGGCGTATAAGCGCTGGCAGTACGTGACTGTGCTCAGGGTGATAGTGGTCGTTGGGACCGTAGAGGTTGGTCGGCATAACAGAGATGAAGTCAGTCCCATACTGCTCGTTCAGATACTCGCAGTACTTGAGGCCAGATATCTTTGCGAGCGCATACGCCTCGTTGGTCTCCTCTAACGCACTTGTAAGAAGGCAGCTCTCCGGCATGGGCTGGGGTGCCATACGAGGGTAGATACACGAACTTCCTAGGAATTCGAGCTTCTTCGCACCGTTTTGCCAAGCGCTATGGATGACGTTCATGGCAATCATCTCGTTCACCCACATGAAGTCGGCTTTGGCTGTGGCGTTGCCCATGATGCCGCCTACCTTCGCTGCAGCAAGGAAGACATATTCGGGACGCTCGGTCTCAAAAAAGGACTCGACGTCAGCCTGCCGCGTGAGATCTAGCTTTGCATGCGTACGGGTGACCAGATTGCGATAACCCCGTCTCTCGAGTTCGCGTACAATTGATGACCCGACCATTCCACGATGGCCAGCAACGTAAATCTTTGCGTCCTTGTCCATCGTCATATTATTTCACCAAGCCCTTCTCTAAGTATTCCACCAAGTTGGTACGTACCCGTTCGGACTCGCGCTCGACAGCTACCTTGGCCATATCGTGTTCCACCATAAGACGTATCAGCTCTTCAAAACTCGTCTTTGCGGGATTCCAGCCGAGCTTGCTCTTTGCTTTGGAGGGGTCTCCCAAGAGGTTTACGACATCCGTAGGCCTATAAAAGTCGGGCGAGACCTCAATGAGTGTCCGACCAGTCGCCACGTCTATACCACGCTCGTCGACACCCTTGCCCTCCCAACGTAATTCGATGCCCACATTGCGAAAAGCCAACTCGCAGAACTCTCGCACGCTGTGCTGCACGCCCGTAGCTATCACATAATCGTCGGGCTCATTTTGCTGCAGGATGAGCCACATGCACTCGACGTAATCCTTTGCGTATCCCCAATCCCTCAAACTGTCCAAGTTTCCAAGGAAGAGCTTTTCCTGCATACCCTGAGCTATGCGCGCTGCCGCAAGAGTAATCTTTCGCGTGACAAATGTCTCGCCGCGACGTTCGCTCTCGTGATTAAAGAGGATGCCACTACAGCAGTACATGCCGTACGCTTCGCGGTATTCTTCCGTAATCCAGAATCCATATAGTTTTGCCACAGCATAAGGTGAGTACGGGTGAAAGGGCGTGGACTCCGATTGTGGTATCTCCTCGACCTTGCCGTAGAGCTCAGAAGTCGAAGCTTGGTATATACGACTTGTTCTCGCTAGACCACAGATGCGGATTGCCTCGAGCAGCCTTAGAACACCTACCGCATCAACCTCTGCCGTTGATTCCGGCACATCAAAACTCACCTGTACATGGCTTTGCGCTGCAAGGTTGTAGATCTCATCCGGACGTACGGCACCTATAACTTTGACTAAGCTCGATGTGTCAGTAAGGTCCCCGTAATGCAGATGGAATCGCTCGTGTCCTTCCAGGTGCGCGATGCGTTCGCGTATATCAACAGAACTACGTCGGATAATACCATGCACATCATAGCCCTTATCCAAAAGCAGTTCTGAAAGGTATGAGCCATCTTGACCGGTAACGCCTGTTATGAGCGCAGTTCTTCGCACGCTACACCCCTTTCACGCTATGCTGGGCGGCATCTCAAAATCGTTATGGATACCGCCGCTTGGAATCGCTATGTTCGACTCAGCTCATTCAAATAGTTGGTCACCGAAGACATCGCCGCGTCCATCGAGACGTGGCGCTCCGCATATTCCCTAATGCGCCTGACGAGTTCCGGCGCGTCCTCGCGACTGTAGATCAGGTCGACGAAGTCCAGGAGGGCGCCGATGTCCACGGGGGACTCGTCCGCGGGAAGCCGGAGGCAGAAGTCGACGGGGTCGTCGCGGAACACGTCGATCTCGCCCGAGTAGGCGAATGGCATGCCCTTGGCGAGGTACTCGCGGGATTTCAATGAGGATGAGATTAGAATACCTTTTCTATGGTTGCCAAGGCACTCGATAGCTAGATGACAATTGTCATAAATTGAATCAAACTCGTCCGGGGCCATGCGTCCGTGCAAAACGACATGGCGGCCAAGGCCATGCTCTGCTACGTATCCCTTTAGCGCCGGGAACGCGGGCCCTTCGCCGACGAGGTGGAGGACGACCTCCCGTCCTCCGCCGGCGTCTTGGTAGTTCGCCATTCCCGCGAGCAGACGGTCGATGCCGTGCCATTCGTTGAAGGTCGCGATGCACATGATGTGGACGCGCCCGTCGGACTCCTTGGGTGCCCTTGCACGCACCGCCTGGAGGTCGATGCCGTTCCATATCTGAAGCGTGGGGACGCCGAATATCTCCGTGGTGCCGGTGAGGTCGATGACCCTGTCGACGTATCGTTTGAGCCGGCCCCTGTACATGCGGTCCTTCAGCAGGAACGGGAGCATCTTCGGCTCCCGCATCTCCTTTTCATATGGGTACGTCGGTATCTCATACAGTATCTTTAGCTTGGGATTTCTCTCCTTCAAGCCCTTGAGCCATCGGATGTATTGCGCGGTCACGACGCCCGGGCGCCTCGTGTATATGGCGTCGTAGCCACTGACCTCGGCACGCCTCCACTCGACTCCGTCGCCGGTCCACGGCAGGCGACGTGCTATCTTTGCAAGCCTGGACCGTCTGGCAGGCACAACCACCAAGTCGCATTCGATCCCCGCATCACGGAACGCTCGTATCTGCCCGTCTATCTTGATTGCGCAGCCGGGGAACAACTCTCCACCATATTGCCTGCTTGACGCAACGAACGCAGCATGCACGGACTCTGTCATTTAGTAACCCGCCATTCAAAACGTTTATCAACAAGCCCGTCTCGATGCCACTTTTCTTCTTGTCTGTCTTCGTTCTGTCAAGCTGAAATATGTGCGACGGCGGCGTTGGATCCATAATGGCTCTAATGGGATGCTGGTCTATAACGCCAAATGAAGTAACATGTTACTGCAATTGCCATGAGAGTGTAGACAATAACCGAGCCCCAGGCACATCCCTCTATTCCCCAACTAGGGATTAGCAAGAAGTCAAGGACAATTTGAAGTACCATTCCAATTGCTGATACAACCAAGTTGACTTGTACTTTTCCCATTGCTGCCAATAGATTAGATGCCGTATAACGTATCGCATTGCTGATGAGCACTGCCAAAAGCAGTATTCGCATGACACTTACTGCATCAAGATATTGATCACCATATAGGAGGGAGACTACCGGTTGACATATTAGCGCGATAACTGCGGTCAAAGCGCCCAGCCCGAGAATCGACAGACCGAGCACTCTACGATAGTTTCTCCAGACCCACTCTTGATTCGATTCGTTGCGCACAAAATATGGCGCCACGAACATCCCAATTGAGTTGCTGAATATCGACATCGCGGCGGGTATGGCATAGGCAACCTTGTAGGTAGCCACGGACGATGCATCCCCCAGAAGCATGCCGATGAGAAGCAAATCGTTCTGCAAGAACATCGCCCATAGGCCGTTCGTTACCATGTACTGGAGCGAGAACCCAAGCATCTCCTTCTTTAACCCAGATGCTGGCGACATTGGTTTTACTCCGCCAAGGCATCTCCTAAATACATACGCCAGCACGAGGAAGCTCAACAAGCCATATGTGAGAGGCCACGTAAGAACAGTCCCGCTCAGACCGGCGATCGAAGAACCTGCGATTTTAGATATCCATATGCATGAAACTGCTGCGACAGCAAAAAGAGCGTATGCTCGATTCTGGAACAGGGCACGTAATGAGTACGTACCGGTGTCAAACATGAACTGCAAAGGGATTCCGAGCAGCATGATTGGAAGCAATGATGACGCAACCGCAAATGCGGCACGATGCGGAAAGACCCGCGCGGCAATGCAGAGGAGCAAAAAATATAGTACGTTGAAGGCCGTACCAGCCCGAAGGACGAATCGGATTACCCCCGCCTTCTCCTCAGCATCTTCTTTAAGCACAGCATAGCGGAAGACGGCGTTGTTCAGTCCAAGGCCCGCAAACAGGTATGCATACGTGTAGAGGTTCTCCATATACCCAAGAACGCCGTAATCGTCCTTGGACATGACCTTGACCAGCACGATGGACCCGAGGAAGGCCGCTCCCTTCATCAGGAAGCTGCCCCCAAGAATGTCCAGCGCCCCTTTTCCCCGTAGAGACCTCAACGCTAGATTGGCCCTATATTTTATGCTGTTCATTCGGAAATGTCACCTAAACTGCTATGCATCTTACGCAACAAGTGTCGATCCTGGCCATTCGACTCTCTTTCTGACCATCGGAACGTGCTCGCGACATAGCCCAAAAGGTACCAGAAATGCATATTAATGAGGTACGAGCTAGAAACCATGAGTTGCGCAATTCCACACCCTAAAAGAATTGCAAGAAGTCTTAGTTCTTGGCTCCCCTCTTTAGAATTGGCGAACCGATACGCATGAACAAGACCGTATATAAGCCCTACGAGTATTAAGCTACCGAGCAATACGCCGTTCTGATATAGCACTTCGAAGAATATGTTATGTGCGTACGTTCCTGCCAGGCTACCGTCACCACTAAGCATCACATGTGACCACACGTTAGCCCCCACAAGCCTGTCACTGAGAACCCCACGATACTGAAATGGGTCTCGTGCGATAGCATCCCAGAGTGTCTGGTACATTGTTAGCCGAGAGGAGTCGTATCCATAGTTCTCTGAAGTGAGTCGTGCGAGAGTTCTTGACTCAGGCATAAGGTTCTGCAACCAAACCATCATCTCGTCAGAGAGGGATATTATCATCGCGGCAACTACCATAGTGGCTAAAATGTATAAGACTCGCCCATGCCTTCCAGCCTTCAGCAAATCAAATACGAGAGCAAGGGCAGCGGCGACCACAACACACAGGAAAGCACCGCGAGCACCAGCAAAAATTATAACACATGTACCTAATATACCTGATAATAGTATAATTATGTTATGCTTATTATTTAAGAGCAGAAGACACACTTGCAATACTATACCGTAAGATATTCCAAAATACTCAGAGTTGTTATAATGATCAATCGATGTTGAACTGAGGATTAGCGCACAATACGGCAGAATAAGTATTGCGCAGTATGGTGTCATCCTGTCAAGTGAACGAGAGATATCGCACTGAGAGAACAGATAGTACCCTCCAAGACATGTTAGGAACTTACTAAGCGTAACTCCTAGTATTGACTCCAGCCGAGGATTCATAGCAATTGAAATCATAACTGCAATTAGATAAAGACCAACAATTAGGATAAGGTCTATTACATTACGTGATTTCAAAGCATGCTTTGTGATAGCAATTGCAAGCACAACGGCAATTACCCTATATAAGAAACTCGCAGCAGCAGGACCGATAGTATATGCGACACTAATTCGCAGCATAGTCGTGTTAATAAAAAACAATAATAGCCAATCGAATGGCTCAAGGTGCGGCAATGAGCCAACATTGGTCGATTTTTGGCGCCTCAACTTCATATTTCTACACGCAGCTAGCTATAGTCTCTACGACTTTTCTGGCATCTTCCTCCGAAAGATAGGGACCCATCGGTAGGCTCAGTACGCTTTTACAGAGTCTCTTGGTGACCGGACACCTGTCCGGCGCGAGCGCTGCCTCCCCGAATGCCAGCTGCTCGTGCATTGGCTTGGGGTAGTACACCATGGTTGGGATGCCCTCCTCTCGGAGGCGCACCTGCAACGCGTCGCGGTCAGCGCCCTCCGGCAGGCGCACCGTGTACTGGGCCCAGGAGGAGAGGAATCCCTCCGGGACCCTGGGCAGCGCGAGGCCCGATCCCGCGAGCGACTCGTCGTACCACCTCGCGCGCTCGTTGACGTCCGCCACCTCGTGGTCCTCGAAGGCCGTGAGCTTCACGCCGAGGATGGCGGCCTGTATCGTGTCCAGCCTGCTGTTCATGCCCACGCGCACGTTGTCGTACTTCATGGACCCCTTGCCGTGCACCGCGTAGCTGTGGATGAGCTCCGCCCACCCGTCGTCGTCGGTGAACACCGCGCCGCCGTCCCCGTAGCAGCCGAGGGGCTTCGCGGGGAAGAAGCTCGTCGTGGCTATGTCTCCGAAGGAGCAGGCGCGCTTGTTGCCGATCGCCCCGCCGAAGCCCTGCGCGCCGTCCTCGAGCACGAGCAGCCCGAGGTCGTCGCAGAGCGGCAGGATGCGGCCGTAGTCCGCCGGCTGCCCGAAGAGGTCGACGGGGATCGCGGCCCTGGGCCTGAAGCCCGTGTGCTTCGTGACGTAGTCGTAGGCATTCTCTAGCGACTCGGGGTCAATGTTGTACGTGCCCTCGAGCACGTCCACGAAGACGGGCGTCGCGCCGATGGCAGCGACCACCTCGCCGGTCGAGAAGAACGTGAAGTCGGGCACGAACACGGCGTCGCCCGGCCCAACCCCCCACGCCATGAGCGCGAGCTGCAGGGCGTCGGTGCCGTTGGCGCAGGCCACGCAGTGCCTGACCCCCACATAGTCGGCGAGTCTCCGCTCCAGTCCGGCGACGGGGCCGCCGCCTATGAACCTGCCCGCGGCGACCGCCGAGAGGATCGCCTCGTCCATCTCCTCTCGCATGGCTGCGTACTGGGCCCTCAGGTCACGGAACTCCATGGTCGCTACACCTCCACGAGGCCGGACTCGGCCTCCTCGTACCTTCTCCTGCAGCGCTCGCACGCGAGCGCGTCGGGCAGGACCGCCCCGCACTCGCACGCCCAGCCGGCGCGCCTGGCGGGCACGCCGAGCATGAGGGCGTGGTCCGGGACGTCGGTCGTGACGACCGCACCTGCACCCACGAGCGCCCACCTGCCCACCGTGTGGCCACACACTATGGTCGCGTTCGCCCCTATCGAGGCGCCCTCCCTCACGAGCGTCCTGAGGTAGCCCGCGCGCCCCTTCGGGTACATCGCGCGCGGCGTCAGGTCGTTGGTGAACACGCACGACGGGCCGCAGAACACGTGGTCCTCCAGCTCGACGCCCTCGTAGAGCGACACGTTGTTCTGCAGCTTGCAGCCGTCGCCCATGGTCACGTTGTTCGACACGTTTACGTTCTGGCCGAGGCTGCAGCCCCTCCCTATCCGGGCGCCGGACTGGACGTGGCAGAAGTGCCACACGCGGGTGCCCTCGCCGATCTCGGCCCCCTCGTCTACGTAGGAGCTCTCGTGGACGAAGTAAGGCTTGTCTGTCGGCATCAGAACTCGCCCTCCATGTCGAGGGTCGAGAAGTCCTCGAGCGGGAGCCTCACGGGCTCGCCGGTCCTCTGGCTCTTGTAGATGGCGAGCACGATCTCTAGCGCGTTGCGGCCCGCGACGGCGTCCACGTAGGGGTCGCGCCTGGTCTCGATCGCGTCGACCACGTCGGCGTAGAGGGCCGTGTGGCCGTTGCCGTACACGTTGGAGGTCGCCTCCCTGAGGCCGCGGCTCTCCTCGTCGCCCTCCTCCTCGTCCGCGAAGTCCCAGACGTCGAGGTCGTTGGTGGACGTGCCGCCCACCTTCACGGTGCCCGTCTCGCCGAACAGGTAGAGCGTCTCCTCGAGGTTCCTGGGGTAGACGTTCACCGTGCCCTCGACGGTTGCCACGGCTCCGGAGGCGAACTTGACCACGGCCATGCCGACGTCCTCTGCGTCGAGCCAGTCGTGGAAGCGCTGGCGGGTAGCGCCATAGACCTCCACTGCCTCGTCGCCCATCATCCAGCGCAGGAGGTCGATGCCGTGTATGCACTGGTTCATGAGGCAGCCGCCGTCCTGCGCCCAGGTCCCCCTCCAGGGCGCCTGGTCGTAGTAGCCTCGGTTGCGGTTCCACCTCACGTGGATGGAGCCGTGGGAGAGCCTGCCGAAGCGCCCGGCCTCGAGGGCCTTACGGGTGCGCTGCACCGCCACGTTGAAGCGGTTCTGGTGGCATGCCGAGACCCTGACGCCCCTCTCCCTCGAGCGGCGGATGATCTCGTCGGCGTCCGCCATAGACATGGCGATAGGCTTCTCGACTATCACGTTAACGCCGGCGTCGATGCAGTCGAGCGCGATGTGTGCGTGCTCGCCGCTCTCGGTGGCGATGGCCACGAGCTCGAGCTCGGGGTGCTCGGCGAGGAGCGACTTGTGGTCGGCGTAGCGTGCGATCGACCCGTCCCCCTCGAGACCATGCTTTGCGAGGATCGCCTCCATCGCCTCGGGCCTCACGTCGCATACCGCGACGAGCTCGAGGCCGTTCCTCTCGACGGCGAGCATGTGGTTGGTGGCTATGCGGCCGCAGCCGATGAGCGCGTACTTCATCTACAGCACCTCGATGTTCTCGCGGTCGGCGACTGCCTTCATGGCGTTCTTCGTGTCGAAGACGGCCTTGGCGTGCTGCTGCACGAACTCGTAGTCGACGTTCGTGTGCATGCAGGTGACCATCACGAGGTCGGCGGACTCTAGCGCCTCGGCCGTGAGCTCCGGTATTGACTTGCGCGTCTCGCCCTTGTACCAGTAGCTCCGGACCCAAGGATCGAAGTAGGTGACGTCCGAACCCTTCTCCTCGAGGCGCTCGATGACACGCAGCGCCGGGCTCTCGCGGTAGTCGTCGATGTCCTGCTTGTAGGCGACGCCGAGCACAAGTACCTTAGAGCCGTTCATTGCTTTGCCGTGGCGGTTCAGGATCTCCATGGCCCTCTCCACGCAGTACTCGGGCTGGCCGTCGTTGATGACCATGGAGTTCTCGATCAGCGTCGTGTGGAAGCCGTACTCGCGGGCCTTCCAGGAGAGGTAGTAGGGGTCGAGCGGGATGCAGTGGCCGCCGAGGCCGGGGCCGGGGTAGAACGGCGTGAAGCCGTAGGGCTTGGTCGAGGCCGCCTCGATGACCTCCCACACGGAGATGCCCATCTCGTTGCAGAGGCGCCCGATCTCGTTCACGAGGCCGATGTTCACGTTGCGGTAGGTGTTCTCGAGGATCTTCTCCATCTCGGCCACGGCCGGGCTGGAGACGCGCTTGACCGGCGCGTCGAGGATTGCCTCATATACGGAAGCTATGCGCTCTAGGGCCTCCTCGCCTATGGCGCCGACCACCTTGGGCGTGTTCTTGGTCTTGTAGAGCTTGTTGCCGGGGTCCACGCGCTCGGGCGAGAAGCCCAGGAAGAAGCCGTCCGCCGTGCCGCAGGGAAGGCCCGACCCCTCCTCCAGGATCGGCCGTATGAGCTCCTCGGTGGTGCCGGGGTAGGTGGTGGACTCCATCACGACCATGGTGCCGGGACGCACGTAAGGCGCAACTGAGCGCGTGGCTGCCTCCATGAAGGAGGTGTCCGGCTGCTGGTGCTCGTCGAGGGGCGTCGGCACGCAGATGGCGACGAACCCGCACTCGGCGACGCGCGAGAAGTCCGTGGTCGCCTCGAGCATTCCGGACTCCACGAGCCCCTTGAGGTCGGAGTCCACCACGTCGCCGATGTAGTTGTGGCCGGCGTTCACGAGGTCGCACTTCTCCTTGCTGATCTCGAATCCGATGGTCCTGAACCCCGCCTTTGCCTTCTCGACTGCGAGCGGCAGGCCCACGTAGCCGAGGCCAACGGTGCCACAGACGAGATCCCGCAATTCGTTCCTATCCATTGCACTCCTCCTTGAGGTAGTCGATGACCGGCTTCATTGCGGCGTCCATCGAGATGTGCCGCTCAGCATAGGCCCTGATTCTTTGTGTAAGCTCTTCGGGACTCTCTTTGCCATAGAGTCTGTCCCTGAAGTCGATGACTTGCTGCATGTCTATGGGTGACTCATCAGAGGGTACTTGCAGGCAGAAATCAACTGGCTCATCTCGGAACACGTCGATAATGCCTGAATATATGAATGGCATACCCTTAGCAAGGTACTCACGGCTTTTTAAAGACGAAGAAAGGGTGATATCTTTTCTGAAATTTGCCAAACACTCAATTGCTATATCACACTCGTCATAAATAGGCGCAAATTCATCGCTTGACATTTTTCCATGGAATACAACACTGTCACCAAGCGCTAGTCGCTTGCACTGACGCCGCAATGAATTCGATGAGGGTCCCTCGCCGACAAGGTGCAAGACTATTTTTCGACCTTTATTCGCAACGTGATATGCTGCTAGCCCGTTAAGAACTCTGTCGATTCCATGCCATACAGCAAATACCGCGATGCACAATATGTGCATTTCCGAATGATGCATGGCTGGTGTTCGGACAGGTAATTCATCCAAATCTATCCCATTATAAATTGATAATGTTTGTATTTCGAATATTTTATTTGCTCCCGATAAGTCTGCTATCCTATCTACATATAGCTTCAATTGATTACGGTGCATCGCATCTTTCAACAATAACGGCACTCTTCGCCAATTAGTTATATTTTCTTTATCATAAGGATAGGTAGGCACCTCCAAAATGATAATTATTCTCGAATTCACCTCTCTTATTTCTTTGAGCCAAGTGATGAACTGTTTTGTAATCCAGGGCTTGCGTATATATAATGCATCTATTCCATTGACATCTATGCGATCCCAATTTAGTCCGTCAGACACAAAGGGCAGTCTCGAAATAATATTCCATAATCCATCACAGGAACATCCCTCTAAATCACAACAAAGCCCCGCATTATTAAAAGCAGCAACTTGCCCATCCACTTTTGTTAGAACACCGGATTGCTTTCTTTTAAAACCAGATTCATGAGGAAGAATATACTTTAGCTTAACCATTATTTTCCTATTTCATAAGAAGGATGATTCATCCTCGTTTTAGCTAGAAGAGAGAACAGCGACATTAACTCAGAAAAGGCTTATGATTCTCTCAGCCACTTCACGTACGGCACCATTGCCACCTGAATGCCCAGTTATGACATTGCACGCTTTGCGAACCTCCTCTATTGAATTTGAAGGACATGCCGCAATCCCACCTTCAATCGCCACGGCCCTCATGCACTCCAAGTCGTTCAGGTCGTCCCCCACGTAGCAGACCTCAGAGAGGCCAACGCCCATATCAGCGCATACCTCGCGGAGCTTTGCGAGCTTGTCGGAGACACCCTGATATAGGTGCGTTATCCCCAGCTCCTCGCAGCGCCTCTCGACGATGGCGCTGCTTCTCGCCGTGATAATGACGGGGACAATCCCCATCTCGGGCAGCATGTTCGCTATGGCGTAGCCGTCCCTCACGTCAAACGACTTGAAGACCTCGCCGTCGGGACCCATGTAGATCCTCCCGTCCGTGAGCGTGCCGTCCACGTCCATGGCGAGGACCCTGATTCGACGCTTACTCCGATCGCTCACGACTCGTACCCCAACGCCGCACGCACGGCGAGGATGTCGGTGACCATTCGGTCCATCTCGGAGAGCGGCAGCATGTTCGGCCCGTCGCATAGCGCCTTGTCGGGATTGGGGTGTGTCTCGAAGAAGAAGCCGTCGGCTCCCGCCGCTGCCGCCGCGAGCGCGAGCGTGCGGACCATCGTACGGTCTCCCCCGGAAACTCCGTCGCCGGCGCTCGGGCGCTGCACGCTGTGCGTCGCGTCGAACACGACGGGATGCCCCAGGGACCTCATCTCGGGTATCGAGCGCATGTCCACGACGAGGTTGTTGTATCCCAGGCACGCGCCCCTCTCGCAGAGGTATATCCTCTCGCACCCGGCCTCCTCCAGCTTGCCCACCACATGGCGCATGTCGAGAGGGGCCATGAACTGCGCCTTCTTGACGTTCACGGGGAGGCCGGTCTTCGCGGCGGCGACGAGCAGGTCCGTCTGGCGTGAGAGGAATGCCGGAATCTGCAGCATGTCGACGACCTCGGCGGCCCTCTCGGCCTGCCAGGGCTCGTGTATGTCGGTCACGACCTTGCAGCCGAAGCGCTCCTTGACCTCAGCCAAGACTTCCAGACCCCGTTCCATGCCAAGGCCACGCCACGACGAGAGCGAGGTACGGTTCGCCTTGTCGAAGCTCGTCTTGTAGTAGTAGTCGAGGCCGTGCTCCTCCGCGACTGCACACATCGCCTCGGCGGCCTCGAAGCACACCTCGCGCGACTCCATGGAGCATGGCCCCGCAAGGAGCAGCATGTGGTCCGCCATGTCAGTCAACACCTTTCGTCCTGGAGGCCGCTATTGCCTCGGCCAGCTCGAAGTCCTGGGGCTCGTCGATATCGACGGCCTCGATCGGACTCACCTCCACGATGAGGGGGTCGTGCCCGATCCTCCTGCCCTCCTCGAGGAAGAGCTCTCTGCGGAACATGTAGAAGCCGCTCGTCTCGACCCAGACGGGCTCCATGTCCTGCGTCCTCGGCACGTCCGCGAGATCGTAGTTGAGAGGCTCGCCCCGGAACCAGCAGAACGTCTGCACGCGCTGCGCCGTGAAGGCTGAGTCGTGCTCGCCCGAGCGTATGGCCTCGACGCCTCGCTCCACCGACTCCCTGGAAAGGAACGGAGACGTGGTGTGCGCGAGCACGTACGCGTCCGCGTCCACCTGGGACATGAACTCCCCGTAGATCTGGGCGCCCTTAACCTCGTCGGCGTCTAGCCATTCCGGCCTCTGCACGAAGGTCGCGCCATCGGGCAGATAGCGCTCTACCTCCTCGGAGCTGCAGTACACGCAGACCTCGTCGATCCCCTCGGCCCGGGCCAGCGTGTTGCACACGTGCCACAGGAGCGGATGCCCACCGAGGTCACGTACGTTCTTGTGGGGCACGCGCTGGGAGTTCAGCTTCACGGGCACCAGCGCCACCACCCACATGTCCTTGCCTGTCCTCATGGCTAGTCCTCCGGAACGATTCCCGCGTCGATGATGGCGTGCAGCAGCACCGTGCCCGCGACGGTGCCGTCCTCCCTGAGCACGGGCAGGCAGCTCACGTTGCGCTCACGCATGAGCCTGAGCGCGTCGATGGCCATGGTGCCCGCCGTCACCGTCACCGGGCTCACCGTCATGACGCGCTCAACATAGTACCCATACACGTTGACCCTACGCGCGAGCAGGCGCCTCAGGTCGCCATCCGTGACGACTCCGGCGAGCGTTCCGTCCGGCCCCGTGACGCACGTCATTCCCAGTCCTTTGGCTGATATCTCGTTGATGGCGTCAGTGAGCGTGGCGTGGATGTCCACCACGGCGTTCGCGGCGCCCGTCGCCATGAGGCGGTCGACTGAGAAGAGGAGTTTCTTGCCGAGCGCGCCGGCGGGGTGGTAGCCCCCGAAGTCCTCGCGCGCGAAGCCCCGCGAAGAGCTCACGGCCACCGCCCATGCGTCGGCGAGCGCTAGCCATGCCGTCGTGCTTGAGGTAGGCGCAAGGCCTAGACCGTCGGCCTCCTGAAACTTCGGGAAGACCATTGTGATGTCTGCGGACTTTGCAAGGGTCGAGGAGGAGTTGCCCGTCACGGCAACGAGCCGCTTCGCGTACCTCTTTACGAGAGGCAGGATAGTGGTGACCTCGTCGCTCTCCCCGCTGTACGAGACGACGATGACAAGGTCTTCCGCCTGAAGTACGCCGAGGTCACCGTGCATGGCCTCTCCGGGATGCAGCACGAAGCTTGGAATTCCCAGAGAACAGAACGTGGCGGCAACCTTGCCGTTGACGCGACCGGGTTTGCCCATTCCCACGAAGGCGACCTTACCCACGCACGCGTCTATCTCACGGGCCACTTGGGCGAACGTATCACCCAAGGAGGAGGCAAGCTCGTCGAGCACCCCCGCCTCCTGACGGATGACGTCCTCGCCTCGTTGTATAAGCTCTTGGTCAGTCATGAACCCTCCTTGAATAACTCGAGGACTTCGTCGAGGTCCACGCGCTCGAACACCTCGAGCGCGCCTCCACGCGTCGCGTTGTATATCTTCACATCGTGGGCGGCGGCCCACTCCTTGCACATAAGGTACCCGATATCGGCCTTGCGCATGTCCGCAAAGCCCCCCATCCGGTATGCCTCAAAGGCGCTGCGTGGCACCCTCTCGGCTGCCGTGTCATCTGCCACGGCCGAAATCCCGGCTGCATGGCTCGGTCTCTCGTTCTCCACGTGAAACATGCCATCAAGTCCCATATACTTCCTATACGTGTTGTCGACCCCCAGCAGGTATATGGTAGCAAAGCCCATGAAGCACGCCAGCTGGATCGAGAAGTGGGTGACGCTTCCGAGGTCCGCGACATAGGACCTGGCATCGTCGGAGAAGGGCATCAGGCAGGTGGAGTAAAGTGGCGACAGGGGGCATCTGACGAACGAGACGAGGTTTGATTTGTACCCTCCCATGCCAGGGATGTGCTCCTCGTTCAGGAACACATGTCCGACCCCCGTGCCGTCGAGCGACCGAACAAACTCGGCAATTCCCTCTCTCCCATCTGCCTTGTTCAGGAAGCCGTGCTCCATCGCGCACAGGTAGGTGGGTCTCCAACGGGAGCTTTCGAACAGGTCACTGACACGGTTCGCACCGAAGCTGGGGATGCCACTGTCCATCACGGCATCTAGGTCGCATGGGGTGACGCTCGGCCCGTTACCGACCACGATACAGGTCTCTCCAACGTGAGTGCCTCGGTAGTCGCTGAGACCGTACGGGTCCGCGTCCGAGGTAGCGTTGTCGAACGATCTCAGCAAGCGGTGCCTTCTTCTCTCGATAAACAGGCGATGCTTAGCGGCGAACGTGACCGCGCTGCCTACCCTGCTCGCCTTCACGGCCAGACGAACGTCAGCGTTCACGTGGTCGGAGAGGCTCATGCTCTCACCTCTCTCTTCATCACGTTCGACACGAGGTAGTACGCAAAAATGACTAATACAAAGGCGTGAACGCGATACATCTGAGCGCTCAGGCGAAGTGCAAGCTGCTTTTTTGATCTCGGAGCCCATTTGCCGAAGCTCAAGTACTTGTTACGACGCCATGACGGCATCACGGTTTCCAGCCAGCGACGTTCGCCCCGCGCAAGCAAAAGAGCGTTCTTCATGTCAGTAAATGCCAGCCTCATGACGCCACCAACCGAGCTACGTATGAACACTTGGCACTCGAACATTTCGCGGTATGGGGCATGCGCACCTCTCGAAAACTTGGGCAATAGCTTGGCAAAATGCTCATGCATAGATTCATACTTAGCATTGTCCATCTCGCCCGTGAGCGAATCCGCCCTTACGCGATAATGATAGAGCGCATTATTCGTGAATTTGACTGATTTGAGACCGGGAAGGCTTTCAAACAGCCAACAGGTGTCTTCCGATCGCTTGATCTCGCGGAACCTTACACCCCGCACCCCGTCGAGACGGTACAGTTTAGCATAGGCGCAGGGATTTATAAATGCAAGGTCATCACAGAGAGAAGAATCCGGAAACAACTCGTCAGAATAACTGACCATTTCCGTAGATAGAACCTTCCCCGAGCCGTCCTCGTAACGCACAATCCCCGAAATGCTAAGATCGGCGTCAAACTCCACAGCAGCGCTATAGAGGTCGCTAAGGTAATCGGCCTCAAACCAGTCATCGGGATCAAGGAAAGTCACGTACTCGGTCGGATGTGCCTCCACCCATTCAAGACCGGCATTGCGCGCGCCACTGAGCCCGAGGTTTCGCTCATTTCGCAGCAGAACCAAACGATCTCCGAGGAAAGCTCCTGCCCGCTTCGCATGCTCATATGTATCATCAGTTCCCCGGTCATCGACTAGGACAACAAGGAACCCTTGGTAGGTCTGGTTCCCCAAGCAGGAGAAGAACTGATCGAGGTATGGACTCACATTATACGCCGGAACGACAATGCTAACGTCAACGGAAGCTTGTCCCGCCATCCTAGTAGCTCCCCGTCCCCTTGAGCACGACCCCGAAGGTCTTCGCAATCAGCCTGATGTCAGCCCACACAGACATGTCCTGGATGTAATCCAAGTCGAGTTCCACCCACTCGTCCCAGCTCACGTTCGCGCGACCCGACACCTGCCAGTAACAGGTGAGACCAGGCTGCACGACAAGCCTCTGAGCCTCGTGCTCGGTGTACTCTTGGGTCTTCTGGATAGCGCGCGGGCCGACGATGGACATCTCACCCTTGATAATGTTCACGAGCTGTGGGAGCTCGTCAATGCTGGTCTTGCGGATAAAGTTGCCCACGCGAGTGATGCGCGGGTCATCCTTAATCTTGAACGCCGGACCAGTCTGCTCGTTTTGGGCCAGAAGCTCCTGCAGCTTGGATTCCGCGTCGCGGTACATGCTGCGGAACTTGTACATCTTGAACGGCTTGCCGTCCTTACCCTCGCGCGGCGCAGCATAGATGATAGGTCGGCCATCCTCAACGACGATAGCAATAGCTGTCCCCAGCATCACGGGCGACAATGCGACGAGCGCTCCAGCCGAGAGCACCACGTCCGCCACACGCTTTGCCTTCTTGTACAGCGCGGGCTTCGCGTCGTAGACCGCCTGCATGTTTTCGCGGTCAACAAGCTTGCGCCTCGCGAGCCGCTCGGGACTCGGCTTATACCCTTGGGATTCGCTATTGCATTCTACGTCCTCCAACGAGTTATTAATCGGAGCCTCCGCGATTGCCAATCCGGTCACCTTCTTTCCTTCCCATGCAGAGTATACAGCCCGCACTTAAAGGCCGAGGATGTATCTCGCGGTTTTATTCTCTCCCAAGCTGGACAATTCAATTGCTTTAAGAAATACATATGGTATCGCAAATCCAAGCAAAAACATGAGCAACATACAAATGATGTAAGGAACACCTAATTTTGTATAAAGGAAGACCCTGACTGCAACCTGCACCCATGGACTCAGTAGATAAATGCTAAAACTGTACCTTGAAGCTTCCAGTAGAGCACTGGTTGCCATTCTATCTTCATTTGCTATGCGATCGGAAATGGCAAGCAAGGAGAGCAAGCAGAGTAATGAGCTAATCGCATTGCTCTTAACTAGCCCACCATAATCACAGTAGAGCAATACCACTACTAATCCAGCGTTTAAAGACAAAAATAGCGCAGCGCAAATTGCGGCTTTGTGCGTACGCAGAAACGCAATAACTTTGTTCCAATTTTCAGCAAGGCCAACCCCAACCACGAGCCATATTGAGTACCGAAGTGCATTTCCAAAGTATGGCACGATAAATATCGATGAAATGACTGCCATTAAAACCCCAATGGTAAACCACGCTCGAAGGCTCCGATTAATCCTACTAATTAACAAAAAGCGATATTCAAGATAAACAGAGTCCACACGTACCAGAGTGTTCCACTCGGGCTGTCCCCCAAAAGTATTAGGGGAACCTGCCTCCATTCAAAAGGCAAATACATAAAGGATGCAAACGCCAATTTGGGAATGATTGCGATCAGAGACCAGAAATAGTAAGGAACAAGAAGCCTGAGTATTCGCTTCCAAACTTCGTTTCTTAAATCTAGGTTGTCATTCATGAGTATATGATGCATGCAGTATCCAGATATTACAAAGAAAAGAGGCATATGGAAGCTGTAAATACACTCATGAAAAAACTCCGTAAAGGGCGACACAAACTCATAAGCAGAATCTGGGAAAGAATGTCCAAGCAGTACCAAAAGAAAGGCGATTCCTCGTAAGATATCAATCGTCGTGTTCCGTTTCATTTCCTTGCAGTCCCTCTTTAAAATCCCTAATCAATCCAAGCACGACGCAGATGACAACAACGATCAGCTAAGAATCCAGTTATATGCACTGTTGGCTTTAATAAACGATTAGGACAGCACGCGTATCTCTCATACCATATCACAAGGGCATGGGGTGAGAGGCTGTCCCGCGTACTGTTTTCCTTGAGCGATAACGCTAGATTCACTTTGGTTGAACCCTCTTTCGTCCAGTTGAATTCTCAGGAATAGCTGGTACCTCTTGTCTTTTGTATGCTTGACATGACCTCACAGCCACAGAGCGGACCTTCTGTTGCAGCAGCTTTACACATTTATGATAACCAGCGCTAATTGGCAAAACATGGTCGGACAGTGCAGTATACCTTGCATATGCAACCGCAGGCTCGAATCTTACTCCAGGATGTTCGTGCTCTCGACGACATAATACCACGCATCCAAAATCTCCGCGAATACCTGCCCACCACTTAAAAGCAAATCTTCTCGGCATTTCTGCACCCCGCGCCTGCGACACGCGTCATCTCCTGCGTCCGTTTACAGCACGTTGCAAGCCGGGACTTTTTATCCCGCCGGCTCAGGCAGCACCGCCAGTCCCACCGTCGTGTGGATGGTGAGCTGGCCCGCGTGTATCTCTAGCTCTGCGAGGCTCTTTCTGCGACGGATACGCGTGATTATGCCTTCGTTGCCCTTAAGAGGACCCTCCTTCACCACCACTGTGTCACCGATTTTGTAGGCAATGCTCATAGGAATGGTGCGATCACCCTCTCGGGTCCACCGCTCGATCCAAGATCTGTCGTCGTCGCTCAGAGGCGCAAACGTCTTTCCCATGGTAAGGATGCGCATGAAGCCCGGAGCGGCACGCAGAATGCGCGCGAGCTCCCATGGATGCTCCGTGACCGCAATCACGTATCCCGGCAAGAGCAGCCGCTCTTCGTCTACGAACTCGCCGTGGAGTTTGACCTGCGTGACGTAGCGCGGCGCGAAGCACTCTCGCAGGGTTGACTCACCCTCCTTACTCGACGCGCGCATGTGCTCACACGTCCGCAGGATGGTCTCGCACGCGACTCGCTCGCGACCGGTCTCGACTTGTATAACGTACCAATCGGGCTTCTTCATGAGGCCTCCTCTGGGTCGCAACGCGAATCGTGCCAAGGCTTCGCCCCGCCATTGCGCAACGACACTGGAAAAGACGTATGCAGTCCCCTTGGCGGACGACCGTGCGCGACGCGAGGCCCGGAGCAAGTGGTGTGGTGCTGCCTTGCGGCGGCTGAGGAAAACGTGCTTTCCTTTAGATGTATTATAGCAGCTATGTCCACGGATTGAGGCGCATCAGCCGCCATACACGCGATATGCACTTGCGCGGGCACTCGCGGGGCAACTCCTCGTGGACCAGTCGGCGCTCATTTCCGGATAGCTGACCGGATACGCTCTCCGTTGAGCCCTGCCAAGATGGCGGACAATGTTTTTGCAGTTTTCTTTGGTTCAGTCCCAAAACCTATGGATTGGCAGCCGTACATGGGCCAACGTTGGGCGTTTATATTCCACAACGCAACAAATGCTCGAGCCGCAGAGGAACCGTCCGTCCGGCTCCGCGGGATGTTCCATGGGATCGACGTTGCCGTGGTCCGCGTTCCGTGGATTTGACGTTGGTGTGGTTTTTTACCTTCTGATTGGCGTTCCCGTGGCGATTCTTGCCACGGGAACGCCAATCACGAGGAATCTGGCCACACGGACGTCGATCTCGAGGAAAACCGCCACGCCAGCGCAAAACCCAAGGAACGCGACACGTGGTCGCCAATCACAGCGGAAGTCCGGAAATGCCAAAAGCAAGACCCCACCCACAGGTTTTGGGCTTGAGCCACAATTTCCCGTACTTATCTCGCCCCGATTTGGCACTCCCGCTCCCACGCATGTATGTGATCCCTCGCCAACGCGCCATCCCGTCAGCTCCACTCCGTTCTTGGCCTCGACCTGCCTCCTCGGTATGCCTCGCGCCTCCACCTCGCCGCACGGGATCTCCTTCCTGTACCTCGGGATCCGCACCATGTAGTAACGCAACTCTAAACCTTTAGAGTTCACCTACTGAATCGGGTTACCGCTCACCTCGATGGTCTCCATCAAAATCATCATCGAGCCTATCGTCATGGCCCGATACCTTAGGGAGAACGGTCGCGATCCACTGCTTGTCGCCAGCAGTTAGCGAGA
The DNA here is from genome assembly GCA_900318935.1 of uncultured Actinomycetes bacterium. Classification (GTDB taxonomy): domain Bacteria; phylum Actinomycetota; class Coriobacteriia; order Coriobacteriales; family Atopobiaceae; genus RUG440. Next base: position 26,524 of record ONMP01000011.1, read on the forward strand.
CGCAGCTCCATCTCGTGCCTCCCCGCTCGCTACAGCAGCTCCATGAGGCGGGGCTGATCGGCCTCCGGCACCTTGAGGAGGTCGAGCGCCTGCTGGGCGGTAAAGTGCAGCGCCTCCATGATGCTCCTCGCGTTCTCCAGGAGGTTTGCCTCGGCGCCCTGCTTGCGGCCGTCCTCCAGGCCCTGCTTGCGACCGTCCTCCAGGCCCTGCTTGCGGCCCTGCCCGCGCGCCCGGAGCTTTGCCTCGCGGATGATGTCGTTGTACTCCGTCCTCGCCTCGCAGTACCTCTCGTAGGTGCGCTTCAGGTCCGGATCGCCCAGGGCGATCTTGTAGTGCTCGGCGAACTCCCGGATGTCGGGGAAGCACCTCATGACCTCTTCCATGTCGTCCTCCCGGTAGCCCTTTGCCAGGAAGTAGAGCCACGCCAGGCCCTCGCTGGCGGCCAGCTCCCCGTCATCCACAGTATAGCGCTTCGCCACCTTGTCTAGCTCGACGACGACGTGGAGGACGCGGTCGCTGCCGTCCTCGATCCCGTCCTCCGACTTCCAGCGGACGCGCCCGACGTGCAGGAACGCCTGCCCCCCGAAGCGCGCCCACCCCTCGACGAGCATTATGACGATCACCTGGGACAGCCTGCCGTAGTCCCTCGGGCCGCCCTTGGGCGTGTGCTCGCACAGCAGCTTCGACGCGTAGAAGAGGACCTTGTTGTCCACGTTGACGCGCTCCCGCTGCGCCTCGAGGTCGACGACGGCGCCGTCGTCCGAGACGACGAGCACGTCGACGCGGGGGCTCCTCATGGCGATGCCGCCCGCGCTCGTGACGTCGCATCTCAGCTCGCGCATGTCGGCATGAGAAAAGTGACGCTTTTCGCCAGGCTGCGCGGTTTTGCAGTGACTGCCCGCCGGGCACCTATGGGGCACCCCAAACACCCCATCTGACCTGCTCGAACGTGAGACCTCTTTTGCTGCTGTGGACGAACGTGCCCAAAACCGTACACAAACACAAGGGAGCGCAGCCCCGGAAAATACGTACACGGTCTAGCCGCCCACGGCGAAGGCGCGCAAGCCACTGAGATGGCTGTTTGGCTAGGGCTGCAAAAACGGGCGCGCGTAGTTCTGGGTCACGCCCTTGTAGGTGGCGCCAGGGGCTGCGCCGCCCTTGGGGACGAGGACTATCTGGATGGCTTCTAGCCTGTAGGCATGCCCCGCCGTACCCGCGTTCGCGCCGTTCTTTGCCCATCCCATCCAGCCGAGCATCTGCGCGTGCACGCGGTAGTAGACGTCGTATGCGCGGCTCATGGCGCCGGTGAGCTTGATCTGTATGGCCTCTAGGCGCTTGCCTTCTCCCGTGGTGCCGCTCATGTCGCCATCGCTCTTCCAGTCGCCCTCCCAGCCATAGGTCTGGATATGCGTGCGGTACTGGATGGAGCCGGTCGTCGGCTGGTTTTCCAGCTTGATCCGGATGCCCTCGAGGCGCTTCGCCTCGCCCGTGGTTCCGGACTGCTGGCCGTCAGTCTTGCTCCAGGCCTTCTCCCAGCCGTAGGTTTGGCGGTGCACGTAGTAGGCTATGGATGCGGTGTCGTCGACGATGGTGAACCTCTTTGTGAGCGAGCCCGTGAAGTTGCCCGCGCCCTCGATGGTGACGGCGCCCGTGCCGACGGACTTGTTCGCGCCATAGCTCAGCGTGTAGTCGGTGCCCTTCGTGAGGGTCTGACCGTCGAGCTTGACCGTGGGCGAGGGCTTGATCTGCTTGCCCGTGTAAGCCCTGGGGCCGATGGTGCTGACGGTCACGCCGTTAATGCTGGCCCTCCTTATCGTGAACGAGACGGACTTGCTCCCGGTGTACGCGCCAATGCCCCTTACGGTGAGCTCGTACGTGCCCGCGTTGACGCGGCCGGAGGAGTAGCTCACGGTGTAGTCGGTTCCCTTCGTGAGCGTCTTGCCGCCGAGGACGACCCTGACGCTCGGCGACTTGGCCTTGCCATTGTAGGTGTATGAGGAGGCCCCGAGCGTGACGGAGGCGTCGGCGACGGAAGCCGTATCAAGACTCTCGCTGCCGTCGGTCCACTTGAGCGTGTAAGGGCCACTGCCCGAATAATTGCTGGTCACCTCAATGTAATATGTGCCAGCAGAAAGTTTTTCATTGTCTGCCAATAGCCACCAATGCCACTCTCCATCGCGCCACGATTCCTTGATATTATCGTGGTCATCGCGTACGGAAATTGAAGATATTGCCTTGGCGTCAGCATCGGGCTGCTGGACGTCGATGTTAACCTTCTTCGTGCCAGAGACGGTGAACTTATAGTAAGCCCGCGACGCATCTCCCAGCGTAAAGAGCCCCTTATACGTCGTACCCTTTTTCATGGTCACAGCCTTCTCCGCCTTGTCGTTGTCGCGCAGGGGGTAGCTCGTGGCTGACGCCGTGCCTCTGACCTTGAAGTAGCCGGAACCGCTGTACATCGAGTACACCTCAAGCCGATAGGCCCCTGGCTTGAGATAGCAGACGACGGTGTCCGTACCCGGATAGCTCGCATAAACGGTTTCGGAGAAGTAAGAATGGTAGCCATCTCCGTTGTACAGCCCCCATCGGGCTTGGTCACTCCACCAGTTCTGGAACTCGAGCCGTACGCGAGAGGTCTTCGCGAGGGTAAAGGTATACGCACGCCTATCATAACTGCCAGTCGGCGTGAACGTCTGCCACTCGTTGTCGAGCGGCAACTCCAGCTGTGTGTCCGCCTGCGCCTCTAAAGAAGCTTCATCGGTCGCGACGCCTGCGGTGGCATCCTGCGATGCGACTTTCTCGATGTCGACCTCGCCCGTCTCGGTCTGCTCGTCGGACTCGATGGGAGTCGCCTCCTCGGTAGTGGCTTCGAGCTCGTTATCGGCGGTTCGCTCTTCCTCAATGGTGGCGATACCGGCGTCGTCGGTCGCTGTTGGGGCCGCATCGTTTTCGACGATCGTGGCGTCCCCATCCGAGAGAGCTCCCTGGCCCTCCTCGGTTCCCCGTTCTTGGACGATGGCTGCCGCTTCGCCGTCTTGGGCAAGCGCCACCGGCACTCCGCCGAATGCCACGAGAGCGCTCAAGACTAGAACCAGGCTAAACCTCAACGCATCATGGACGGAGGCGACCTTGGCCTCTCTCTTCCGCTCGAGCATGTTATCCCCCTCGATGTCTGATGCCTGCACAAACAGTATCTTAGCAACTATCCGTTCGGTGAATAGGGGCAGTTGGCGTCGGGCTGGAACGTGTGCGGAACGAGATGTGGCGGCGCATGCCTGGCGGCGGCGCAAGGAGCCGGGCATAACCCAGAGCAAACTTGCATTCTCAACGGGCTTTTCCATGCGGCTCATCGGAGAGATTGAGCATGGCAAGTAGCGCGTAACTGCCGACAAGACCCTCTTGTCGCTCGATTCGCCTTACATGACGGTGATCGCACCTCAGACGCCGCCAGCCGCCTCCCCGATCCTGACGAGCCGGTGGTACAGAATCGTGTGACGCTCGTCGAGGTCCAGGTCGCGGTGGTAGTGGCCCATGTACCAGCGACGGAAGGAGAGCCAGTCCTCGACGCGGTCGAGCCAGGCCATGAGCCGGTCT